>DATJSB010000242.1:0-24035 GCA_035504315.1 Occallatibacter sp.
ACATCCCCGTACGCGATTACCTCGCTGACATCTTGCCCGGGCTTGCCAACGCGCCCCTTCAGCGATTCGCCGACCGTACCCCTGCCGCCTGGGCCGCAAATCATCCACAGATAACACGGCATGCGTTGGTCTGACGCTTACAACAAAAGGCGCAGTTCGCGGCTCTCCTTCATTGCGGCGTCATATCGGATGGCAGCTACAAATTCGAATACATCGGCTCGGATCTTTCGGGAATCACTGAAATCCTACGATGCCGAGTTGCCTCTCATTGCTGATGGTACAGAATTTGCCGGGCACGCTCCTGATTCTTACCCGCAGAGCTCTCGTCCAAGGATCCCATCCTGGTCCTAACCGTAAAACGCGGGTTGTTTTCGTTCGCGTATCAAATTTTGGCGAGAGACAGGTCGGCACCACGGTGGACGTGAGCTGTGGCAACCTCCTGTGCTACGCGGCGCGGCATGTGGTGTTGCGGAGGTGCAAGAGCTTTGGTGGGAACTGGCAGCCATTGGCTAAAAAAGCTCGCGGGACTGCCAGTCGGCGGGTCATTCGACCTGCCAGATTACCCAACGATGCAGCATCGAGGAGCTGGCTGCGGGACGGGGTGAGCACGTATGCTGCGGGCCGGATGTCGAAGTTTTCGACGCAGTCTCTGCCTACGGCTGGCATCCGCGTCACGGGCACAGGAACGTGGTGCGAGGCGGACACAAAAGGCGGAAAATCCTCCGGATCCTTGCATACTCGAAGACTCAGCGGGGGAACCTGAATCGCCCAGTATCAAATCGACCCGCCTGAGGTTGGAAGCGTGCTAAGGGCTGAAGTCAACTGTTGACATCGCGAGAGACTAGGGCGACGCTTGGGGGCCGGGGCCGTGTCCCTTGACCTGAATGACGGCTGTGTTGGCGGCGAGGCCGTCGGCGTGTGCGCTTAGCCGGATTTCGCCCGGCTCGGTTCCAGCCTGGACGATCACCTGAGCGAGGCCATTGAAGACGCTGCGTTTCCAATTGGGATTGACGGGGCTGCTCGGAATAATCAGGCTCACACCGTCGTTGAGCCCGCCGTCGCCTTCTCTATTGTGGACTACCACGGCAATCGAGTTTTCGCCCTCGTGAACGAGTTTCCGAATATTAAATGCCGGAGAGGTGCGCCAATCGTGCGACTCGCCCACCGACTGACCGTTTACATAGACCCATCCATCGTCGTCAATCTTTCCGAAGCGAAGCACGAGGGCTGACGTGGAGAGATCGTCAGCCGACAGGGTGACATGTGCGCGAAACACCGCCGAGGTGTTTTCGCGCAACGGCCCGGAATTAGCATTCACATCGGCGCGGTCCCAATCTGCGTCGGAAACCTCTTCACTCACTTCCGGGCGGTCTTTCGGATCCGAAACCACCCTTAGTCGCCAATCGTTCATAGCGATATACCGATCCGGGGAATAATTCAGGTAAACGTCGGGCTCATGAGAACTGGGATCGCCGTTCCCGACGCCGATGATCTTTCCGGGACCGCTAATCTCAAAGCTGACCTGATTGTCGGCAACAGGAAACACGCAGCCTTGTGCATCGGTGACGGCCACGGTGACGATGGAAAGGTCTTCGCCGTCAGGATTGATCGTCGTGCGGTCGGGCGTGAGTCTGATCGCCGCGGGAGCTCCGGTGGTCTGCACCTTTTCTTCGGCCATGAGCTTTCCGTCCTGATAACCGCGGGCCTCGAGCGTACCGGGCGCATAGGGCACCGTCCACTGAAGGTGCGAGTTCCTGGGCATCTTTTTTGTGCCCAGGCTCCGGCCGTTCAGCAGGAGCTCAACCTCGTCCCAATTGCTGAAGCATCGGACGTCAATGTTTTGCCCTTCCCTGCCGCTCCAGTTCCAATGGGGAAGTAGGTGTAATACTTTCTTGTCGCTCCACCACGATTGGTAATAGTAGTAGTTGTCCTTCGGGAAGCCGGCATTGTCCATGATGCCGTAGTTCGCATTGATATCAGGCCAGCCGTTTTCCCCGCGATAGTCAAAGCCCGTCCAGGCGAACCCGCCGGAAAGCCACGGGCGGGCAGCAAAATATGTCCACCATGATTCGGCGGTGTCAACTCCCTCGCGAGCATTTTCGCGGTCGTCGTAGGCGCTCTGATAGCCACGCTCTTTGTCCATCAGGTAGATTCCGCGGGTGGTGATTGTGCTGGCAGTCTCCGATCCAATATTCGGCTGTTCCGGGTGTGCAGCATGGTAGGCGTCCATGGACGGGCCAACGTGGTAATTCCAGCCGCGTACATCGGTGACACTGTTTGCGCCGGTGAATTCGTCACCCACGCTGGCGGCGTAGGTCACCGAGCGACTTGGATCAAGCTTATGAATCAGCGTCTGCATGGTACGCGCCACGCGCGCCGCGATGGGCGTGGTTTGCAGGGGTTCTTCGTTGCCGATCGACCAGAGGAAGACGCTGGCATGATTGCGATCGCGACGAACTTGGTTCTTGAGTAATTGAAGATCCTGCGCGTCGCTGGCAAACGTGCGGCTCTCATCCAGCACCAGCATGCCTAAGCGATCGCAGGCCTCGAGCAATTCCTCGGTTGGCTCGCCGTGTGCGGTCCGCATGGCATTGGAGCCCATCTGCTTGAGAGCGCGGACGCGAAAATACTGTAGTGCATCCGGCAATGCAGTGCCTACGCCAGCGTGATCCTGGTGATCGGCTGTGCCCTTGATAACATAGGGCTCGCCATTGAGGAGGAACCCTCTGTTGGAATCGAATACAAACGTGCGAATGCCGAACGCGGTCTCTACACGGTCCATGATTCTGCCGGAGGAGCGAACGGTGGTCACCAGCTTGTAGAGGCGCGGCGTTTCGGGAGACCACAGGAGCGGCGAAGTTACTTGGATTTCCTGTTTGAGGTCCCTCTTGCACGAGGGCGCAATCGTGGCGTCAGTATGGCTGGTGCCGACGGTCCTGCCACCAGGGTCAAGGATTGCGTAATCCACGACGACATCGGATGAGTTGGCCTTATAACTCGCCACTCTGGTTTCGATGTTGATTTCAGCGAGGCCCTGCGGAACGTTGTTCTTGAATCGACTGTAGACAAAGACACCGTCTGGAACCACCGCCACGGGCCCCGTTTTCACCAGCCAGACGTGTCGATAGATGCCGGCGCCTTCATAGAACCACCCTTCGAAGTTCGAGGCATCCACGCGTACGGCAATTATGTTTTTGCCGCCGTAATTGACTAAGTCTGTGATGTCGTAGCGGAACGAGCTGTATCCCCTGGGCTGACGACCGACCAGGCAATTATTCACGTAAACCAAGCTGTCACGATAAACACCGCCGAACTCGATCCATATGCGCTTACCCTCGTCATCAGCCGACAGGGTGAACGTACGACGATACCAGCCGACGTCGTTTTGCGGAAAGCCGGGTCCAATGGGCTTATACCCGTGGTCGCCAGGCGCATTCCGATCGAACGGAAGAGCAACCGCCCAGTCGTGGGGGAGATTGACGGTGGGCCACGAGCTATCATCGAAATCCGGCCCCGCCGGACCGGTGCTGACACCAAGATTTATCGGCACCTCGCCGGTGCCCCACTCGTCGCCCAGATGAAATCTCCAACCAAAATCCATCGAGAACTTTTCGCGCGGCATCGCCTGTGCCCGCGCCAAACTAACGCCCGCGAGCAATACCGTCAGTACTATCGAATATTTCGCCGGATGCCGCATAGAGAAATTGGCCTCCATCCGAGCCTTTGTTGGTTGCGCGCGAATTCTATTTCAATCTGTCGCCGTTCATCCCTGACCTTTCGCCGATGTGCGCCAGCCGCTGAACCACATTCGCGCCGAAATCCCGGAGGTCTCCTTCAAATCGCCTTTATCGTCACCGTACCCGTTCTCAGTCCGTCCGACATGACGGACAGGTGAATGGGACCTGGGCTCGGGAGAGATTGTACTAATGCCATGCAAAGCCCATTGAACACGCTCCTTGTCCCGGCGGTAAATGAAGCGGGTTTGTCGGGCTCATGACAGCTCGGGTCGCCATTACCAATCCCAATCAGGCGGCCGGGGCCTGTGACCTGAAATTGCACCTGGTTGTCTGCGGTGGGCACAACCCGTCCGGTCGGGTCAACAATTTGGACCGATACGACAGAAACGTCTTGTGCATCGGCGGCGAGCTGGTCGCGATCGGCAATGGCCAGGACGGCCGCGGGTGCGCCCGCAGTTTCCCGTCGCGTGCGGAGAACGAGCTCACCGTCTTTGAAGCCGTGCGCCTCAAGCGCGCCGGGGCCATATTCTACTTTCCACTCAAGATGGGAATGTCTCCGAACGCGCTGGACTCCAAGGCTCTTTCCGTTCAGGAAGAGTTCCACACTGTCGAGGTTGGTGTGACACCACACCGGAATGAGCTTGCCCTCCTGACCTTCCCAGTTCCAGTGGGGCAGCAAATGCAGCACTGGCTTTGTTCCCCACCAGGCCTGGTAATAAAAGTAGTTGTCTTTGGGGAACCCACAGGAGTCCATGGCGCCGAAATGCGAACTGACACAGGGCCAGCCATACGGGCTGGGCTCACCGCGGTAATCGAAACCGGTCCAGACAAAACCGCCAGCCAGGAATTCACGTTCAGCGAAGAAGCTCCACCATTTCTCCGCGGTAGCGCCGTAATCCGGGCAATTCACATCGTAAGCGCTCACGTATCCTCTGACGGCATCGTTGCTGTAGGTCCCCCGGGTTGAGTAGGTGCCAGCCGTTTCTGTTCCAATTGTTGGCAAAGCGGGAAATGCGCGGTGAAACGCGTCCAGGTTTTCACGCTGATAATTGAACCCTTGAACATCCACCGCCCTCGGTACACCTTGTCCGCTGGAGTAGTCGCTATCCATTGCGACAGTCACGGGCCGGGACGGATCTAGCCGGTGGGCCAACCTTTTCATGGACTCGACGATGCGGCGACCGCGGTCGTCTCCCTGCACCGTCCATTCTTCATTGCCCAGGGACCACATTACGACGCTGGGATGATTTCGGTCGCGGCGAATCATACGTTCCAGCTGGCTTAGTCCCTCTGGAGCCGAAGACATCATGCGCGTCTCATCCAGAACTAGCATGCCCAGCCGATCGCAGGCATCCAGAAGTTCGGGAGCGGGTGGATTGTGTGCGGTTCGGTAGGCGTTGGATCCCATTTCTTTCAGTCGCTCGATCCGGTAGTATTGCAGGCGATCGGGCAGAGCCGTGCCGACACCCGCATGATCCTGATGATTGCAGGTTCCCTTGATCTTGACCGGCCTGTCATTGAGGAAGAAGCCGCGATCGGGATCAAATCGAACGGAGCGAATACCGAACATTGTTTCGGTGCAATCGATGATTCCGTGTGCAGTAGCCACGGTGGTGATGAGGCGATACAAGTTCGGCTCCTCGAGCGACCAGAGTTGCGGCTTGTCGACGGCAAGCTGACATTCGAACGTGGCTCTTTCTCCCGCAGCAAGTGTCTGTGGCTTCGTCACGGTGGCGCCGACTGCCCGTCCGCTCGGATCGATGACCTCCCACTCTATCTTGCAGCTGCTCTCTGACTCGCCGTCATTTTGAACCTCAGCGGCAAGGATGAGGGAGGCGCGGCCACGCTGCAACTTGGATCTGACGAAGTTCCCGTCCGGGACCAGGTGCACCGGGGCGGTCTTTGCCAGCCACACATGCCGGTAGATGCCTGCTCCCTCGTAGTACCAACCCTCCCCGAGCGTAGCGTCCACTCGCACCACGAGGACGTTCCTGCCTGCAAAGTTGGCCACGTCTGTCAGATCAAAGGATAGAGGCGCATATCCGCTGAAGTTCCTTCCTAGGTAGAAGCCATTAAAGATGACCATCGCATCGCGGAATACTCCGTCAAATTCAACCGCGATGCGCTTCCCGCGATCGGCTTCCTCGAGATCGAATACTCGGCGATACCAGCCAATGCTGGTCTCGGGATATTCCCGACCCAGCGGCCTGCCGCCATGGTCAGGAAGCTCAGGAGCATTCCTGACTGGAAGTTCCACCGCCCAATCATGGGGAAGATCGACGGTGCGCCAATCAGCGTCCTTGAAATCGAGCTGGCAAACGTCCGGGAAATCGCCGCTCTTCGCGAAGGTTTGTTCGCGAGCCACGGCACCATAACCGAAATCCTTTGCGGCGTCAGCAGCATGCCCAAAATGAAAGCGCCATCCCGGGTCCAGAGAAATCCTTTCGCGACAGGACAAATTTCGGTCATTGCCCGTTTCGACCGGATCCGCCTTCTGCCCAGGCGATGAAACCTGCGCAGATGCAGATGGTCCGGCCGCCCAGCACCACCCGCTAACCGGTGAGGCTGCGCTGGCCGAAGCGGCAAGTCCTGCTTTGAGAATTCCCCGTCGCGTCCATTTCGTCATCATTATGTGGGATTCCGTAGTAGCCTGTGTTCTATTTGGCCCGAATGCTCCACGTGGAGCTTCCATTCAAAAAGCGGCCGTACCGTCAATGGCATCAGGTTCTGAACAGCTGGAATTCGCCGATGAGGGACTGGGCGGCGAAAGACCGTATGTTCTGATCGAGTGAAGACTGCTGCTCACTCCTGGGAGCGGAGATGACGCGCGCAACTGCCGCCATCCCTACGCAAAGGTTGACTAGAAGTCAAATTGCACTTTCATCTCCATGGTGCGAAAGCCGGCATGGTTGCCCTCAAAAACACCTTCGGAGCTGTCGCAGTTATAGTTGTTGAGGACACCGACGCATGGTCCTCCGCTGCCATTATTGAAGAGGTCGGTTATCGTGCCGTCCGGATTGTAGTAATGGGGATGGTTAAAGAGGTCGGAAATCAGAAGCGAGTATCTCAGAGCCATCTGCTCGCGAATGGGGAAATTTTTCGCAACGCCCAAGTGCGTCACATCCAGAGGATCCCCGTGCATGCTGTTTACGCCCGCGTTCCCGTATCGGCCCACGGCTGCCTGTGCGGAATTGAGACATAGAGGATCGGTTACCGGGCATCCGGGAATCATGAAGGCGCCAGTCTGGGAGTAGACATAAGGCGTACTATCCGGGCTACCGAGCCCACAGCCATTCGGATCGGCACAGTTGACAACAGGCGTGTTGAACCAGCGGGAATAACTGCGCTTGCCGCGGGAAAGATTGCCATTGGTGCCTGGAATTACGTCCGGCAGACCGCAATACGTGTTGGTGTTTGGGTAATCCAGGTTGCCGCAAAAATACGGGCCAAACAACCATCCTGAGGCCAAATAGGTCATCGGTTGCACCGTCCATCCCCCGACTACCTGATTGACGAATCCCCGGGCATCGGAAAGAAAATGCTGCCCCGTACCGAAGGGAAGATGCCACATGGCAGTCAGTACGACGCGATTTCGCGTATCACCGCCATTGGCCGCCCAGCGGCTCAGGTATTGCGCGACGTTTGCGCCATCGACGTTCCCTATATTGCTGATGTCGGAAGCGAGCGTATACGAAGCGTCGAAAGTGATGGAGCCTTGCCGGCGTTTGGCCTCAAACTCGAAGGCATCGTAGTGCGCCTTGCCTCCATTCAGGGCCTGCCAAACGTAGCTGAGATTGGGGAACGGCACGAGGGGCACGCCATTGGCATTCACATAGGGAGTCATATTCGCTGGTTTCTGATCGGTATTTAAGAAATAGATTTGATTTTCTGAGCGCGACCCGACGTAGGAGGCGCGTAAGCCTATCGCTTTTTTTATCTCCTTTTCCAGCGTTACATTAAAGTTGTGAATCGAGCCCTGATGCCAGTGTGTTCCCAGGTCGGCTAAACCCTCGCTGGCAAGCGACGGTCCCGCCAAAGTCGAGGTCGCGTAGGGATCTGGAAACTGCAATGGTGGCGGGGTGGAACCAGGAACTTGCGGCGGCATGAAGGTCGGGGCGTAATAATTCTGCGATAGAGGCCAGAAAGGACCGTCATAGTAGCCGATTTGCGTTCCGGTGTAGGAGCGGGTGTAGCGCTGCCAATAGAGTCCGTATCCACCGCGAATAACCGCCTTCCCCGGCAAACTATACGCCACGCCGATGCGCGGTCCCCAATTGCCCAGATCGGGAGTTGGGCGCTCATCTCCCGAAACGATTGTCGGGGACGCGCAGGTTGGCGCTGCTCCTGGTGGACAAGCGAGCCCGGATAAATAATTGGGGGTTACCTGACTGAGGTGAACGGCGGGAACAATGATTTCGTTCAAAGCCGGGTTGAAGTTGTACATCAGGCCATCGGCGTAGTTGTTGAGTCCCTCATAGTCCCACCGAAGGCCATAATCCAGAGTGAGTTTCGGCGTGACCTTGAAGGTATCGGCGGCATAGACTCCGAATACCTTGGTGCTCAGCGTGCGGTTGAGCATCGGGGACGACCTCTCTGAATACTCTGGCAAACCCAGTAAGAAATCGGCATAGCTAAAGCCGGAGTTGGAGAGAGCGGACCATTGAGAACTGGAACTGTTGTACTGCCAGCCCGTCGTGTATCGGCCGTCGAAACTAAAACTGCCGTAATCCGGCGTGCCTCCGGAGTCGGCGTCCTTCCCATTCGCGAAGTGCTGCAACGTCTCGCCGAACGACAATACATGCCGGCCCTTGGTCCAGGTCACGTCGTCCGACAATGACCAGTCGGTCGCGTTGTCCTGGGTATAGCCAAGTTCGCTCAAACCGGTGGGAGCGCTTTGCCCGCTGAAACCGATGCTGGGCATTCCCACTCCGTTGTATCCGCTGGGGTCCACTCCCTGGAGCCCAATCTTCTGGATCAGAGTCTCACCGTGGGGCAGGTTAAGGCCATTGCCCGGCTTCCCATAAACCTGGAGGTCGTGCGATATGCCGGCGGCGAAATGATTGACCAGCCGGGGCGAGAACGTATGAATGTCTTGCAGGGTAAGCATCCCTTCATCTCTGATATGGGTCTGGGGAAGGGAGGGTACGCCGCCCGGCCAGTCGTAGGGAGTGTTCCGCAGCTGTCCGGTAAAGAACACCGAGTTTTTCGAGGTCAGGTTTTGATCGAGGCGAAGGAAGAGCCAATTCCCGCTGTAGTAGTCGGAAAAATTGCCACCCGTAGTATAGGGGTGCAGCCACAAATAATTGTTTGAACCGGTGTAACCAACGCCTTGCGCGAGGGTTGGATAGAACCCCTGCAGGCCAAGAGAAACCGAGCTCAGCATGTTTTGGGGAATGACGTTGTTTGCGAATGGCTGCCCGTTAAATGGGTTGTAGAGCTGGTGGTTCGGGAGCGCCTGGCTGTTGCACATGCCGCTGGAATTGAATCCCACCGGACAGAGCTCACCAAAATTCCCTTGCATCATGGCCGCCGAGGGGACTACGGCCGCCTCGTAGGTGCTTGCCGGAGTTCGTGTCAAGTAATAGGAGGTGTAGAAGAAAGTCTTGTCTTTCCATATCGGCCCCCCCACTTCGGCCTGGCCGTCGTGTTCCATGCCGTGCGGCTTTTGCAGCGGAGTCAGTGGAGGAGCAGTCTGGGGGGGTGCTTGCGCGAAAAACGCCTCGTCCATACGCTGGTAGTGCGCTGACCCGTGAAAGGCGTTCGTGCCGCGCTTCGAGGTCAGGTTGTAGGAGACCGGGCGCGCGCTGCTAGCTGGCGCATCCACTAGCGTGATGCTCGCCTCCTGATAGAAGTACATGTTGTTCCTCTGCTCCCCATAGCTATCGCTGGAAACGCCGTCGAACTCCTGGCCTACCTGGTCGAAAAGCATGCCATTGACCTCGAGGTTCCAGCTATATGTTTGAACTCCCGGCAGCGTCTGAAACATCGCAAACGGTTCGGGATAATACTCCACGAGCGGCGCATTCACTACTTGTTTGCTCGTGAATTCATCAGTAATAGTTCCACTTTGGGTCTCAATCACCGGAGCGCCGGCAACTACATTTATCGTCTCGTTGACGGTCGCGGGAGTGAGCTTCACATCCAGGCGCTCAATGTGCCCGGAGTCGAGCACCACATCACTGAATACGACGGTCGCGAAGCCTCTAAGGGAGGCTTGCACTTTGTATGTGCCAGGTTTGAGATCCGGAATCTCATAGGCGCCATCGCTGCTGCTGGTCAGGGCGCGAACCAGCACACCCGTGGCTTGGTCCATTACTTTAATTGTTACGGATGGCACCACGGCGCCGGTCTGGTCAAAGACCGTGCCGCGCAAAGTGGCGAGGCCTAGCACCTGTGCCGATGCGGCAGATGCAGCCAGCACAATTGCAAGGAAGAGTAACAGCCCCCGCAGAAGCTGGTTACTCGACGTTCTCATTGTCATGATCCGCCTCCGCCACCTGCGCCGTTTGCTGCCAGCCACAGGTTCATCTCGACCGTCGTCCGCCGTCAGAAATTGACGTTGCTCAGAGCCATTGCCCTGGGGGCGCAGCCAGACACTCGGTCATGTCGCGGCACGCCGCGATTTGTTGCCTTGGGTGCTGCGGAGTGAGTAAAATCGCCTCGTCCCCCTGGACCCAGCTTCGAATTGAACCGATTAAGCGCGTGGAATCGGGTTCGCGTACCGAACGAAATCAGAAATTATTCAGAAATTCCGCTTCTGGTACCATGATGCAGCCGGCGACCGACGACTATCACATTGAAAACATTGAGATTAGTGCGTCACAATGCCGGCTGTTCAAAGATGGGTCTGAAAGGCACCTTCGCAAACAGGCATTTGAGGTTCTGCTCTATCTTATCCAGCAGCACGACCGGGCGGTCGGCCGCGAAGAGCTGATCCGCAATGTGTGGCGCGGGGCGGCTGTCACCGACGACAGCCTGGGGCAATGCATCAGCGAGATCCGCGAAGCGCTTGGCGATAGTTCGCGTAACCCCCGCTACATCAAGACCCTTCCGAAGGTCGGATATCGGTTTATTGGTCCGGTGAATGATCAGATTGCGAATGGATCGGCCGAGCCGGTACCGGGGTTGGCCGAACTCGACTCTTATCCACCGGAGGCTGTCCGTGCCGTCGCTCCGGCAATACTCACCCCGAAAACTACTGCGCTGCCAAAACGCCCTTTTGCTTTGCGCACTTCGTTGGTTGTCTTAGCAGTCGTGGTAGCCACACTGGTAATTCTTGCCGGACTGCACCGAAACCGTACATCGGACTCGCCGCGGGCTACCCCCGCCCAGACTTCGGTCGCTCCCCGGCGCTCGATCGCCGTTCTGGGATTCAGGAACCTCTCCGGCCATCCGGAAGACGCCTGGCTCTCAACGGCATTCTCTGATTGGTTAAGCACGGAGTTGGCTGCCGGTGAACAGCTAAGGACGGTTTTGCCGGATGCGGTGGCAGAAAAAGAGTCGGAGCTGGCCCTGCCCAGGTCCGATTTTCCCACAGTTACCGAACTGACTCGCATTGGCCAGCAACTGGGTGCGGACCTGATTTTGTCGGGCTCCTATGCAAAGCTGGGTAGCCGGTCGGAGGGTATCGTGCGACTGGATCTGCGCCTGCAGGATACGCGAACCGGCGAGACACTGACCGCAATCTCCGAAAGCGGCAGTGAGTCCCATCTCTTCGATCTGGTGTCTCAGGCTGGCCAGGCCTTGCGCACGAGGCTCGCGGTTCCGGAAGTGACTCATGATCAGGCCAATGAGGTAGCGGCTGCTTTGCCGTCGGATCCAGAAGCAGCCCGGGTCTACTCCGAAGGCGTTGAGAAATTGCGGGCATCGGATTTTCCCGGCGCCCGTAATCTTCTCGAAAAAGCCGTCGCTTTGGTCCCCAACGAGCCCATGCCGCACGCCGCCCTGGCGGACGCATGGGAACAACTCGGATACGACCGAAATGCGGAGGCTGAAGCACGGCGCGCCTTCGAACTCTCTTCTCATCTTTCTCGCGCCGACCGATTATTGATCGAGGCCCGATTTCAGGAGGCTTCGCGCGACTGGGAGAACGCCATTCGTACTTACAGCGCGCTGTTCAATTTCTTCCCCGATAATCTCGACTATGGACTTTCGCTCGCGAACGCACAGGTCATCGGAGGCAAGTGGCAGGATGCCCTGCGCACCATCGCCAATTTGCGTCAGCTGCCTGCTCCGTTGCGGGATGATCCGCGCATCGACTGGCAGGAAGCCCGGGCCACTCGATCACTTGGCCAAACGGATCGCGCTGCCGTCTCGGCTTCGCGGGCTGCCGAAAAAGCCCATGCTGCAGGTGCAGCGTCCTTTGAAGCCAGTGCTCTCCTCGAAGAGGCTAGAAGCCTTGACCCCCTGCAAAACGCGACGCGCGTGATTGGCCTTGTCCAGACCGCCAAGCAGCTTTTTGCCACGACTCAGGATCAACAGGGACTGGCGTCAGCGACCAATTATCTTGCCACCATCCGGCAAAGCCAGGGCGATGATCAGACCGCCAGAGAAGGTTACGAAGAGGCGCTTGCAATCGACCAGCGCATTGAGTATCAGCCTGGCATCGCGGCCATCAATAACAACCTCGGCAGCATCGAGCTTGGTCTGGGTGATGCGGTCCGGGCGCTGCAACGGTTTCAGGAAGCGGCTGCCACCTATCGCCGCATTGACGAACAGGACGGCGTTGCGCTGGCTGAACTGGGATTGGGGGATGTATACCTGGGGACTGGACAGCTGAAGCCGGCCATGGCCAACTATCAGGACTCGCTGGAAATCTGCCGCCAGAGTGGCGATCGTAGCCGCGGAGCCGATGCCTTTGCGGCAGTCAGTCAGGTGTTTTGGGTTGAGGGAGATCTGAACTCCGCAATCGATGCGGTAAAGGAAGCTAAAGCATCATTCGAGCAGCTGGGAGATACGTCCAGATCCCTTGAACTGGATGCGGAACTCGCGTCCATTCTTCTCGATCAGGGTAAAGCTGCCGAAGCGGTGAGTGTCGCACGCGCTGCAGTCGCCGCTTTCCCTAAACTCAATTACCCAACCGATCAGATCGAGATCCATCTCGCCCTCGCCAACGCACTTCTGTTGGAGCAGAAGGTCGCAGAAGCCCGCGAAGCCTTCAAGACCGTCCGGCAGCTTTCAAACAATGTTCATGAGCAGGAACTGCAGTGGTCCATTGGCATCACGGCATCGCTGCTGGATGCCGCTTCCGGGAAGCAGGGTATTGCAGATGCAGAGAAACAGCTCAGCAACATTGTGCGCGATGCAGCCTCCAAGTCCTTTATCAATACCGCGTTTAGAGCTCGTTTCGAGTTAGCCAATCTTGAGTTTCACTTGTCCAATCCGGCATTGGGGCGCGCCCGCCTCGAAATTCTCCGCCAAGAGTCCACTGCAAGAGGATTCAACCTGGTCGCAAGGAAATGTGCTGCCGGTCAATAGCCCGCAAATGGCCGAATCGATTCGTTGTAGCCCGTCTCCTGTTCACCCGCCGGCCCATGTCGGAAGGATCAGATTGGCAACTATTTGCACCATCCGTGCGCAGATACCTCGGTTGATGCCAAATCGCCAACTCACTCAGCGACAATGGATCGCGAGCGCCGTTTCAAAAGGTCCTCCGAAAATCGCCTCTACAATCTACACAACAAACGATCGGATCTCATCAATCCGGCCGTTCCCAAACCTACACTTTAGGAAACGGAGTTTTGCGTCGGACAAATGTTTCCCGATCGAGCAAATACTCCACTGAGATGGTTAAATGGTCGGCTCTGACCGACGCTTGGACATGCCATTCAGGCTCACCGCCGCTCGTGCAAAATCCCAACGGCAGTCCGCCATTCATTGTTTCAATATTTCCTGCAATGTGACGGCACTCTTACGCCACGTCCTGTCGCCAGCAATAAAGCCCCACAAATCGCTTCTTGGGGCATTCTCGCCATATTCAGTCTTGGCGTTGAATCCACCTTCAAACTCGTCCATTGCGGACCAGAAGAATATCTTCTGGCACCCAGGAATCAACCACACTCTCGGGATCAGGTCCTTCATCCATTGCGCACGCAACGCATCTTCGCGAAGCACGACCGGGTTTTCCAAAATCTCTTTACCGGAATAGTCCGCTTGAAAGGTCACGCCGGTCTCGGGATCCTGCCGGTACACTTCATACTTGTTGCTCAAGCTCCCTGTTCCCCACCAGCCAATCTCCGTCACCCAAAATGGTTTTGTTCCCTCGCCGTGTTTCTCCATCATGGCCCTGTACTCGCGCAGCGTTTTTTCCTCCTCAGTTGCGACCGGCTGGGTTCGAAAGATATTCCAATCGGCATACTCATGCAGGTTGCCAATGTCATAGTAGCCGCGCGCAAGATCCCAGAAAGCTTCACGACCGCGCGGTCCAACTGCATCCGATTTACCGCCGGGAAGCTCGTTGTAGGCGCACGGCAACACTTTAGCTTTCGGATCTTCTGACTTGATGATGCGGTAACTCGGCTTCAGAATTCCTTCAACATACGCGTGAAGAGTTAAATCAAAATGCTGCCCCGATGGTTCGTTTAGAATCTCCCAGTAATGAATCCTGTCCTTGTAGCGGCTGACCCACGCCCGCACGAACTTCTCAAGATACTCCGGGTGATTGGTCACCACTTCGGCCAGCGTCTTTCCTGCCCATGCTGGAACCGGTGGCTTATCGAAATGACCGCCGAGCGTGGCGAGTATTTGAATATGCCTCGCTTCGCAAGCGTCTACGATTCGATCGTATGCACTCCAGTCGAATTCATCTTTGGTCGGTTGAATCAGTACCCAGGAGAAGGCCAGTCGCGTCCACCGCACACCCATATCTCCCAGTTGCCCAGCCAGCCAAACCCCGTTGGTCTTGAAGTCGTAATTACCCGGCCCGCTCACATCCGGACGAATGAAGTTAAGGCCTATCCGGCCTTGGTTGCTAGACGCCGCCCCAACCGCATTTTGCCCCACAGCTCTTGTGGTGATTAGCACTGAAGCGCACAACAGGAAGCAGCTAACGAAAAATCGATTTCTCATTTGGAGAACATCCTTTGTGAGCTTTCCGCGAACGAATTCTTTGGAAAGAGCTGACAGCCCATAATCAACCTGCGCAGTTCTGCGTCGGAGCAGGCTTCACTTTACTTAGGAACCTTTCTCCAGGCAGCGCCAACGGCGGTCTCTGTACCGTCAGTGTTGTACGCCGACCATGATGGTTGATTCGGCGTATCGGAGTACCACGCGTACCTCTGCACATATTGCAGCTTTTCCAAGGCCGGCCCCGAGACAGCGGCGAAAGTAGCCTGGATCGGGTATGGCGGGGTGACTCCCTGCGAAGATGGCCAATAGCCCATCGCGTACTCGGTAACCCAAATTGGCAGTTTGTACATCTTATGCACGGTATCGAGATACTTGAGTAGATTCTGAGTCGCGATTTGAGGATCAAAGTTCGACTGATAAGAATGGATGCAGATGAAGTCCACGCGATACCCCGCAGCCTTTGCGCCAGCCATAAACTGGGCCAGCCATCCATTCGGATTGGTAGCATCATCACTGACAGCAGGAGAGCCGAGGGTCATATTGAGCGCTTCAAGTTGCGGCCACGCAGCCAAGGCCTGGGCCACCGTCATATTGGATTGACCGGCATTGTCTGGCTCATTAAATGTGAGCAATATCCCCGATCCGGAATTCTTGGCAGCGGCTTCGTCGGCAGCATTCAGGTTCCTTTCGCCCCAGATCATCGGGATGAACTGAATGTCTGCCGGCGGATTGGGAACGTCAGAGGTTGGTTGCCAATCGTAATACCACGCGACCCGCGAGTCCAACAGGGTATTTGCCGCGTGGGGTTGACCATATTCGCCAATTCCCTTTTTTGCAGATGTCGCTTGTGCGATAAGCCCGGCCGTCATGCACGAAACAGACGCTAACGAAAGAAGCATGCTCAATGTAATTGCAAAGCACGTTTTGTACTTGAAAGCTTTCCGAAAGATGTGTCGCATCCGGCTCCTCCGGCTTTGAATTGCGTTCGTTTGGGGTTCCGTTCCCGCAATGGAGTATCTGAAACCGATATTCCTAATGAGAGACCTTCAGGCTCGATTTCGGTCTGAGAGAAGCGCCGGTTTCTTGCAATCCCGTGTCGCTTGAGAGCAAAAAGTGAAGCGGTTGCAGCGTTGTGGAGTGCGCAACGACGCGCCCGTCGCATAAGACCTGCAGTCCGGCGCCACGATGATATCGGCTTCCGTCATGGTCGTACAGAATAGTCAACAGGCGTCCATGATATGGAAGGCCATCCAGGGCAAAGTAATTCCACTTGCCAGGTGGCACGAGCGGGTGAATGATGACTTCATTCCCGCTCGATGGCCGAAGTCCAATCAACCCCGTGATGACCAGGTCAGCAAATCCAGAGTGGTTATAGTACCGGCCGCGATTGGGCGGCGGCTGTTTCTTCTCTTCGAGAATCGTGCGTGCGATCCACTCGCCCGTATCTGCATCCAGATCTTCATCAATCCAGGGGATCGATCTGCCATCGGGCGATTGAATATGCTGTGAGTGCGCATAAGTGGAAAGAAGACGATAGTAGTCGTGCGAACTTACCTGCGACTGCTCTGCCCCATTCAGTAAGTTGGCCATGGCGACAAGTGTCTGGGTGGTGGCGAATGGCCAGGATGGACCGTTCCATAGACATTCGTGTTGAACGGCGTAGCGAAATCTCGGACTACGGCGCTCGGCAGTGGTGGGCCCATATCGTCCGGCAAAACCGTTCGGGTCGAAGAGGAATTTCCAGGCCACGTCGTAGTTTGGCGATGGGATATCGAAGTACCAGGGAATATAGCCGACTAACTCCCGCACATCTGACCATCCGCTTGTAGCATGACGAGGTACCGTCTCATAGAATTCGTCATGCGGATTCCACAGCCGGGAGTCGATCAGTTTGCGCAAATGTTCGGCCTTGGTCTGGTATTCGGCTGAAGTCTGGGACTGGCCGGCCATCTCCGCTATGTTTGAAATCGCTTCGGCATCACCGTACATGTAACTGTTGATCGTGGGGCGGTAGCCGCTCCCGCCAATTGTGAATTCCATGCCGTCGCGATCGTCAATTTGCCAGAACAGGCCGTTCGCGTCCTGATGGGTCGCCTCCCACGCCTGATAGTTCTTTTCAAGCGCAGGCAGCAGGCCGACGGCCAACTGCTTGTTTCCGGTCGAGAGATAAACCTGGTAGATGGAGTTTGCTGCCCAGAAGCTATAACGACGCGGTTCGCCGTCCGGACCGAACCAGAACTTCGCGTAGTCTTCGGCGTAGACTGGGTTCCGCAGCCAGCGAGCCTCTCGCAACTGGTGCCCAGCCGCAGCATCGATCGTATTAAACTTGCCCGCCCATGGAACGTTGTCGAGAAACTCGCTGATTAGGAATCCATCCGGCGTATGCACAATGTGTTTCTGAAAGGCGTACCACCGAAAGTAATAAATCTCTTCGAGTTCCTTGTCGGGCACGTCAAGCAGCGGAATGTTCTGAGCAAACCAATCCCACGGCACGGGCGGCGCCTCGCCCAACATCTCTTTTTCGTCGCGCTCGAACCCTGTAAAGTAGTGCCGAAACCTTTCCGGCTGAAGTAACGAAAAGGAAAAAGCCTGCTGTGCATGCAGCGCCCATGTGGGTTGCGCCAGCAACATCAAGGTGATGATCGCCCGCATCCGCAGTTTATTCCATGGTCCGCCACGAGTATTCATTTTGTCACGAATCCCAAGCTTTCGCCGGACCGGGTCACCAGCCCAATCTGTTCCAGATGCTCGCGCCGTCCGTTGTACCAAAGCATCCAGCGGCCATGGGAGTAGAGAGCAAACGGTTTGTAACAAGCATCCGCGTCCCAGCCACCCGGTGTAGGTCGGACGATTGGATTGTCGGCATTCTTAACCCACTCTGTAATACCGTTCTTTGAGCGCGCCATGCCAATCTGGGCATGGTCAATGTCGCGAAATCCAATATAAAAAATGTAGTACCACCCCTTCCAGCGAATCACTTGGCACGCTGCCACCCGATTGCTTTCCCAATTGTTAATTGGATCGGGCTTGAGAACAGGATTGGAAGGATACTTATCCCACGCCAGGCCGTCCGCGCTCGTTGCATATCCAATCGCATTCGGCTCGTATTGCGTTCCTGCCGAATACCACATTTTCCACTTTTTCTCATCCTTGTCCCAAAGCACGTCAGGACACATTACCGCAACGCCCTCCCATGGAAGGGTCGAATCGAGTACGGGATTAGCTGATTGCCTGACCCAATGAATTCCATCTGCGCTTTTGGCGTATCCAATCTTTGAGTGACCTTTTGCCTGGCCGGTGTACCACATGTGATACCCATCGTCACGATGCACCACCACCGGGCGATTGATGTCGTCTTCCCACCCGGTTTCGGGAGCCGGAGACAGGACGATCTGTGGTGCGCTCCAGTGAATTCCGTCATCACTTTCAGTGATTGCGACACTCTGCTTCGGCCGCCAGGAAACCCACATCCGGTACTTGCCTGATTCAACGAGAACGCTGATATCGAAACAGGTTCCATACTGACCGCCAAGCACCGGGTTTCCGGAAAACTTTACCCAACCGCCGTAACTTTCCAAACCAATCAATTGAGAAGGACGCAAAATGGAAGATCCAACGCCTGCCGTTGCTAACACCCTTATCAACTGCCTTCTCGTCACCCTTTTCATTGAGGCACCTTTGAATTAGAACTGTTTGATTAGAGGGTGGGGTTTGGACATGACTCGGTCGCGTCAACCCCGCCACTAGAGGCTCACCAGTAAATCGCGGGCTGTAGGGTTTATACGCCGTGAGGCCACGCTGAAAGCTTAACCTCACGGCGACGGAACTGCCCATTACACTGGCCTGACTCAGAAGATAAAGTGGAATGACAATTGAATGTTTCTCGGAGCATTCGCCGTGCTGATGATTCCGAACCCCTCAGTGTTTGGCCCGACTGTATTGTTGTACCCAGGCGAATTGAGCACGGTGTGGTTGAGAGCGTTGAAAGCCTCTGCGTGGAAGCTGAGCTTGTAGTTCTCTGCGATTTTGAAGTCTTTGTTGAGGCTGGCATTGAAGTCCTGAATACCGGACGCGGGCCCCTTCCATACACCGTAGGTCGCGTTCCCCAGGAACAGTCTCTGCCCCACTCCAGGAAGCGGCGTGGAGACCCCACTTTCGAGAGCATTGCCAGCCCTGATAAATTTGCTCGGATCCAGCCAGGTGACACCAAGCTCGCTTCCTCCGGACATCGAGACACTTTTTCGATTCGACAGGAGCGGGTTTCCGCCCGTGAAGTTTGCATAACAGCTTGCGGACTGGAAGTTATATTGATCGCAGTTGTAATCGCCAACAGCGCCGTAACTTCCCGTGCTCGCCGTTCCCGTGCCGCCGATCCCCCAACCATCAAATAATCTATCGGCCCACTGATTCCCCTTGAAGAAGGCCGGAATCTGATAGCTGAAAGCGGCGGTCATCTGATGGACCGTGCCGGGACTGTAGTAATCAATTGAACACAGAGCCAGATAACGGCAGCCCTGTTGAGCCGAGGTGCTGCTGAAGGTGTAACTCCCCATCAAAGTGAGGCCATGAGATACTCTCTTGCGAACGTCAATCTGGAGTGAGTTATACATCGAGTTGTAATCGGAGAAGAACTCGTTGATTTCGTTGAAGCCCGACGGATAATAGGGCTGTCGCGAATACACGTTTGCGGTGTCGTTGGTGCTCCCGCCCGGAACAAAAACGGGCCAGTTCAAGTTATGCGACTCATATAGATGAGTTCCCCGGGTTGCAACCCAGGCGACCGTAAAGACATAGGTATTAATCGGCTCGATCTCGAATGCCAGGTTGACCTTGTGAATCTGGCCTGAGTTGTAACCCGGATGGATCGCCACCGTGCTAAGCGGGTTCGGAAAAACGAGAGTGGCGTCAGCGGGTGAACCTGCGGTAGGAGGCGTGTAAGGAAATGGATTGCTCCCATACTGTTGATACGGATTCGCAAGGCTCAGATCCGGTCCCGGGGAGGGATAATAGTCAACACCATAGGGCGCGGTGGTGGTATAGCCATTGAACCCGAGCAGAACCTCATAATTCGTGTATAGCCCATAACCACCCTTAAGGGCCGCCTTGTGGTTTCCAAACATGTCCCACGCGAACGATGCATGCGGGCCGACATTGTAATGATCGCCGGTAAGGTTTTTCGGAATACCCTGGTCTCCAATCGTCACCAATCCTGTAGGAGCTGTTGGAAAGACCGTAGACGCTTGACCGGGAACAAAGGTTACGAAAGCATTGTTGGTGGGCCGCACTCCCAAATACGGCTGGAGTCTTGCTCCAAGCATGACTGTAAGCCGCGGCTTGATTTTTATGGTGTCTTGAATGTATGCCTCGCGGGCTGGATAGTTGACATCCAGATTCTGGGTACTGTTCTGATAAAAAGTCCCTCCAAAATTCCCGGCAGGCGCACCATTATTCGATAAGGGGCCCCCGTTTAGCATCATGTCCGCGATTCCGTTGCCCGTGCCCCCATAGATGCTTTCATAATCCGCGAAACTCACAGTGCCTCCGGAATCGTAGGTTTGCTGAAAGATTTCGTGGAAGTTGCGAAGCAGCACTCCTGCCTTGATGGTATGGCGTCCTTTGGTAAACGTGAAGTTGTCGGTGATGTTCCAGGTGTGCAGCACCGCAGGGTTGATGTAGCCATTCCAAATGTCGACGCCCATGTTGCGCGGGGTGGTGATCTGCTCCACGCTTGGAGCCAGCGTATCGCCGACAGAACCGATCCCTGTGTTCGACGAATCGAAAAGTTGGTTGCTTGAACTCCAGGTATTGGTAACTTTAATATCCGATTGCGTAATACCCAGGATGAAATTGTTCAGCATTGAGGGACTGATTGTGTAAGTGTCGTTGATTGCCCAGTCCTTGGTCTGCACAGGCTCGCCCCACGTTGCATCGGGGTTGGGGTATTGGGTTGCCCAGGACTCTTCGCTGAACTCGTCATACATGTCCTGGAAGGTAGGATTATCGTTGTACCAGAAGAGGCTGCCGAAGAGGCGATGCTTGTCGCTGAAATTCTCATCGATCCTGATATTCCAGGTCTGAATCAGCGATACATCGCTCGGATTCCATGTGAATGTATCGGTTCCGCTGGTGGCCACAGGCAGGATGGCTTTTCCGGCCGTTGAGTTGATGAGCTGACCAAGAGGACCGAAGTCGGATGTTGGAATTGTAGGCATCGCGACCCCATTGATCATCGGGACTCCGTCAGGGGAGTTGCTAAAATCGCCGCCCCGCTCGGCCTCCGTAATCGTCTGCCCACTGGTAGTTGAGTTCTTCGACGTGCTGGTCCGTTCGTACGAAAAGAAGAAGAATGTTCTTTCTTTGCCGTTGTAAAGCTTTGGAATCCATACCGGGCCACCGACATTGCCGCCGTACCATTCCTGATGAAACGGTTGCCGCGGAATGCCCTGGAAGTTGTTCGACCAGGGATTCGCGTTCCACGCCCCATTTTGCAGATAGCTCCAAAACTGCCCGTGGAATTGATTGGTGCCATTCTTCATGGTCGCCTCGATCTGTCCTCCCGCGCCCTGCCCGACAGAAGCGTCGGGGAGTGCCGATTCCACGCTGAATTCCGATATGTTTTCCGACTGCGGAAAATTCGATGCTGCCGACCCATGCATGTAATCGTTCATTGCGCCGCCGTCGACGTCATAGTTGTTGGTCAATTGGGTTACACCGTTGAATGAGGTGACAGGAATGAAAAAGCTTGAGCCCGTGCCGGCGGCTGTTGCGCCGGGCATCAGAATCTCCATCGACTCGCGCGGATCGCGCCCCTCTACCGGGATGGCGTCAATCAGGTCGGGGTCGATCGTAATCAGATTGTCTGCGGTCTGCGTGTCAACCATCGCTGACGACCCTGACACCGTGACCGTCTCGTTTGTCGCACCCACCTGGAGGGTGACCGGAAGACTTGTTGTGCCTCCTGCGTGCAATACAACCTGTATCGCGGCGAAGCTTTTAAACCCTTTGACCGCGCAAGAAACCGTGTAGGTGCCCGCAGCCAGTGAAACGAACTGGTAGGTTCCGATGCCATTACTCGTTGTGTTGGCCTGCACGCCTGTATCCACGTTGACCACGTGAACCACGGCGTTGGGAATTACCGCGCCATTCTGGTCTGTGACTTGACCGGTCAGCGTTGCTGAGATGTCTACCTGCGCAAAGGCCGCCGTAGAAACTGAACCAAGCAGGATCAGGCACACCAATGCGGCAATCTGACGGAGACACCTTACCGGAACTCGAATCCGGGTCACGGGATATGAAGTGAATAGAGGGAGTTGCAATTTCACGAAGCCAGCGCGGGAGTCGTCGTGTGCTTTTGAAGAGGTTTGCAACTTGCCAAATAGCTTTCGATTCATTTCCAGCCTCCTGAAGACCTAATCGGTAAACGTTCTCAATGATGACTATTTGGTTTCGCGGGCTAGGATGCATCGCACTTTCGGACTGTGTCCAGCACAATCCTTGTTAATTGGAGTACATGGCCGCTCCTGTAACCGAATTTTGAGATCAAATTGAAACGCTTGGGGTTATCGGGAGCATCGTCACGTTACAATTCTGAGCGGATACGTTACAACTCCAATTGGAAAGCGGTTGCCGCTGGCATTTTGCGGTGTTAGAGTGGGTGCCTGAGGTTGTGGCATGCTGGTAATTGAAAGAGCCGCGGAGTTGGCTGAGTACGAAGCGGTAATGTCCTCCAGCCTATTTGCCAGCCACACCAATTCCAGCCGATTCCTCAAGTACGTTTGCGACAAATTTTTTGCTGGAATCGACCATGTGACCGAATACGAAGTCGCAGTCGAGGCCCTGGGCCGGCGACCAAACTTCGACCCACAGCAGGACTCGATCGTTCGCGTAGAAGCCCATCGGGTAAGGAAACGTCTGCATGAGTACTACGCCGGCGAGGGGGCGGGCCACCTGCTTCACCTGGTCCTGCCGCAGGGCAACTATTTGCCCCAGTTCATTCCGGCCGCCGAGGATAGAGCCGCACCTGAGAGTGGTGTTGCAGGATCAACTCCGCAATCAGTCGCACCGCCTGCCTCCTCGCCAGCGCGGCCGGCTCAAGTCGGCAAGTTCGCCGTCCCGATTTCGGCATTGCTGCTGGCCGCCATGATCACCGGAATAGCCCTGTATTATTTTCACAACCACGACAAAGGACGAGTTGCTCCTACGACTTTTTCGCCGGCGCCAACGTCGAGCACTGGAGCGCTCAATCCCGATGTATTGATCATGGCTGGCTCTTCCGCAAAGAGTTTCACGGATCATTTAGGAAATGTCTGGTCTGCAGATCGCTACTTCAATGGCGGCGAAGAATGGCCCGTTCCTTATCGGCGAATCTTCAGAACAACCGATACGCAACTGTTTCTCTCTGCTCGGCAAGGTCAGGATTTTGGTTACGACATTCCGCTCAAGCCAGGAAACTATGAGCTGGAACTTTACTTCGCAGAGACTTTCTACGGCGACGATAACACCGAAGGTGGTGGAGAATCGAGCCGCATGTTTGATGTCATAGCAAATGGCGCGCCGATTCTGACTAACTTTGACCCGCTTTCCGACGCCGGAGGGAGTAACACGGCCGATGTTCGGGTCTTCGCAGGGATTTCTCCAGCCTCAGATGGCAAGCTGCATCTACGATTTCGAAACCATTATGTACTGAAGGGCGTTGCATTCGTTAACGCCATCCAGTTGACGCGTACCGAGGGCAAGACCATGTTGCCCATCCGCTGGGTCGCAGGCGATTCAGCTGTTGAGGATCGGGAGGGTTGGCTGTGGGTGCCAGATCAGTTTGTCCAAAATGGCCGTCGGCGTGCGCACAGAGATCAGGCGATAGGCACCACCGAACCTGAGCTCTATCAGTCGGAGCGCTTTGGAAACTTCAGTTATGCCATTCCCGTCGCCTCTGACGCTACGTATACACTTACCCTGTATTTTGCTGAAGAGTGGTTCGGCGCCCCCGAAAATAGCGACACAAACGGCCCCTGGGTGGGAAGGCGAGTATTCGACGTCTATTGCAACGGCACTTATTTACTGCACGATCTCGACATCTACAAGGAGACAGGCGGTAGCCTCAAGGCCTTGACGAAGACATTTCACGGGTTAAGACCCAACCACCAGGGCAAGCTGGTTCTCTCATTTGTTCCGAACCAGGATTACGCTAATCTCACCGCGCTTGAGGTTGTACCCGAACAACAATGAACCGCA
>DATJSB010000243.1:0-35450 GCA_035504315.1 Occallatibacter sp.
CTGTCACGGCAGAGGTCGCGGGTTCGAGCCCCGTCGTCCCCGCCATACATTTTTCCAGCTCATTCCGCGATTCGAGCCCACTGGCATGGCGAAGCTGGGTTTCACACCACGAGCACTCAGGGTGATCTCAGCCCCAAAAAGGCTGCACGCTGCAATTTCACAGATCGATTACCCGGACCTTCCCTGCAGGCTCAAGGGGTTTGTAGGTCTCATTCAAATAGGCGGCATTAACAAATCGAGTGCTCCCGTCGTAATAGGTTCCGGCTCCTCCGTGAATATGGCCAAAGACATGCACCTTGGGTCGCTTCTGTCGTACGGCTTTGAGCAGCTCTTCGCAGCCCAAATGGGGTCCGTCAGAAGTTGTCTGATCGAGGAATCCATAAGGAGGACCATGCGTCACGAGTACATCGAGGGCATCTGGAATCCGGTCCCAATGCACATTTGCCGCTTCACCGCGAGGATACATAAAAGCCCAGTAGAGGAACGCGGGAGTATAAGGCGATCCCCAGAAAGAGAATCCCGCGATCGTTGTTCCGCTGTCTTCGAGGTAGATTCCGTTAGATAGGAGCGAGCGTGCCAGCTCCGGGGAGTTCTCGAACAACCGGTCATGATTTCCGCCACAAACAATGCGATGCGCGAAAGGCTGTTCTCCAAGCCAGCGATTGAATGAGACAACTTCCCGCAGATCGTAACCTGCGTTCATGAAATCGCCAGCATGCACGAGAATGTCACCTTGCGGTAGTTGCGGAACTCGATCGTGGAGACCGTGGGTATCTGAAATCAAAACAATTCGCATCCAGCCAAACGCCTCCGAGACGTCACTTCATGCATTAGACAGCTTTCACCGATTTCTCGAGAGGCGATTCGATCAGACGGCCCTGTCTTCCTCAATTGCTTCAATCCATAATTGCAGCGTCAAATCTTCGCGCTTCGGATTGCCGAGGTACGGACGAAGCTCTTGTTGGTAGCGGTCGCGAAGCAGCTCGAGATCGAAGGGAATCGCACGAGCCAGGTATCGTACATCGCTTCGGTCACGCTCTATGTTGCGTTCGAGTTTGGTAAGTGCGAGATCGTATGGATCGAGTGCCATCAGGCGCAAGTTGTGAAACGCTCCAGGGAACATCTCCTGAATGCGACTTTCGTACTCGTAGGGTGGCTGCGCAACAGTCACTCGATCCAAATAGACGCCATATTTCTGGAATAATGGCCCGCCCAGCATCGCGATCTGAGAGAAAGCATCTGCCGCGGCACGTGGAGCGATTTCGAGCACATCCACATCAGCTGTAGGACGGCTCAACCCGTAGAGCATTGTGACAACAAAACCGCCAATACAATCGAGACGCACCGTCGAGGTCGCAATTCGGTCCAGTTCGTTGAGGAAGGACCGCCACGGTTCTGGTATCGCTTCACGAGGGCACATAAGCCAAGTGTTTCACGTCGAGGTCCGTGAGCAGGTTCCAGTGTCGCGCCTTTGGCGGGCGGTTGCGTCGGAGCCATTTGCGTTCAGCTTGCGTCATGGAGTCGTTGGAGAGCGTGTCCTCTCTTGCGAGTCGCGAACGCTCTATTTGAGCCTTATTTTGCGATAGGCCTTTTCTTCGTGATACATTGCCTGCCTTCTCTGCGACTTCCTCGGCAAGATCCACCACGAACCCAAGCCGGTTCTGACGGTCGTTCAACTTGGCGTTGCTTGTGAGCCACTCCCAATCCATGTCCGGATACGTGTAGGCCAGCCAGGGAAGTGCCTCCACCACCCTTCTATCGAGGCTGTCTTGGTCGAGTGCGAGGAACAGCAATCGAGCTGGATTGTGGTGAGACTTTCCGCGCAGATAGGAGAAGCCCGGGTATCCTAGTGCGCCGAGCTCTGCTTTGAACGCACTCTCATCCAGAGTCGAAAGAGAGTCCGCTTCCAAGGGCAGGGCCGTTGGCGGGAGATGGAATACCTTTATTGCGAGCGCAGCGAGTTGCGTGGTCACAGGCCGACGCCCTCGTTCGAGCATAGACAGGTAGGCTTGCGTGAGACCAAGCCTTGACGCCGCTTCTTGCTGCGTGAGTTTGGCTTCCTCGCGTCCAGTTCTTAAGGCATTTCCAGTCACAGAATCCTCGTAGAATCTAATATAACATTATTTGTTATACTGCGGCGAATTTTATATTTTCGCTGCTCTCACCTCGAACATAAAATCTGGTGTCGCTTTTGGTGCCGCTTTGCACCGTGATTTGGTTCTCTTTTGTGCAAAACTGGTGCAATGTGGATATTTAACCCAAATCATTCATTCTGCTATTGTTATTCAGTGCGGTGCAGGGCGGTGCAACGCTATGCTTTGGACGGTCAAATGGGACTTAAAATCCGTTGAGCGCACTGACATCGGATCCTCCCCCTTTCCCGAATGCAAAATTCGGCCTCCAATCTGGTTTGAGGCGATGAAAGAAGGATTTCGCTGGCGATATCAGGCGGCCCGTGTCACTCATCGAGGGATGTTTTATGTCAGACTGCTCGCTATGCTTGGAAATCGGTTGACTGACACGACGCTGTTTCTGGTTTTCAACGCATCCTGACGACTGCAGAGATAACCAAGGGCCCGCGGCCCTATCGATTGGAGGGGGCAAGATTGCCTGCTCATAAATTCTCCCCAGCTTTTCTTGCGGCCAAGGGGACATATCGTTCGCCTGGCGATTTCCATGAAAGCAAGAACTCGAACGGATCCTGTACGCCGATGAATTCTCGCGCCAGTCGAAGGCGATCCTGCACGGTCTCTCGCTGTGCTTCAGAAAGATTGCTAGCCCGCTCCTCAACTCCCTTAAGGAACTGCTCGATGCTCACTGCCTTCGCCCAGGCTTGGATGACCTGATTCAATTGCTCTCGGCTGTCGCTGATCGATTTTGCAATTTGTCTCTGGTCGTCCTCACGGCGCCATCTCTGTTGCTGCGCTTCCGACTCCTGTCTTCTGAGCTCGGCCCGATGTTCCGCCTTCTCGATCTCCTTCTGGACGACTTCGGCGGAACCTTTAATGGATTTCACAATCTTTGCAATGTCCGGAGTCAGCGTTCGTTTCACAGTTTCCTGAAATGATATGGACCACGAAACGTCTCGATGCGGCGAATAAACAACGAGCCGCAAACGGCCGCACGGAATGTTGTTGGTTGTCGTCCACGTATGGTCCACATATTGGCGAGAAGCCTTGGGAGGCTTGTATTCCGATTCTCGGATGTATTTGCCGTTTACGTAGCGCATCAGGACCGCCTCAGTCATTTCAATCACGGCCAATCCGAAAGGAATGGTCCCGACGTAAACAACCGTGGGGCTGGAAGGCTGCCACAAACCGCGACTGTAGGGATTTTCCCGCCTTTTGAGCTTGGGTATCTCTTCATGCTCATCGATGTGCGGGCGATGAGACAATTCGTTCGCACAGGCAAAGCGCACGCGATGACCGGCAGATTCCAATGCATTGAACAGGTCGTTTGCAAATGCGAGAGCCTTATCGAGGCCTGCTGCCGATGCGGTTACATCGACCAGCTGTCGTTTGTACGGGCGAAGCAATTGCCCCTCTTCAACCTTATAGCCCCTTTCATAATGCTGCTTCGCCCCTTGTACGAGACCGTGAATTCCAGTTACCAGGCGTCGCGTTCGTGTTTGCGCCGGCGCAGATGTTGCCGTGACCGCCCGGAATCGCGGTGCTGGGATATCACCATTTTGCGACCAGACCAGTGGGTCGCCCGGTAAGGCTTCGGGCAATGGCGGTCGCGACGGCGCTTTCCCGAATTCGAGTTTGGCCCAATATCCCCTCTCAGGACGCGGAACAGCCAGGACCGAACAGACACGGGCCATGTAGCTCCCGGAAACCGAAAATTTCTCGGCCACTTTCGTCATTGGCATCGACCAAATAAGTTCGTACAACTCTTCTCTTGCAATCATTTCCGTCTTTCTTTGAGATGGCAATCGGAGCATTTGCTCGACGCCGCTTCCTTTCCGAGATTATGGGAATTCTTCACTTCGACCTCTTGCCCGTCTTAGATTCGGCACGCTTATTTTCAGCTGTCTTTTGTCTCTGCCAGCTCTTCCATGCCTCGCGGCGGCAGGTACGGCACCGCTTGAATTCGCGACCGTTGCGGTTCTCGACAACCACATTGTCCCCGCTCAGAGGATGGCCGAGTTTGCAGAATTCGAGCTCCGTACTCACGAGCGGCCCCTGCAACCGGTGATGCGCCGGGTTGCAGCATGCCTTCCCAACGCAGCCAGGCACCTTACGGGACAGGATGCGGTGATTGGGAGGAATCATCCCGACGAACGATTCCCAGAACACCCGCTGGGCAGGGCGCTGGCCGTTGCCGCAGCGGAGCACTCCATAGCCTTCTTTGCTGAGCGCGCCATTCCACACCCAGCACCCGCGGGGGCCGACCGTGACGCGTTCCATCAGGCTCGCCTTACTCACGATTTTCATTCCGTTGCCTCCTCTCGAATGGATTGAGGCCGGCCGTCCTGCCCGATTCTGAAGCGACGTGCGAATTGCATCCGTTCCTGAAGGGCCCGGTCGGTGTGCGGATGAGCGAAGTGCCCATCTTCAGCGGCGATTTCGCATCGGGTGGCGGAAAGTGTTTGGGTATGTTTAGGCATTTTGGTGGAGGAATTCGCCGGTCGCCGATTTAGTCACCAATCGTCCCCGTTTTGGGAGCAGTCGTTTGCGGCTCCGTGCGGGACGGATATAGTCTACATCAAATTGATTGTAATGGGTTTATGCGGATCGATGCGGGGAAGTGCGGTACGGTGCGGAGGGGCTAAAATCACTTTTCGAGTCAGGTGCATTCAACCGCTCTGCCACCTCTCCGCTATCAATAGTTTACCGGCAAAATCAGAGCCTTCGCAATCGGGGGATCAAATTGACGCGAAGCGTGCGCCGTTACGGCGTTTTCCGCTCAAGTCTTTACACAATCGATGCGAACAAGTGGCTCTTTCCTTAAGAATGAGCCACCTCGCGTGATGATCGCGTGTCATCATATGAGCCGATAACGCAGCTGGCTGATCGCCCCCCCGACTCGTTTCCGGGCCGTTGTCGATCTCCGGCCCTGAAAATCATCGAGAAAATTCCACAAACCTCTTGACAGTCAGAGTGTATGAGTTAACAATATGACCAATGGTCATAAGTGGTCATAACTCATAAATGGTCAAAGGTCACAAAATCGGCCATGCCCCGGCGGACGGATTGAAAACCTCGCCTGCACCCCGCGCCGGGCGCCGCGAGCGCCGCGCCGCCGAAACTCGCCTGAAGCTCTTTCGCTGTGCGCTCGCGCTGATTGCCGAGCACGGCCTCGCCAACGTGACGGTTGAAGACATTACCGAGGCTGCCGACGTTGGCAAGGGAACCTTCTTCAATTACTTCGCCACCAAGGAACACGTGCTTAGCGTGATGGCCGAGATTCAGCTCGGCAAACTCGAGGAAGCGGCAGCGAGCGTGGCCGCGGGCTCCGATCCGTTTTGCACCGTTCTGCATCGCCTGGTGCAACGGCTTGCCGAGGAACCGGGTCGCAGCCCCAAGCTCGCCCGCGCGCTCATCTCCTCGTTCCTCGGCAACCAGAGCGTGCGCGAGATTCTGAAACGCAAAATGGTTTTTGGCCGTAAAGCCATTGCAGAGGTAGTTCGCGTCGGCCAGGAACGCGGCGAAATCAATCCCGCCCTCAAAAAAGAAAAGGTTGCCATGCAGTTTTTGCAGATGGTTTTGGGCACGGTTCTCTTGTGGTCGCTGCATGAAAAACCCGCGCTGGCCCATTGGATGGAAGACAGCTTTGATCACGCCTGGAGGGCCATTGCCGCACCGGGAAAGCCGCAGAAAGCATGAAATACAGGACTCGTACCGCCGTTTTTCTTTTGTCAGCAGGACTCGCAGGCACATCGATCCCGATCATGCCGGCCCGGGCTCAGCAGGCGCCGGTCAGGCTCACGCTTGAAGATGCCATTCATCGCGCGCTTGAGGCAAACCTGAGCGTGCTTGAAGCGCAAACCCGCGTTGAAGAGGATCAGGGAACCAAGACCCGAACTCAGGCTGCGCTGTTGCCGCGTGTGAGCGCGCAAACCTACGCCAACTACCAGAACCGCGATCTGCGCGCCTTTGGAATTTCGGTTCCGGGCCTTCCGCTGCCCAATGTGGTTGGTCCATTCTCGAATTACGACTTCAGAATCTACGCGCAGCAGAACGTGCTTGATCTGGCCAGTTATCGTTCGTGGAAGGCCAGTCAACGCGCTATCGACGCCGATAAGTTGAGCGAGCAGGACGCGCGCGACATGATTGTTCGCGTTGCCGCGTCGCTCTATCTCACAGCGCAGTCGGCTGCGGCGCGCACACAGGCTGCCCAGTCCCGGGTCACGGACTCAGTCACCCTCCTCAAGCTGGCGCAGGACCGCCACGACGCCGGTACTGCGACGGGTGTGGATGTGCTGCGCGCCCAGGTGCAATTGGCGAATGACAGACAATCGCTGCTCGAAGCCGACAACCAATACAAGCAGTCGCTTCTTGAACTCGCACGTAATCTAGGCATGAATCCGGGTACTCCGCTTGAACTTGCCGAGCCGTTGCGATACCAGTCGCTCGATCAACCTGTGCCCGATGTCCTCGTCACCGCGGCGCTGACGTCGCGCGCCGATTATCAATCCCTGATTAGCCTGCGAACGACGATTATCGAGCAGCAGCGCGCTAACCGCGCGCGTTTCTATCCCAAGGTCAGCATCAACGGCAACATTGGCGAGCTGGGCCGCTCGATTGGCGGCGTGGATACAACGGGCTTGATCCAGGGACAGATCGACTTCACGATCTTCGACCGCGACCGCGAAGGAGAAGCGCAGCAGCTCGCAGCGCGGCTGCGCCGCATCGACGACCAGGTGGAAGACTTGCGCCGAGGCGTGGACGAGGACATTCGCGCCTCGCTTTTGAACCTCGATTCGGCCGCGCAACAGGTTCAGGTGGCCGTCGAGGGGCAAGAGTTGGCAAAACGCGAGTTGCAGGAGGCGCAGGACCGCTTCCAGGCCGGCACAGCCAATAACGTTGAGGTGGTAACCGCGCAGGATGAGCTGGCCCGCGCCGAGGAGAATTACATCCTCGCCGTCTCGAGCCATGTGGACGCGAAGTGCGCGCTGGCGCGCGCCTTGGGCGACACCGAGAAAAATATCGTGAAATTTGCGGGCAATCCGTAAGGACGGCGTTCCAATTGCCGCACTGCGGTTTGCCCCTCGAGGTTCGATGCAATGAAACGACTGATTCCGATTCTGATTCTGCTCTGCGCGGCCGTGGCCGCAGGCTGGTACTTCTATCCGCGCTTCGCAAAGCAGCCCGCACCGGCCAACGAGATCACGCTCTCAGGCAACATTGAAGCGCACGAAAGCCTGGTGAGCTTCAAAGTGCAGGGGCGCATCGTCGAGTTGCCTGTCGAGGAAGGCCAGCAGGTGGAGCAAGGCGCGCTGTTGGCACAGCTTGAGGATGCCGATCTCAGGCAGCGTGTCCGCATCGACGAGGCAACCGTGGCAGTGCGTAACGACGATCTCGCCCTCACTCTCGCCGGCACACGCCAGCAGGAGGTCCGTGCATCGCAGCAGGCAGTCATGGATGCGCATGCCGATCTCGACGAGAAGAAGCTCGACAACCAGCGGGCCCAGGCGCTCTACGCCAGGGACGAAGTCTCAACCCAGGATCGCGATCTTGCCGCAACCGCGCTCAAGCGTTCTGAGGCAAGCTTCAAGGCCGCCGAGCAACGTTACAACGAGGCCGTCGAAGGCAGCCGCAAAGAAGACATCGCCATCGCTCGCGCCAATCTGAACCAGGCTGACGCCGATCTGGGTCTCTCACGCATCGACTTGAGCTACACCACCTTGCGAGCGCCGGTGGCCGGCGTCATCACCGTGCGCCAGGCTGAGCTGGGCGAGGTGGTTTCGCCCGGTTCGCCGGTGGTCACGCTCGCCGACCTCGACCACATCTGGCTGCGCGCCTACATTGCAGAGACTGACCTTGGCCGCATTCACTGGGGCCAGGACGCAAGCATCACCACCGACACCTACCCCGGCAAGCAGTATCACGGCCGCATCTCGTTCATCTCGCCCGACGCCGAGTTCACGCCTAAGAGCGTGCAGACCTATCGTGAGCGGGTGACGCTGGTCTATCGCATCAAGATAGACATCGACAATCCCAATCATGAGCTCAAGCCGGGCATGCCGGCCGATGCGCATCTCGAACTCGCACCCGAGACGAATTCCGCGCAGCCCGCTTCCAACGCGCCAGCCGGCAAATGAACGCACCGCTCCATTTCGCGATTGAGGCCGAGGGACTCACGAAGGGCTTTCCCGGCGTGATAGCCGTCAATGGGCTCAGCTTCGACGTTCGCGGAGGAGAGATCTTCGGCCTGGTGGGCCCTGACGGCGCGGGCAAGACGACGACTCTTCGCATGCTTGCCGGAATCATGCCACCCGACTCCGGCTCCGCCCGGATTGCCGGTCAAGATGTAGTTCGCGAACCTGAGCGCGCCAAACACTGGCTTGGCTATATGCCCCAGCGATTCGGGCTCTACGACGACCTGACCGTCGACGAGAATATTCGGTTTTACGCCGATCTATTCGGTGTCCGGCGCGATGAGCGCAAGACTCGTTCAACGCAGTTGCTCGTAGCAGCCGGCATGAGCGAGTTTCGCACGCGCAGGGCAGGCAACCTTTCCGGCGGCATGAAGCAGAAGCTCGGCCTGGTCTGTGCGCTCATTCACAAGCCCTCGGTAATTCTGCTTGATGAGCCCACCACGGGCGTCGATCCTGTCTCGCGCCGCGACTTCTGGCGCATCCTCTATGAACTTGCCGCGGAGGGCGTGGCGATCCTTACCTCGACCGCTTATCTCGACGAGGCCGAGCGTTGCCATCGCGTCGCGCTGATGCACCAGGGCCGTTTGCTCTTTTGCGACACGCCGGCGAATCTGAAGACCAGGCTCAGCAAAGGCGTTTTGTCCGTCACGTCGCCGGAGCCGCGCGGACTGCGGGCGGAGCTGGAACACGCCGAGGGGATCTCTAGCCTGGTTCTTACCGGCGATGGCGCGCATCTGGTGGTTGACGACGCCGCGCGCCGGATTCCCGAGTTTAAAGCCCGGCTCAATAACGCGCGCGTGCCCTTCGACTCGATTCAGCAAGTTGAGCCCACCATTGAAGACCTGTTCGTTGATTCGGTTACCGGCGAGGAAGCTGTCGATGCCTGAAGCCGAAAATTCCGTCGTCCCAAACTCCGTCGTTATCGAGAACCTCGTCAAGCAGTTCGGCAATTTTGTCGCTGTCGACCGGCTCAACCTTGCCGTGCGCAAGGGCGAGGTCTTCGGGTTTCTCGGCCCCAACGGGGCGGGGAAGTCGACCACCATCCGCATGTTGTGCGGCCTGCTCAAACCCTCGGCCGGCCGCGCCACTGTTGCCGGTTTCGATGTAACGCGCGATCCCGAGGCCGTCCGCCAGAACATCGGATATATGTCGCAAAAGTTTTCGCTCTACAACGACCTCAAAGTAATCGAGAATCTCCGCCTCTTTGCCGGCCTCTACAGCGTGCCCGCAAAACAGGTTGATGAGCGCATCGCATGGGCGCTTGAAATGTCCGATCTGAAAGGCCGCGAGAGTCTGGTCACCCGCACTCTACCCGGAGGCTGGAAGCAACGCCTTGCGCTTGGTTGTGCGGTGCTGCATCGTCCGCCCATTATCTTTCTCGACGAGCCAACCTCCGGCGTCGATCCCATCTCGCGCCGCCGCTTCTGGGACCTCATCCAGCAAATGGCGCAGCAAGGCGTGACGGTTTTTGTCACCACGCATTACATGGAAGAGGCTGAGTACTGCAACCGGTTGGCGCTCATCTTTCGCGGCAAAATCGTAGCCCTGGGCACGCCTTCCGAACTCAAGCGCGATTCGATGCGGAGCGAGCTACTGCTGGTGGAGTGCGAGCCTTTGGGCCGCGCCCTCGAAATTCTGCAATCTGCGCCGGGAGTCACCGATGCAGCAGTCTTCGGCAGTGCACTGCATCTTTCGGTTGAAGATGCCGCCGTCTCCGCTCCCCGCATCGATGAGTTTCTGCGCCAGCGCGGACTCGCTCCCGGCAGGATCGAAAAAATCCGTCCTACCCTTGAAGACGTCTTCGTCTCGCTCACCACGAGTTCCGCGGCGGAGGCGCGCACTGCATGAGCCTCACCCGCCTCATCGCCGTGGCCCGCAAAGAAGTGCTCCACATCCTGCGCGATGCGCGCAGCCTGGGCATTGTCATTATCATGCCGGTTACGTTGATGCTGCTCTTCGGCTACGGCGTCAATCTCGACCTCAAGGGCCTGCCCGTTTATGTCTACGATCAGGAGGGCAGCCAGCAGAGCCAGGACCTGCTCAAGCACTTTCAATCGAGTCAGTACTTTCACGTTGCCCGCGTCGTTTCGAGTTACGCAGCGATCACCCGCGCCCTTGACGATGGCAGCGCCAAAATGGCCATCGTTATCCCGTGGAACTTCTCCCGGCAACTAAGCGCGGGCGGGGCAGTCCCGGTGCAGGCGTTGGTTGATGCAACCGACGACAATACCGCCAACGTGCTTATCGGCTACGCCCAGGCGGTTGTGCAGGGGTATTCTTCCCGGATTCAGCTTGACTGGCTGCGCCAGCGCGGAATCGCTGCCCAACCGGCCCCCGTCGGCGTCGAAACACGCACCTGGTATAACGAGGATCTGGTAAGCAGCGCATTCATCGTTCCTGGCGTTCTTGCGCTCGTCATGTCGGTCATTGGCGCATTCCTTACCTCGCTCACCATTGCACGTGAGTGGGAACGCGGTTCCATGGAGCAGCTCATCTCAACGCCGGTCACCGCCATGGAAATCATGCTGGGCAAGCTCGCGCCTTATTTCGTCATCGGCATGTTCGATGTGGCCGTTTGCGCTTTCCTTGCCATTGCCTGGTTTAAGGTGCCCTTCCGTGGGTCCTTCGCCACGCTCGCCCTCAGTTCGGCGCTCTTCATGATCGTCGTCCTCGCCCTCGGCTTCCTAATCTCGGTGCTCGCGAAGAGTCAGTTCGCAGCCAGCCAGATTGCGCTGATTATCACCTTCCTGCCCGCATTTCTGCTTTCGGGATTTCTTTTCGCCATCGAGCAGATGCCCCCAATTCTGCAATGGATTACCCGCATTCTGCCGGCACGCTACTACGTTTCAGTGCTCAAGAAGATCTTTCTCAAGGGCACGCCCACAGCCATGCTCTCAGCCGACCTCGTTCCACTGGCCGTATTTTCCATCCTTCTTGCAATCGTAGCCACACGTTCCTTCCATAAGCGGCTGGAGTAGGAGATCGAATCAATGTTTGCGCGGCTCAAACAGATGCTCATCAAGGAGTTCATTCAAACTCTGCGCGACAAGCGCACCCGATTCATCCTCATCGGTCCGCCCATCGTCCAGATGCTGGTCTTCGGTTACGCGGCCACCTTTGAAATTCATCACGTCGCGACCGTCGTGCTCGATCAGGACCATAGCCAGGCGAGCCGCGAGCTTATTTCGCGCTTCACCTCGAGCCCGTACTTCGATGTCGAACGCCAACTCACCGATCGCCGCCAGGCGCGCGATCTGATTGATCGCGGTGACGCAACCGTTGCCCTCGAGATCGACGCTGGCTTTGCCCGGAAACTGGAGAAAGGTGAAACCGCGCCGGTGCAGGTGATTGTCGACGCCACCAACTCCAACACCGCGCTCATCGCTTCGGCCTACGTCTCACAGATCGCTCTCGACTTTGCGCGCCAGTCGCAGCAGAACCGCATGGGCCGAATCGCGCCCGGCATCGCCTCGCAAATGCCGTCCGTCTCGCTCGAGTCGCGTCCGTGGTACAACGTCAACCTCAGCAGTCGCTGGTTCTTTGTGCCCGGCGTCATTGGCAGCCTCACGCTTGTCCTGGTCATCACCCTCACTGCCTTCGCGGTGGTGCGCGAGCGCGAGATCGGCACCCTCGAACAGATCATGGTCACGCCCATCCGGCCGGCTGAGTTCATCCTGGGCAAGACCCTTCCGTTCTTCCTCATCGGCCTCTTTGACGTCTCCCTCATTGCCACCGTGGGCACGCTTTGGTTTCAGGTCCCGTTCCGCGGCCACGTAGCGGTTCTGGCACTCGGTTCGGTTCTCTTTCTCATCTGCATGCTCGGAGTCGGCCTGCTCATCTCCACAGTCTCGTCCACCCAGCAGCAGGCTATGGTCACCGCTTTCTTCTTCATCATGCCGGCCATTACCTTCTCCGGCTTTGGATTCCCCATCGCCACCATGCCCGTTTGGCTGCAGTACTGCACTTACCTGAGCCCGTTGCGCTACTTCTTGATTGTTCTGCGCGGAACCTACCTGAAAGGCATCGGATTGGACATCCTCTGGCCGCAGATGGCCGCCATGGGGGCGCTGGGAATCGGTCTGCTCGCCATCGCCATCCTGCGCTTCCATAAAGCCGTCGAATAGTCCGATCGTGTTCCGTGCCGTATGCGCATGTTTGTTAGTCCCGCGCCTCGGCGTGGGGACTAAAGCGGTCCTGGAGCGGGAGTCATGTTGGGACGGCGCTCACCGGAACACAAAACCAACCTGCCAACGCATGCGCAGATATGAGACAATTCCCCCTCGGTCGAGATCAGGGCCGGTCATTTATCCTTCATGGGAGCAGAAATAATTCCGAAAACTCGCGTCGCGATTTGCCCGCATCGGCAAGACCGCGAAGCGCGCGCATCGAACCACTTAACAAAACGACCCGGCGCGGGCCGGGCAGGGCAGGGAAGCAGGGTACGAAGTCAGGGGAGTTCGACGGCTAATGATGGAATTTCATATCTCACGGAATGTGCGCCAGCGTTACCAATTTGCCGATTCCCTCTTCTCGTATAACGGCAATGTTGTCTTTGCCAACTTGGCGGCCTGCCGCGAGTTTGCCCACCGCATGAACACCGTGCGGGAGGCGCATAAATATCCTGAGCGCGCGGTCCACGCAGGCCAACTCTACGCCATGGGTCTCATTGACGAGGTCAGCCACGTGCTGATGGCCCGCTACCGCCAGCAATTCGATCCCGAAGTGATGACACGCGCTCTCGACTGGTTCGGCTCGCAGGTAGGGCCCGACGCGGTGGACGCCATGTTGCTGGCCTTCGTCGAGCAATTTCCCGGCCAGAGCGTGATGCGCGGCGATGAGACTCCGAAGCAGTGGCTGGCGCGCTCCAGCGACGGCATGCCGCACCGCGCTGCGGCTCTTGAGGAACTCCTCCTCCTCTGGAGCGCCAACCGCAACCAGGCTTTTCGCCCCTTCGAAGAGTTGTTTGAAGACAAATCACTCGCCGAAAAAACTGTCTACCGACAGGTGACCGCGCAGATGCCCGAGTATTTCGCCACGCGGCCGCTGATTCCCGTTCCCGATGCCAAGCCGCTCAGCCTGCTCGAACTGCTGCGCGCCCCCGCCCAGGGCTCGCCCGGCTCGCTCAGCGACCAGCTTCAGCTCATCCGCAAACTGTGGAAGCCCCTGCTCGGCGAAGAGGTCGACCGTCTCATTCAGGTGGCCGGTGAAATCCTGCGTGAAGAAGAGCTCGCCATTTGGATGCAGTTCAACCCGCCTGCCATGCAGGCCCGCACCGCCGCTGAAGCCGCTGCCCGGCGCCGTTGGGAGACGGGCGCGCAGCAGTGGCCATCAATCGTCAGCACGGCCCAGGTTCCCGTCTTTGGCGATCCCGCGCACGAGTACGAAAAATTCTCACCCGATACCGCATGGATGCCCACCACCGTGCTCATCGCCAAGAGCACCTACGTGTGGCTGGCGCAGATGAGCCGCCAGTACGGCCGCCATATTGGCCGGCTCGACGAAATTCCCGATGAAGAACTGGCCGTGCTGGCGCGTCGCGGCATCAACACGCTGTGGCTCATCGGCGTATGGGAGCGGAGCCGCGCTTCGAAGACCATCAAACTGCTCTGTGGCAACAGCGACGCCGTGGCCTCAGCTTATTCGCTCTACGACTACACCATCGCCGACGATCTCGGCGGCGAATCGGCATACGTCCACCTGCGCGACCGCGCCTACCATCACGGCGTGCGCCTGGCCAGCGACATGGTTCCGAACCACATGGGCATCGACTCGCCATGGGTTGTCGAGCACCCCGAGTGGTTTATGTCGCGCGGCGAGTCGCCCTACCCTGCTTACACCTTCAACGGCCCCGATCTCTCCAGCGACAACCGCGTTGAAATCAAGATCGACGACCACTACTACGAGCAGACTGACGCTGCAGTTGTCTTTCGCCGGCGCAACAAGTCAACCGGAGAAGTCCGCTACATCTACCACGGCAACGACGGCACCAGCTTTCCGTGGAACGACACGGCGCAGCTCGACTACCTCAACCCTGCTGTGCGCGAACAGGTCATCCAGACCATCCTCCACGTCGCGCGCCTCTTCCCGGTCATTCGTTTCGACGCCGCCATGACGCTGGCCAAGCGCCACTTCCATCGCCTTTGGTTTCCCGGTCCGGGCTCGAGCGGAGCCATCCCCTCGCGCGCCGAGTACAGCATGAGCCAGGGGGAATTCGATCGCGCCATGCCCCACGAATTCTGGCGCGAGGTGGTCGACCGCGTTGCCGCAGAGGTTCCCGGCACGCTTCTTCTCGCTGAAGCCTTCTGGCTCATGGAGGGCTACTTCGTCCGCACCCTCGGCATGCATCGCGTTTACAACTCGGCTTTCATGGTCATGCTGCGCGATGAAGACAACGCCAAGTATCGCTCGGTCATCAAGAACACGCTCGAATTCGATCCCGACATTATGAAGCGCTACGTCAACTTCATGTCCAACCCCGACGAGCGCACAGCCATCGACCAGTTCGGCAAGGGCGACAAATGTTTCGGTGTCGCCGTCATGATGGCAACGCTGCCCGGCCTGCCCATGTTCGGCCACGGCCAGGTCGAAGGATTCACCGAAAAATACGGCATGGAATACCGCTGGCCGCGCTACCACGAGACGCCCGATCACTGGCTTGTCGAACGCCACGACCGAGAGATAGCACCGCTGCTCAAGCGCCGCTGGCTCTTTGCGGAGAGTGAAAACTTCTTGCTCTATGATTTCTTCACCGCCAACGGCTCGGTCGACGAAGACGTCTTCGCTTACTCCAACCGCACTGGCACCGAGCGCGCGCTGGTCGTTTACAACAACCGCTACGGATCGACACACGGCACCATCGACAACTCCGCAGCCTATGCCGACAAGGCGTCTGGCCAGCTTGAACAACGCCGGCTGCGCGAAGGCCTGGGCCTGGGCGGCGACCGAACCACCGTTCTTGCCTTCCGCGATTCGCTCACCGGACTCGAATACCTGCGCCGCGCGGGTGATGTGCTCGATCGCGGCCTCACACTCGAGTTGCACGCTTACCAGTCCCACGTCTTTCTCGACTGGCGCGAGCTCAGGCCCACCGCGCGCGAGCCCTGGGACAAGCTCAGCGATCATCTGGCTGGCCGCGGCGTTCCCCATCTCGGCGATGCACTCGTTGATCTTTCGCTTCGCCCCGTGCACGACGCCCTGCGTAAGCTCCTCGATCCGGCAGTTGTGAGGCAATTCGCAGATCTTGCCGAGCATCCGCGTGACGTTCACGCACCTGAGCGGCCGACCGAACGCGAGCGCGGTGGATACTTCGATCAGGTCTGGGAACTCGCAGAAGGTTTCCTCGAGCAGGCGCAGTCTGCATATACGTCGCGGAAGGCCGTGGCCGCTCAGCCTATGCCCGCTGCTGCACCCGTCGACCTGGCCTCATTCGCACTTGTCTTCCGCCGCCGTTTGCGTGCCGCCATGCGACTTATCGGCATCGAATCGCTCTTCCCGGCGCCGTGGACCGCTGCCGCGCGCCGCATGTTGCCCAGCCCCAGCCCCGAGTTCACCGCTACCGCCATGTGGGGACCGGTCTTTGCATGGTGCGCACTCGAACTGCTCGCCGAATCGGTTGACCCTGAGAATCCCGAAGCCGCAGCGCTCGATCTCTTTGACCGCCTGCGCCTCCGCGAACCCTTCGCCCGCTCCTTTGCCGCCCTCGGCTTTGAAAAGGAAGATGGTTGGCGCGTCGCAGCGCGCATCAAGGTCGTGCTGCTCACCGTCGCCGGCGTGGGCGCTACTGAGCAAGCGCCACCTTCCCCAGAAGTGGGAGCCCGAGATCTGGGTGCCCCACCGACTGGTCCTCGTCAGTGGGGTGGAAGTCTCGCTTCTGAGACCCGGGAAGGGAAGCCGGAACCCGCGGCTCCGCATGCCGAATCTTCCACCGTCGTCCTCGCTCCCACGCTCTGGCTCGATCCCGATGTCCGCTGGCTTACCGGTGTGCATGAGACTGAGGGGCACGTCTACCTCGTACGGGAGCGTTACGAGGAACTGCTTTGGTGGATGCTGATGCCGTCCCTGCTGAAGATCGCAGGCCAGGCCGCTCCCGACCGCGCCGCCGTCGCCGCCCTCAGCCGCACCGTCGAGGACGCCCTGGCAACCGCAGCGGCCGTCGGCTATCGCGTCGACAAGCTACTGCAAACGGGCAAGGGTGAACCGGAAGACGAAGCGGATGAACCGGAAGAAAGCGAAACAAATGAATCCGGCGAAATCGGCGGAGGCGAATCTCTCGATGTATAGGTGAAAGGCAATGCCACGAACAAGGAGCATAGCCGATCCTTCCCCTGTCACAGCCCGATGTGACCCCTGGCACTTCGCTATAAACTCCTTTAGTCTCATAGTCTTCGCTAGACCCTCTTTGGAGAGATGCCGGAGCAGTTGTGTGGAGTGAAGCTGACTTTGCCTGTTATGGGCTCCTGCGCTGCGGCCAACGTCATTTTCTTACTGTTTTTCTTCCCTCGGAGGGGGTCCGGAATCGAGGGTTTGGCCTATGTCGCCCTCACCATCCCGGTCCGGAGTCTGCCTGAAACTCCCAGGCGCTGGGGCAAGGCTGTCACTCACTCCGATAGAGTTTTCGGTTCAAGTCTTTACACAGTCGAGGTGGCCAAGTGGCTCTTTTCTTAAGAGAGAGCCACCTCGCGTGATGCTGGCGCGCCATCACATGAACCGAAAACGCCGTAATCCGCACACAATCCAGGTCTCCGCACGCTGGCCCGGTATGCATGGCTGGTCTTCCGGTCCATCCATTGCCGGCAGGAGGGAATATGCAGAGCGCCATTCTTAAAACGGCACAAGGTACTCTTGATGATCGTGAAAGGCTGCTGATTGACCAGGCGGTCGCTAAATTTGTGGGCCGCCCTGGCTCGTTGCTGGCGATTCTCGAGACGGTGCAGGAGGCCAATCCCCACAAATACCTCTCCATGGAATCCCTTCGCTACATCGCAGAGCGTACCGGCGTTCCTCCCTCCACGGTGTACAGCGCCACCACCTTTTACTCGCTCTTCAATCTCGATCCCCAGGGCGACAACCTGATCTGTGTATGCCGCGGCACTGCCTGCCACACGCGCGGGTCGCGCCATCTGCTTGAGAAGGTCTGTCTCGACCTCGGGCTCAGTGAACAGGAATCGGGCGAAACAAAGGAGACTGAAAAACTGGCCCTTACCACGCCCGATAACAAGTTCACCGTCCGTACGGTCGCCTGCTTTGGCCAGTGCGCGCTCGCGCCGGTGGTCGAGGTCAATCACCACATTCTCAGCCATGTGAACGAACGCACCCTGCAACGGGAAGTCCGGGCCATTACCCAGGGGAGGAAATGATGCCGCGCATTCAGGATATTGGCGTCTTCAACGCGGTTCGTGAAGCCGGCCTGGCCAAGTTGATGCCGGCAGTCCCCCGCATTACAGTGGGCATGGGCACCTGCGGCAACGGCAACGGCGCCGAAGAAGTGTTTCATGCGCTCCATGACGCCATCGAACGCCGTGGACTTGAGGTGATACTCGCGCCCGTGGGCTGCTTCGGTTCCTGTTTTCAGGAGCCAATAGTGGGCATGCGCCTCCCAGGTTATCCGCTGGTGTTGCTCAGCCGCGTGCACTCTGACGATGCCAGCCGGATCCTCGAATCTGTATCGACAAAGATAGCTCCGCCCGACTTGGTCTTTTGCAAGATCGAGGAGTGGGATCACATTACCGGCCACGTGCGTTACGGGCAGGGACTTCCCGAGATCCCGAATTGGAGCGACGTTCAGTTCTTCAAGAACCAGAAGAAGATCGTTCTCCGCAACTGCGGCCTCATCAATCCCTCCGACATCGAGGAATACATCGGCGTGGGTGGCTACCAGGCCCTCTACAAGGTCCTCATCGATGCGCGGCCTGAAACTGTGATCGAGCAGGTGAAAGCTGCGCGCCTGCGCGGCCGCGGCGGCGCCGGTTTCCTCACCGGCAACAAGTGGGACTTTCTGGCCAGGGCCAGGGCCGACACAAAGTACATCATCTGCAATGCCGATGAGGGCGATCCCGGCGCGTACATGAACCGCAACGAAATCGAGAGCGATCCGCACGCGCTTCTCGAGGGCATGATCATCGGTGCCTACGCCATGGGCGCAACTGAGGGCATCATCTACTGCCGAGCTGAGTACCCGCTTGCTGTCGGTCGTCTCAAACGCGCTCTCGAACAGGCCCGCGAATACGGCCTGTTGGGCACAAACATCCTCGGCCGCGGATTCAATTTCGATATCGACCTGGTACAGGGCGCCGGTGCCTTTGTCTGCGGCGAGGAGACGGCGATGATCGCTTCGCTTGAAGGGCATGCCGGACGTCCACGTCCACGCCCGCCGTTCCCGGCGCAGAGAGGTCTCTGGGGCAGGCCCACCAACATCAACAACGTTGAGACCTGGTACAACATCGCGCCCATCGTTATGAAGGGCCCCGTCTGGTTCGGCGAAACCGGCAGCGGCAAGAGCCCGGGGACCAAAGTCTTCTCCCTTGTTGGCAAGATTCGCAACACCGGCCTCGTCGAAATGCCTCTCGGCACGCCGCTCAAGAGCTTCATCTACGACACCGGCGAAGGCGCCCTCGACGGCCGCAAGATCAAGTCGATGCAAACCGGCGGCCCCTCCGGCGGCTGCATCCCTGCCGATATGTTTGACACGCCCGTCGACTACGAGAACCTGGCCCAGATCGGCTCCATCATGGGTTCGGGCGGCATGGTGGTGATGGACGAAGACAACTGCATGGTCGACGTCGCCCGCTACTTTGTCGAGTTCACGCACTCCGAATCGTGCGGCAAATGCGTGCCCTGCCGTGTAGGGCTCGACAAGGCCCTCCGCACGTTAAAGGTGATCACCCGCGGCGACGGCACGCAGGAAAACCTGGAGAAGCTCGACGAGTTGTGCCGCATGGTGCGCGACTGCTCGCTTTGCGCGCTGGGCGGTAGCGCCCCCAATCCCGTGCTTACTACGCTGCGCCATTTTCGCGACGAGTATGAGGACCATATCGTCGCTCATCGCTGCCGCGCCGGCGTCTGTCAGGAGCTCACCTTCTCCCCCTGCGAGAATAGCTGCCCGCTGCACATGAACATTCCGCGCTTCATGTCCCTGTATCTCGAAGGACGGCTTGAAGACGCCTTCGAATCCGTGGTCCTCGACAACCCGCTGCCTGCTTCGACCGGCCGCGTCTGCCAGCATCCGTGCGAAAATCGCTGCCGCCGCCAGTCCTTCGACGAGGCGCTGAACATGCGCGAAGTTCACCGCCTCATCGCCGATTCCATCTACGAGTCCGATCGCTTTGAGCCGATGGTGGAGCGCATTTTGTCGCGCAAGCTGCCACCAACCGGTAAGAAAGTAGCCATCGCCGGCGCCGGTCCTACCGGGCTCACTGCCGCCTTTTACCTGGCCTTGCTTGGCCACGAGGTCACCATATACGACGATCACAGCGAGGCTGGCGGCATGCTGCGTTTCGCTATTCCCGAGTACCGGCTTCCAAAATCGGTTCTGCGCCGCGAGCTTGACCTGATCGAGCGCACCGGCGTCAAGATGATCTTCAACACGCGCGTCGGCTTCGATCTCCAACTGAACGATCTCGCCGGCAAATTCGACGCGGTCTTCATCTCCATCGGCACATGGAAAGAATCGTGGCTCTATCTCGCCGGCACCGAGTTGAAGGGCGTTTACCCCGCGCTTGAGTTCCTTGAGTGCATTGCCCGCAACGACGCGGTCGCCACCGGTTCGCGCGTGGCTATCGTCGGCGGCGGCAACGCAGCCATCGATTCGGCCCGCACTGCGCTGCGCATGGGTGCAAAACCCACCATCCTCTATCGCCGCGAGCGCAAAGACATGCCCGCCATCGACGAGGAAATCCAGGCTGCTGAAGAAGAGGGCGTCCGATTCGTCTTCCTCGCCGCTCCCCATCGCATCCTGGGCGACGCCAAGGGAAATGTGAAAGCCATCGAGGTGGTCAAAACCCACCTTGGCGAGTACGACAAAACCGGCCGCAGAAAGCCCATCCTCACCGATGAGGTGCAGCGCTTCGAGTGTGACAGCGTCATCCTGGCCGTGGGCGAAACCTTCGACCTGGATTTTTGCCGCGCATCGGGCCTCGAGTTGAAAGAGTCAGGCACCATCGTCGTCGACCGGTACAGTTTTGAAACCAGCCGCGACCACTTCTATGCCGGCGGCGACGTCATCACTGGCGCATCGAACGTTTCCAACGCCATGAGCTGCGGCAAGCAGGCGGCCAACAATATTGACGAGATGTTGATGGGCGAGAACCGTTGGGACCGCCTGTTCCCGGACTTCGAGTACAACCAGCAGACGCCGCCCGAGCCGCGCCTCAGCCGCCGCCACGCAGCCCAACCGCTGCCCGTGAGCGCCCGCGTCGATTCCCGGCAGGAAGTCATTCCCAATATGAGCCAGCAGGAAGCGACGGAAGAGTGCCGCCGCTGCCTGCGTTGCGATTTGAGAGCCACCGTGAGCGCGGGTTAAGCGCCACTGGAAAGGAAAGGAGCCTCGCTTTGCCCAACAAAACCATCTCCGTCCGCATCGATGGCGAACTGGTGACCGCGCAGGAAGGCGAAACCATCCTTGAAGTGGCCAGCGCGCATGGGAAAAAAATCCCCACGCTTTGCTACATGAAAGGCCTCAGCTCCGTTGGCGCCTGCCGCGTCTGCGTGGTCGAGCTGGCCGGCACAGAACGCCTGCTGCCCGCATGCACCACCCCCATGCAGGAGGGCATGTCGATCGTCACCGATTCAGCCCGGCTGCAACTTTATCGCCGCATGGCAGTCGAACTCCTTCTAGTGGAGCGCAATCATATCTGTTCTTCGTGCGTCTCAAACGGCCATTGCGAGTTGCAGTCGCTCGCCCAGGATCTCGATATCACCCACGTCCGCTACGCGTATAACCATCCAAAGCTGCAAGTCGATATGACGCATCCCCGCTATGTTCTCGACCACAACCGCTGCATCTTGTGCACCCGCTGCATCCGCGTATGCGCTGAGGTAGAGGGGGCCCACGTGTTGGAGATTGGCGGGCGCGGCATCTATTCGCGCATCGTCAGCGATCTGAAAGACGACTGGGGCCATGCGTCCAATTGCACGGGCTGCGGCAAATGCGTGCAGGCCTGCCCCACCGGAGCCCTGGCTGAAAAAGGCTTCGCTGTTCAAGAGATGGTGAAGCAGACCGAAAAGATCAGCCGCCTCGCCAGCCTGAAGGCGCAACTCCCAGACGGAGCGCACACCAGCTAACCGGCAACTCTCGCAGATTCTGCGAGCGCCGCCCTTTCACAATCCGATATTGATTTCGCGAGCGGGGAGCCCACTTACCCGCGCCAGAAATCCAAAAGCACAATCTGTCTTGACATTTCGATACTATACCGTTCAGTATTGTCTTACGCTTGGAGGTCGTTCCCATGATCCGGGTGCGCAATCTCGTTAAGAAATTCGGCGACCTGACCGCCGTAAACGACGTCAGCTTCGACGTCGAGGCCGGGGAGATCTTCGCCTTCCTCGGCCCCAACGGCGCCGGCAAAACCACAACCATCAAGATGCTCACCACGCTGCTGCATCCCACCGGCGGCAGCATCGAGCTCGACGGACTTGACCCGCAAAAGCACCAGCGCGAGGCTCGCAAGCGGTTCGGAATCGTCTTTCAGGATCCCAGCCTCGACGGCGAACTCACCGCCTGGGAAAACCTGCAGATCCACGCCGTGCTCTACCATGTGCCCGGCAAAGTCGCCCGCCAGCGGTCGGAGGAACTGCTCAAGCTCTTCGAACTCTGGGAGCGCCGCAACGACCAGGTGAAGAAGTTCTCCGGCGGCATGAAGCGCCGCCTCGAAATCGCGCGCGGCTTTCTGCACACCCCACGCATTCTCTTCCTCGACGAGCCCACGCTTGGTCTCGATCCGCAGAGCCGCAACCAGCTCTGGACGCATGTGAAGCGCGTGAACGAGGCCGAAAATGTCACCGTCTTTCTCACCACGCACTACATGGATGAAGCCGACCGCGTGGCGCATCGCATCGGCGTCATCGACCACGGAAAGCTGGTGACCCAAGGCACGCCGGCGCAGATTAAAGAACAAACCGGAACCACGTCGCTCGAAGACGCGTTCCTGGCTCTCACCGGCTCAACCATCCGCGAAGAATCCGCGGGCGCGACCGACCATATGCGGCAATTCGTAAAAATGTGGAGCAAACGATGAAAACGATTTACGTTCTATGGCTGCGTGAAGTCAAACGTTACCTGCGCTCCCGTGTGCAAATCGTTGCCTCCTTGGGTAACCCCATTCTTTACCTGCTGGTGCTCGGCTTCGGTCTCGGCCCCGTCTTCAAGCGTGCCGGCAATGGCGACTACCTGCAGTTCATTGCACCGGGCATCATCGGGATGTCGATTCTGTTCACGTCCATCTTCTCGGGCATCGGCCTGCTGTGGGACCGCCAGTTCGGTTTCCTCAAGGAAATGCTCGTCGCGCCTGTTTCGCGCATGCAGATCATGGTCGGCCGCACGCTGGGCGGCTCGACCGTGGCCGTTCTCCAGGGCCTGCTTATCACCGTTGTCTGTCTTGCTGCTGGTTTCAGGCCCACTCACTGGTTTGCCATCCCCCTCGCGCTTGGGTTCATGGTGCTCATCGCCATTACCTTTGCCGCGCTCGGCATGGCCATCGGCTCGGGACTACAGGACATGCAGGGCTTCCAACTCATCATGAACTTCCTGGTCATGCCCATCTACTTTCTGTCAGGAGCACTTTATCCGCTTACCGACACCAAATCGGTGCTCAAGTACATCACCCGCGCCGATCCTCTTACCTACGGAATCGACGGCATGCGAAGCGTGCTTGGCTCGCCCAATCGTGCCTTCGATCCGCGTATCGATTTCCTGGTCCTCTCCGTAGTCGGTTTCGCATTCCTCATCTACGGCGCTTACCGGTTCTCAAAGATTGAAGCATAACCATGTCCAGGCCGCGCAGCTCAGAAGCTCACCAGAAAGTACTCCGTGCCGCTCTCACTCTCTTCTGTGAGCGCGGCATCGAGGCCACCAGCATGGACGCGATCGCCCGCTTCTCCGGCGTGAGCAAAGCTACCATCTACAACCACTGGCCCGACAAAGAAGCCCTCCTTCTGGAGGTCGTCGAGATGATTCACGGCCTCGATCGCCCTCCTCAACACTTCGACTCCGGCAATCTGCTCACAGATCTCACCTGGATCCTCACTCGCAAGCCGCCCGGCGAATTCGAAGCCCAGCGCAATCGGATGACGGCATCCATCATTTCCTACGCCAAGCTGCACAACGAATTCGGCAAAGCCTGGCGCACCCGCGCCATGGAACCCGCCCGCAAGGCTATTGCAAAGGCGATCCACCACGCCATGGGACGCGGCGAACTGTCACCCCAAATGGATCTCAAAGTGATTGAAGCCATGCTGCTCGGCCCGCTGGTCTACTCGCATATCTTCCAAAGTGAGCGGAAAACGGCCCACCCCGAAATGGGCCCGAAGATTGCCGAAGCTTTTGTGCGGGCGTATGCAGGAGAAATGAAGAAGTGAGTGAAGTGAAGAAGAGTGAATGAGTGAAATGGGCAGCGCGTCGCCGAATATCCGCTAGACTTCTTCGAGCGATAGCACTAGATTCCAGGTGACCGGGATTCGCCGGATTTTGCCGCGCGGGCCGCAGCTGGCTTCAGAATTCTCCACACCAGCGCTCCGGCGCCCACCATTAGAAAGGCGAAGAACACCAGATACTGTGAAAGCGGCAGCGTACCGTCACTCACCAGGCTCCCGAACGCGATCGTCAGGGCGACGATCACGCCCAGGCCCGTCACCTCAAACGAATGGTCGCTCGATTCGACAATTGCCTTCCTTGTCCGTCTCATCGAATCAGTTCTCATCCGGACTGTTCTCCTCACGCACTCCCGTAAAGCGTCTTTCGAAGCCGGCCAGCGGCTCAAGGCCGTCTACGCGTCATTCGTAATCAAACGCGTCACCCGGAAAGAACGAGTCATTGGAATCGTCACATGCTCCGGGTGTTTTGATGACTGTTTTCTCCTCGGGCACACTCTCCGCGCGGATGCGCTCCTGAACCAGTTGAAGGAAGATCCTGATTACGTCAGCCTGGTCGCTCTCGAGAAGGGGAAACCGTGGATTGGGTTGAATTGCCATGTTCTGCACCTCCCACCTGGGGGATTTGTCCTGTCCCTGGCGACTCTCCTTCTATCTTGTTAGATTCGCGGGACACCTTTGTGATGGCATTTCTTGTGCCAAAATGTCGCATCTGCATGGAAATATGTTGTGACATTCTTAATAAAGGATTTAGAGATGAATCCGCCTCCGCGAATTGTGACCCTCTGTCGACGGTGACGAAATTGCACTGTCGAAATGTCGTCTCAAAGGCGAAATTTCGTCTCCGAAGGATCGCCATCCTTCTTCTCTTCTACTGTTGGTAGCATTGGCAACCCAGCCATCCTGCGGTAATTTCAATGTGTGCACCACACACCGGCGCTTCTCATGCTTGTAACCGTCGCCGTAGCCGCTCCCGCTGCCCGGGCGCAAGGCTATGTCGAGCGGGAGATCAGAATCCCTTGGACTCAAGCAGCGCCAAACGGGCTCGATGCCCTGCTGGTGTACGTCGATCTGCCGGGGAAACATCCCCTGGTGGTGCTGACGCATGGTTCCGCGCGAAACAGGGAAGAGCATGCGCAGGTGACGCCCTGGCAGCAGCTTCCACAGGCGCTGTGGTTCGCGCAACGGGGATGGGTGGTGCTGGCGGTGGTGCGCCGCGGATTTGGAAGCTCGGGAGGCGAGGAGGAAGCGACCCGTGGCGGGCGCTGCCCCAATACCGATTACCTCTCGGTCAACACCTATGCCGCCGAAAGTCTGCGGGTGGCAATCGATTATGCGCGCAAGCTGCCCCAGGTGGATGACTCGAAGATCGTGGTTGCGGGAGTTTCGACCGGCGGAATGACCAGCGTGGGTCTCACGGTGAATCCGCCCCGGGGATTGGTGGCGGGCATCAACTTTGCGGGTGGCCGCGGCTCCAAGGCCGATCGCGACGTCTGCAATCCCGGTGACCTGGTGAGCGCGTACAAAACCATGGGCAAGAAATCGAGACTTCCGATGTTGTGGATCTACGCCGAAAACGACAAGTTCTTCTGGCCGGAGCTGGCCCAGAAGTTCGACGCCGCGTTTAAGGCTGGAGGCGGGCAGGACCAGTTCGTGCTGGCGCCGCCGGATGGAGACGACGGGCACCACTTGTTCGCGCACATTGAGGCGTGGTCAGATACGGTGGATGCCTTCCTGAAGGCGCAGAATCTGGCGCCGCTCACCCAATTGCTGCCCGAGCCCCAGGCGCCCAACGTGCCGCCTCCTGCTGGGTTGGGCGAGGCGGGACTGCGGGCTTTTCATCACTACCTCATCTATGGGCCGCACAAGGCATTTGCGGTGTCGGGGCCCCACTTCGGTTACTCCAACGGCCGGATGACGACGGACGAAGCACGGCAAAGGGCGATCGAGGCATGCGACCACGCAGCGCAGAAAAAGAGGGCGTGCAAAGTCGTCTCAGTCGATGGATCAGCGCCGCCGGCGGAGTAAAAACTCGTGGGAGGGTCAGGTCAGATTGCAAGCTTCGTAAGTCCCTCGGGCCGGGGCAGTTTGTGTGATGACAGCGGGCGCTTGGCACCGAAAAACGTCCCTCTTGACTAAACCCCCGATCTGAAACGAATGATCTGGCGGCACGAGTGAACTCGCGCCCTACAAAGAAACTCACGACCTCACTCTACTCGATGCGCTTCGCCCGTTTCATCCATTGCGGGTCGGCGAAGCCGGTGGTGCCCTTTCAAATCGCCCAACAGAATCCGGGGCTTTATTGAGAACTGCGTAAGTAATGTCCTATGAGCGCGCCATAGGCGCGGTGGATGTTAGCCCCGCGTTTCAACGTGGGGAAAAGGATAGCGCAATACCACTGCATAGTCCCGTAGGGACGGCGCAAGGACATTTCATTTGCACGGACCAATAGCCCGTGATGCTCTTAGCGGGCCTGAATGGTACTTTCGAGGTAGGCCTAAAGCCGGCGAATGAACGCGAGCGCCTCGTCGAGATGCGGAAATCGCGCCTCCTCGGCTTTGAATTCGGCCGAATGTACGCACCGCCTCAGACCGCGCATCCGCACCGGGTGCTTCAGGTGCAGCATCTCGTGGTACAGCAGGTATTCGAGCGCGTAGCGCGGGCTCGACGGCCGGTCGAAGACGCGGCTCACCACAATCGTGTTGTGCGCCGCGTCGTAGTGCCCCAGCGACCGCTTGGCATGATGCTCGCTCCAGGTCAGTTCGGGACGGCCCATCAGTCCACCAAAGAAGCGCGTATTCAGCGAGTCGAAGACTTCTTCGAGATTGAAGTAGCGCCCCTCGGGACCGAAATACCTTTTACTGCCGCGCGCCGTGCGGATAAGTTCAGCTTGCCGGGTTACCGACGCACTGGCACAGAAGCGCTTGTAGCGCAGGTTGTGCGCGGCCTCAATGGGTTTCTTGTAGAGCTTGGCCAGCAGGATGTGCGCGATGGCCCGGATCACTGATTCGGGCGCGCCTTCCAGCAGATCGGAGAGGCTGGCCAGAATCTGTCCGTCACGCAGCCGGATGCGAGTATTGAGCGAAGTGAACCGCCGGAACCGTACCTGGATCACCGGCATTGGCGCGCGCGGCCTGAGCGCCCGGTACTCTTCTTGAAAAATGGCTGCAGCGTCGGGGGTCACCAACGGCAGGATAGCAGGAAGCAGGGAGTAGCCAGTAGCCAGCAGGGAGTCTAGTCTGCACTGAGAATCTAATGAAGTGCTAGGACTCATGGTTCACTCATTACATTGAATTGAAATAGGGGGAATATGGCTACGACCGGCTCATTCAGAAATCTTATTGTTTGGCAAAAGGCCGTCAAACTCCGTCTCGAAATCTAGAAGCTTACAGCATCTTTTCAGGTCTCGGAACAATTCGGCCTAACGAACCAGTTACGCCGCGCCTCCGTCTCCATTGCCAGCAACATCGCGGAGGGCTATGGCAGATCATCCAGAGGGGAGTACCTTCAGTTTCTAGGCCACGCCCGGGGTTCAAACTGCGAAGTTCAAACGAAACTCGTCATAGCGAGCGGCCTCAGGTTCGGATCAGAAGTGAAGCGCAACGCAGCCGAAGGCTTGTGCGATGAAATAGGTAAGATGCTGGTTACCATAATGAGGAAGCCCAGAACTTGAGCTTCGCCCGGGGCGTCGGTCCTACTCCCTATTGGCTACTCCCTACTCCCTGCCTTCACTTCGGCTCGTACCGGTCCTGGCCCTTCTGATCCGGATGGGCCTTGAAGTATGCTTCCTGGTCGGTGGCCACCTGCTTGGCCTGGGCGGCCAGATCGTTGCTGCTGTCCGTCGCATCCTCAAGCGAAACCTCGAATCCCGGCTCCTTCGAGATGCTCTTCAGCATCGATTGCCAGCGCCCAATCGACTCGTTCATCGGCTTCATGCTTTTGCGGATATCGGCCTTGCGATCGGCATAGAGGTCGAGGTTTGAGCTCAGTTCGTCCATCAGCGCGGCAAAATCCTCGAGCTCGTCGTCCATCCGGTGGACCCACGCGGTCGAGTGAGCCCGCCTTATCAGTCCCTGGATGGTGTCGGCGTGTTCGTTAAGGAACTTGACGTAGAGATTCAAACGGTCAAGGGGCGAAATGCCGGCTTCGGCAATCTGGTCCTGCTGGGCTACGGTAAGCGGGTCGCGCTTGTTTTTCTGCGCGTACAACGGTGCGGCCAGAAGAAGGCAAAGAAGAAATGTCGTAAGAGTTCGCATGGCGGGTCGCGGCTTGGGCCGGTCGTCCAACATCTTAGACGAAACGCAGATTGCTTGCTGTCAAGGGATTACCGGCGCCACCTTGAACGCGGGCGACTGTGAGGGAATTACGGAAAAGTTGCCCCGGACTACTTCTGGAAGAGCGTCATCATGGCTTCATTCTGCGCCTGGTTCACCTCAGCCAGCGTCTTTTCAACTAGCGGGCGATCATCGTAGCTCGTCGCGTGCAACATCTCGTTCAGGCGGAAGGCCGTGTGGCTCAGAAGGATTTGGGCATTCTTCAACCGTTTGTCGTTGCCGGCGATCGACAGGTGAATCTTCTGCGCCAACGCCTGAATGCGCTTCAGCAGGCTGGTGGCGTGGTCCACGTTGCCAGCAGAGTACTCCTTCATGCTCAGCTCGGTCATCTGGTGAACGATCATTGCGTAGAGGAAGCACTGTTCACGCGGCTGGGCCTGGCTGGCGCGGGCCTCAAGGGCGGCAATTGTCTGAGCGTCAACGGGGTGTTCATCGATAGAGGAGGCGCACAACGGGGAACAGCCTGCGCCAACTGCAACGAGCACCGTGATGAGAACCCCACACCGCATCAAAAACCTCCGGTGGTCCGGTTCGATCATTTTGCTTGTTATCAACCTCGTCGCGAGCGCGGAAAGTTGATAACAGTTTAGAGCATGAAGCTCAGCCTTCGGTTGCCCGTCCTCGATGCCGGCGCGCAATAACCGGGCTCATTCTCTAGTAGTGTGCTAATACTAGGCACAATCTAACGCGTTCTGCAAGTGGGATTTTGTAACGCTTTTGTTGTAGTCAAACGGCAAAGCGTCTCGCTGGTTATCCCGATAGGGCCGGGAGAACGACCAGAACAGCAAGCGCAAATCGCTCTCAAGACGCTCATTTAGCAAGGGATTACGAAATCGCGTTGCGCGCGGCCGGACGCCGGGGGCATGGACTGCCGCAGACGGGACAGTGAAACTTGAGCCGTCCGGCTATTTTTTCAGGACCTGAAGCCGTTGGCGGGCTTGCCACTCCTGGTCCGGCGCCTTGCCGGCCGAGGCCTCGAGGAACCGCTGGTAGTAGTCGATGGCTTGTTTCTTTTGATTCAGCTTGTCGTAGCTGACCGCCCACAGGAAATACGTTGACGCGATGTCGGGCAGGTATTTGGAGCGCTCGGCCAGGGCGCGCAGCGTAACCTCAGGCCGTCCCAGCCGCTCGGCGGTAAAGGCAAGGCCGCTCCAACCATCTACGCTCGTCTGATCGGCCTGCGTGGCCTCGTCGAAGGCGGCAAACGCCTCAGCGTAGCGCTGCTGGTGCACAAGGTTCTGGCCGTGCCCCACCAGCAGTTCGGGATCCTGAGGGTTCTTTTGGAGCAACTCGGCAAACAGTTTGTCTGAAGCGTCGTAGTCTCCGGCGTCGGCCTCCACAATGGCCAGCATGCGCGTAATGGAGGTGTCGTCGGGGTGGCTGGTATGCAGTTGTTCCAGCAGCGGCAGCGCGTCGGCTTTATCCTCGGCCACCAGCACGGTGGCAAGCTGCGCAGTCAGCGTGGGGTCGCCGGGGAACTGCTGCAGCGCCGCTCGCAGCATGGTTTCGGCCTCGGAGTACTGCTTGCGGGCCAGCAGCAAGTGCGCAAGGGATGTCGTGGCCTGTTCCGATTTGGGGTCCTTGGCCAGCACCCGCCGGTACGCCCCTTCGGCGTTATCGTACTCGCCGGCATCCTCGGCCAGGCTCGCGGCCAGCAGCGTATCGCTCTCAGTCTCAGGCGAGATCTTCAGCGCCTCGATCAGGTCGCTCGACGCCTGGGTCGGGTCATTGTCGCCGTCCGGCCTGGGCTTGTCGATCTGGGCCAAAGCCCTCCATGCCCGGGCCTTAAGCGCCGGTCCCGCGGCGCCGGGGTCGAGAGTCGTAGCCGTCACCAGTTCCGGCCGCGCCTCGTCCAGCTTGCCTTCGCGCGCCAGCAGAAGCCCCAGTGAAAGGTGCGCCTCGAACGACTTCGGGTTGGCCGCAATCGCCTTGCGGTACAAATCCGCGGCGTCATCCAGCCGGTTTTGCGCGTCGGCTACGTAGCCCAGATCGAAAAGCGCTCGCTCGTCGTTGGGATGGGCCGCGATGTAGCTTTCCAGACTCGCTTGCGCGGACTTCAGATCGTTCCCGGCAATAGCCGACTCGGCCGCCAGCACCTGCGCAGAAACCGGTTGGGAGGTAGTGGGAGACTGCGCCGCCACTTGCTCTGCCGGAGCGCTTTGCGGTGTTGCGGGTTCCTGGGCATGGGTCGTGCATGGACCCGCAAGCATAATAAAAAGCGCGCTTACAGAGAAAATGTGAAACGAAATACTCATGATCATCACTATTTTAATGGTTGGGTTTTCCCCGCACGAACCGGCTGAAGATAGGGCCCGTTATTCAGGTCGAGCCTTGCCTGAGATCCACTTTCTCAATAAGCGTAGACGCTGGGAGCGCAAGGGGCGGTAGCTGAAACGCGACTTGAAGGCCCGCCATCGGTTCAACGGCAATTCCGAGACCGCTTTTAAAGCCATGTTCGATGCGGCGAATTGTTACCATTCCATTTCCCCTCGTCCATCGATGGATTCGAGCGATTTAGAAACCCAGACACTATGGACGGAGGACGAAGTATGACCGTTTCTGATCATCAGCGGCGGAGAATCTGGACAGAGCTTATGACTAGGATTTCACCGCAACACATGCCTTTGGCAAGTGCCTATCTTTGTCAGGATTGCAACTCGATCGGCAACTGCTCGTGGCAATGCCCGGCGTGCGCTTCCGGCGCCCTCATGGGATTGGCCAATGTATTGAATCGCGACTGCGATGAGCGGGCGCAGATCAGCTATGCGCGAGTTTCTACGCTTGCGGCGTAGAAAATCCCACAGGTCTTCAGAAAACGGGCCTTGGAGAGAACGGCGTCCGCCCCGGCTGCCGCAGCGGATTCGCGTGTCTCTATGAACACGGCGTAAAAAGAAAGTCGCGCAATTCCCGCACCCGGGGCGCTGACCGCTTCGCCCTATAATAGAGAATGGCCGGTTGCGCCCTGAGCCTCTCTGAGGACTCTGTGTCGTCGCCGGACGAAGTCTCTCCGGTGCTTTCCCTTTGAACGACGCCATCATCATCCGCGGTGCGCGGACCCATAATCTGAAGAACATCTCCTGCGAGATCCCACACGGCAAGCTGACGGTGGTCAGCGGCGTTTCGGGCTCGGGAAAGAGCTCGCTCGCCTTCGATACGGTCTACGCCGAGGGCCAGCGCCGTTATGTGGAGTCGCTCTCGGCCTATGCGCGCCAGTTCCTCGAGCGCATTGAAAAGCCCGATGTGGACGAGATCGACGGCCTGGCGCCGGCCATCGCCATCAAACAGAAGAACACCACCCGCAATCCCCGCTCCACCGTCGCCACCGCCACTGAGATTTACGACTACCTGCGCCTGCTCTATGCGCGCTGCGGCGAGGTGCACTGCATCCATTGCGACGGCCTGGTCAAGCGCGACTCGGTGGACGAGGCGGCCGACGCGATCCTGGCGCTCGGCGAAGGGACCCGCCTGAATGTTCTTTTCCCAGTGGCCCCCGCTGCCGCGCCAAACGGAGAAGTCGGAGCAAAACCAGAAAAAGCCGCCGCCCGCGCCGGCAAATCCCCCACCAAACCCGCCGCGAAATCAAAGGCAGCTGCTCTTACCGGCGAAGCACTGCACATCGAGATGCTCAAGGCCCGCCTCTCCGATCTGCGCGCCGGCGGATTCAACCGGTTGTGGCAGGAAGGCAGAATCTTCGAGTTCTCCACGCCTGAGTCCCTCATCGATCTGGATTTCCGCGCTCCGATCTTCGTTCTCCTCGACCGCGTCGTCGTCAGCGCCGACAATCGCCCCCGCATCGTCGATGCTATCGAAACCTCGTACCGCGAGGGCGGAGAAGCAATCCTGGAAGAAGCCCCGCGCGACGAAGGCGCCGAGCGCAGGCGCCTCCGGTTCAGCGGCGCCTACGAGTGCACCAGCTGCCACAAGCCCGGCCGCGAGCCTGAACCGCGCCTCTTCAGCTTCAACAATCCCTTCGGCGCCTGTCCGCGTTGCCAGGGCTTCGGCAACACCGTCGACTACGATATCAATCTCATCATTCCCGACCAGGGCCTGAGCCTCAACGACGGAGCCATCGACCCCTGGAATCGCCCCAAGTACCGTCCCTGGTTCGCCGACCTCAAACGGCGCGCACCCGAACTGGGCATCCGCCTGGATCTGCCCTGGCGCGATCTGCCCTCCGAGATGCAGGAGATCGTTCTGCGCGGCAAGGGCAGCTTCGAAGGCGTGTGGGGCTTCTTTGCTCAGATGGACCGCAAAAAGTACAAGCTCCATGTGAGGGTGATGCTCTCGAAGTATCGTGGCTACGCCGAGTGCCCCGATTGCCGCGGCCAGCGCCTCCGTCCCGAAGCTCGTGCGGTGCGGCTCGGATCCAAAGAGACCGGGGCAAAGAATATCTGTCAGGCCGCCGCGCTCACCATCGCCCAGGCCAAAGCCTTCTTCAACTCGCTCGAGCTTTCGCCCATGCACGCCGAGATCGCCGGACCGGTCCTTGAAGAAGTCCGCCAGCGCCTTAACTTTCTCGATGCCGTAGGACTCGAGTACTTGACCCTCGACCGCCTGGCATCCACGCTCTCGGGCGGCGAGGCGCAGCGCATCCAGCTCGCCACTTCGCTGGGCTCGCGGCTGGTCGGCGCGCTTTACGTTCTCGACGAGCCCTCCATCGGCCTGCACTCGCGCGACACGGCACGGTTGATTCACATTCTTGAAGAGTTGCGCGACCTGGGCAACACCATCCTCGTCGTCGAACACGATTCAGACATTCTGCGCGCCGCCGATCATCTGCTCGATCTTGGCCCCGGCGCCGGCGAGTTTGGCGGCAAAATCCTTGCCGACGGCATTCTGGCCGAGATTGAAGCCAATCCCAACTCGCTCACCGGACGCTACCTGAGCGGCAAAATCGCAATCCCCGTGCCCAGCCGCCGCCGCACGCCCGGCCGCGAAAAACTCTCGCTCCGCGGCGCTCGCGCCAACAACCTGCGAGGCCTCAATGTCGACATTCCCCTCGGCCTCCTTGTCGCTATCACCGGCGTCTCCGGCTCGGGCAAATCCACGCTCGTGCACCAGGTGCTCTATCGCGCCGTCGCGCGCGCACTCGGTCAGGCCGATGGCGGCGAACTGGCCGGCAGCTTCACCTCGCTCGCAGGAGCCGAACGCCTCAACGACGTGGTTCTCGTCGATCAGACTCCCATCGGCCGCACTCCGCGCTCCAACCCCATCACCTACATCAAGGGCTTCGACCTTGTCCGTGAACTCTTTGCCTCCCAGCCCGATGCCAAGCGACTCTCGCTTACTCCCGGTCACTTCTCTTTCAACGTGCCCGGCGGCCGCTGCAATACCTGTGAGGGCGACGGCACGGTTACCGTCGAGATGCAATTCCTGGCCGACGTCGAACTCCCCTGCGAAGACTGCAAGGGCACGCGATACCAGCCGCGCATCCTCGAAGTCCAGTACAAAGGAAAGAACATTCACGAGGTCCTGCAGATGACCGTGAAGGAAGCGCTGCGCTTCTTCACCGGCCAAACCAAGCTGCTTGAGAAGCTTGCCGTCCTCGACGAGATCGGCCTCGGCTACTTGCGCCTCGGCCAGTCTGCAACCACGCTCTCAGGCGGCGAAGCCCAGCGCGTCAAGCTTGCAGCGCACCTGGCCTCAGTGCGCGCCGCTAACGCCAATGCCAAGCCTTCGCAGGCCAGCCGCGTTCTCTACATCCTCGACGAGCCCACCACCGGCCTGCACTTCGACGATGTCTCAAAGCTGCTGACGGCATTCAAGAAACTGATCGACGGTGGCGGCTCGCTCATCGTCATCGAGCACAATCTCGACGTGATCAAGAGCGCCGACTGGGTCATCGACCTTGGCCCCGAAGGCGGCGACGCCGGCGGACAGATTGTCGCCCAAGGTCCTCCCGAAGAGATCGCCCAGAATCTCCTCTCCCACACCGGCAAGTGGCTAGCTCGGGAGCTTTGATATCGGAGGGAGCTGGGGCCTTCAGGCCCCTGAATAATGTTGCAATGAATCTTTGAGGGCTTTAGCCCTGGGAAACTCTGGCACTACTCCGCAATCACCGGATTCGTCAGCTCACCCAACCCCTCAACCGTCACCGTCACGCTGTCGCCGGGCTTGAGCCACCGCGGCGGCTTACGGCCCATGCCCACGCCCGGCGGTGTCCCCGTTGAAACGATATCGCCGGGCAACAGCGGCGCAATCGACGAAAGGTACTCGATGAGCGCAGGCACGCCGAAGACAAGCTGGTTGGTGCGCGAGTTCTGCAGCACCTCGCCGTTGATGCTCAAGCCGATGGCAAGATTGTGCGGGTCGGCAATCTCGTCTGCCGTTACGATCGCCGGTCCCATGGGGCAGAATGTAGGAAAACTCTTCGACATGGACCACTGCGTGGTCGAACGCTGAATGTCGCGCGCGCTCACGTCGTTGATGATGGTGTAGCCGTACACATGCTCGCGCCACTTCTCCGCGGGAATCCTGAAACCTCCCTTGCCGATCACGAATGCAAGCTCAGCCTCGTAATCAGGTTCCGTGGAGTTCCGGGGCAGCACAATCGCCTCGCCCGGTCCAATGATCGAAGTCTGCAACTTGAAAAAGACAACCGGGAAGTCGGGCAGTGTGAGTCCCGATTCTGTGGCATGTTCGCGGTAATTGAGGCCGATGGCGAAAACACGCTGCGGATTAGCGAGCGGCGCGTGCAGCCGCACCTCGTCGAGACGGTGACCCACATAAACGCCCGGCTCGCGAGGCACCGTTGCGATGCCGGCGGCGATCGCCTCCAGCGTATCTTGGCAGCCAGCGGCGCTTAGATCGACCACAAGATTCGATTCTTCGCGCAGTGCACCCGGCCGAATCACTCCATCGCCGGCAGAAAACGAAACCAGCTTCACCTTCCGACCTCACAATCCCTACTTGTTCATGAGAACATTCGCGCCGCCGCGTCCTGTACCCCATCCTTACGACGCCCTTTGTCGCAAAAGTGGAAAAGCACTCACGTTTGTTCTCCCAGGGCCTCGCCGACTCGCCGACTCGCCGACTTGCTGACTCGCTGACTCGCTGACTTGCCGACTCGCCAACTCGCTGACTCGCTGTTCTTACCCCGCCGTCCATCCCCCATCGATGGTGAACACCGTGCCCGACACAAACGCCGCCTCATTCGATGCCAGATAACGCACCGCCGCCGCAATCTCTTCGGGCCGCCCCAGCCGTCCCAC
>DATJSB010000244.1:0-19868 GCA_035504315.1 Occallatibacter sp.
AGGCAAGAAACTCAAATCGCCGGTTTTCAATTTCAAAAATCCGCAGTGCCGGCGCCGAACAGGCCCTGCCGCAGAGGATTTCCTGGGCTATAGTATTGGCGGATAGGGGAAGAAGCGAAATTTCCGAACGGAGGAAAGCGATGGCCAGCCGGGAAGACGACCCACTGCACAAGCAACTCTGTCACACCATCCGCCTTTGCTGCCCCAAGTCCTTCTCGAGCGGTGCACAGGCTGAGAAGGGCCTGAAGGCTCTGAGAGACGTCACGTTAACCAAGGACGACCTGGAAATGTCGGAATGGGAGTACTGGAAGAGTGCCATCACCGGGCTGTGGAGTTGCGGAGAAAGCGCCCCTCGTCTTTGCCAGATCCTCGCCGGCTCACCGATGAGTGACTACATATCCAATAAGGATGCGATCAAGCTGTCGGACGATAAACGGCTCTCTGAAGCCCTCGACACCATGAAGAAAACCAGCGGCTACTTCGTCGTACGCATCAATGAAGTCGAGGGAGGCGCCGGCCACAGCTATATCTTCCTAAGCGAAGAGCGAAAACCTGGCGAGGATCTGAAGGGTTACATCTATCAGACCAACATCGGGATCAAGGCCGGCTTCGACCTTCTGGAATGGATTGACGATCCCAAATCCCAGGTCGAAGTGAATCTGGATGCGCACCTGCACGGACTGATTGAGGGATTTAAGGTCGGCCCCCTGGCGACCTATCGCAGGGAGTACATGCTGACGTCGCAGACCCAATTCACGTGGCAGGAGGAGGTTAACATCAAAAAGCTGAAAGGAACCGGCGGCGATGCTTTCGTCATCATGTGGAAGCCCGTCACGTTTCTCGAGGCTCAGGCGCGGCTCAACGGGATTTGCCAATCTGTGACCCAACCCTCCGTTGCCGTTCCCAACAACATCGCGACCATCGCCAAAGTCTTTCAGAACATCCAGTGAGAGCCCAGTGAGAAAATTGTCCGGGCAGGCCGGTTCTTTGGGGGCAACGGGGCGGCGAGTCAGCGAGTTGGTGAATCGGCCGATGAGCGGAGTTCAGCTCTGACCATCTCCCTTGGTCTGTAAGTCGTTCATTTCAGCCGATTACGCCAAAAGGTAAAAGGTACAAGCCATTGAAATCAAAATGCCTGACCCAACAATGTGGGCATTTATGGGCGGTTGCCCGCGGAACTGCGGTTCTGGTCGCCCTCCTCCTGCTGGCCGGCTTAACCTGCGCCGAAGCGTCACCGGCGCAGGGCTCCCGGCCCGCACAGCCTGTCGCGTCGCCGGGAGATTCGCTGCCCACGCCCGGCCCGCTCGCCCATCTATCTCCCAAGCTCTCGCACCGCGACATTCGCAAAGCCATGCGCCTCGTGGCCGGCTGGCAGTTGAACCGCATCCCCGGGCAGGCGCAGTACGACTGGACGTGGGCCGCGCTCTACGACGGATTCATGGCCGTCCCTCACGATGTGAACGGCGACAAGTACCGCCTCGCCATGTTGCAGGTCGGCGATGCGCTCGCCTGGCAGCCCGGACCGCGCATGATGAATGCCGACGACCAGGCCGTCGGCCAGATGTACATGGAGCAGTACTTCATCCACAAAGACCCGCGCATGATTGCTGCAATGCGCGCGCGTCTTGACGCCGAGATTGCCTCGCCCGATCCCGCCGATCCGCAACGACCGCTCTGGTGGTGGTGCGACGCGCTCTTCATGGCTCCGCCGGTGTTCGCCGACATGGCCAAAGCTACCGGCGACACAAAGTACCTCGACTACATGGACCGCGAGTGGGGGATCACGACCAACCTTCTCTACGACCCGGCAAAGCATCTCTACTCCCGCGATGCAACCTTCCTCGACAAGCATGAGAAGAATGGCGAAAAGATCTTCTGGTCGCGCGGCAACGGCTGGGTAATGGGCGGAATTGTGCGGGTGCTGAAAGTCCTTCCGGCTGATTCTCCGTTGCGGCCGAAGTACATCGCGCTGCTCAAAGAAATGGCTGCCGAGATGGTCTCGATTCAAGGCGCCGACGGATTGTGGCGTCCCGGCCTGCTCGATGCGGGCTCCTATCCGCTGCCCGAAATCTCAGGCAGCGCCTTCATTACTTACGCGCTGGCCTACGCAGTGAACCAGGGAATTCTCGATCGCGCTGCCTATTGGCCCGCGGTTGAAAAAGCATGGACCGGAATGCTGAACCATGTTTACGCCGATGGGCGGCTCGGCTGCATTCAGCCGGTGGGCGCGGCGCCCGGCGCATACACTGAGACCTCGAGCTACGTCTACGGAGTGGGCGCGTGGTTGCTCGCCGGTTCTGAAATCGATCGCGGACTGAAGTAGTTCTTGTGCAGGAGCCACGTTGAGAGCCTCGGTCTCCCGGGTCTCAAAAAATCCTTCCACTCCGCAACCAGCGCCAATACCTGTCTTCGAGCCGCTTCGGAACTCACTTGGCCGTAGCTTCGGCGCCGGTCGTCTCGGGCCCGGTCAGCACGCCGTCATTCAGCGAGGCCGCCACCAGGTGGTTGCCGGCAGAGCGAATCAGTGTGATCTCGTAACCTGCCTTCCACCACGACCAGGTCATGGTTTTGGCGTCGATGGCATACACCTGGTCGCTGCTTTCAGAACTGGCCAGCATCCTCTTCAACGACGAATCGTAGCTCAGGTCGTCCACGTCGCGGAAGGGCAGCCGCTGGAACCAGAGCCAGGTCTTGCCCAGATCGTTGGTGTAGTAAACGCCCTCGCGCGCGGCCAGCCAGAGAGTTCCGTCGGGCGAAAACGCCGCGCGGTGAATCTGGGTGATCATGCTGGGCACCAACAGCGGACGCCAGGTCTCACCCGCGTCGGTAGAGATGGCCGCACCCGCGGTGCGGGCAGCCACGATCGTATCTTTGTGAACCGTGATGCTGCGGTACTGGGCGCCGCCCATCACCGGCCCGCCCTGCCAGCTGCCCCCCTGATCGCGGCTGGTCAAAACGCCAATGTCGGTGGCCGCGGCCCACGTGTCGCCCGAGACGTCGAGTGCGTTCACGCGGCCGCTTAGCTCGATCTTTGCCGCCTTCACCTCTTTCTCTACGTTGACCTTGGTGTGGTAGTGCGTCTCAGTAAAAGTCTTCACAATGGTGTTTGCGATATCGTTTCGCGCCTCCCAGGTGAGGACCGCGCCCGCCGGGCTTGAACCGCCCCCGGAACTCGACGCGTCGCTCGCGTTTGCGGGAGGGTCGAGTACAAAAATCCCGTCGTTGGTGCCGGCCACCACCGTGCCGTCTTTGGATTGCGCCAGCGCAAACACGTCGCGTCCGTCGAGACCCGCGCCCAGTTGCTGCCAGCTTTCACCGCCATTGGTTGACTGAAAGACACCGCCGAAGGTCTTGTCGTTCACCACGCCGGCGTAAAGATGCGATGGGTCGTTCCGGTCGACCAGCAGTGCTGCCACCTTGCGTTCCGAGATGCCCTGATTCGATGGGGTAAAGTTCTCGCCGCCGTCGCTGCTGGCCAGCACGCCTCCGCGGTCAGTAGCCAGAAGCACGTGTTGTGAATCGTGAGGGTCGACATAGACGTCGTTCACCACTACTTCTGGCCCGGTCATGCGCTTGAAGGTCCTGCCTCCGTTCACGGTCTTGTAGAGGCCCTCGGTCGTCCCCGCATAAACAATCTCGCGGTTTTCCGGGTCCTGCATGATCACGCGTGTCCTGCGCGCCTCATTGGGAATGCCTTGAATCTTGTGGAAGAGCAGGCCCGAGTTTTCGCTCTTGTAGATGCCGCTGCATGCGCTCATATAAACGATGCGCGGCTTCTCGGGGTCCACGATGATCGAGAAAATATCCGAGTCGACAATCACGCCCCGCTTGATGTTGCTCCAGGTCTTGCCGCCGTTGCTGGTCTTCCACGGCAGGTGCCAGGTCCCGACGTAGACAATATCCGGGCTGCGCGGATCGACGGCCAGGGACTCGATCTCATGAATCTCGCGGCTGCCCGGGGGGCTGATGAGGGTCCATGTCTGCCCGCTGTCTTCAGTCCGAAAGACGCCTCCAAGGGTGCCGGCCAACAGGACATGGGGATTGGATGGTGCCTGGACCAGGGCGTGGATCGGTTGCCCCTTCAGTCTGGTAGCTTCCTTCCACGTGCGCCCGCCGTCATGGCTGATCCAAAGACCTCCGCCGTAGCTATCTTTCCATGCGCCCACGAAAATGTTGGATGGGTTGGACGAATCGACGACAAGGCTGTCGAGAACATAGCCGTCGGAAGGATCGAGCTTGGCCAGCCGGTGCCACGTCGCTCCGGCATCCGGCGACTCGTAAAGCCAGCTGTTTGTAGTGCCAAGGTAAAGATGGGCGGGGTTTGACGGATCCACCGCAAAGGCCCGCGCGTCGCCCCCATCGGGGCCCACGGACTTCCATCCGGATTGCGCCGGCAACTGCCCAGCCGCTGATAACAGCAAAAGCAGGATCGGGGTGAGTGCAAGTCGTTTGAGAAAACGGCGCTTGCGATCGCGCTTGCGACCAAAGCTCATGAGGGGAAAATCGCTCCGAAGAACATTACTTCAAGTATACAAAGGATTCAATCCGGGGGTCCGGTCGGCAGGGTGGAATGTATTGAGTTGGTGAAGGGGTGCGGCCGGCGTCGTGCGCGGTCGCATTTTTGTGATAACCACTGGGTTATTAACGAACTCGCCAATAGACATTAAAGGTTGCGAAAAACTCTGCTAAACGGCACGAAGTTTCAGCCCCTCAGGACAGGTCTACGAGCAAGCTCGACCCCTCCGAATTGTTCAAGGAGCTGCGGAGACACCACACCAGGTAATTAATAAAAAATTTCATCTTGGTTTACACAAATCCGCCGACGCAATCATCGAGACCGGACGACTCGAATTCCCGGGCTCTAAGCGAGTCACCGGCCCTGTGGAAGTAACCATGAAAATGCGCCTCTGTCCCAATCGCCGGCGAATGTCCCGGATCCCGAGTTGTACTCTCGTATTAGTTGCTTGATCCTTTATTGAGGACTGCGTAAGTAATGTCCGGTAAGCGCGCCGTAGGTGCAGGGGTTGTTAGCCCCGCGTTTCAACGTGGGGAAAGGGACCCCCCAACACCATTGCGGAGTCCCGTAGGGACGGCGAAAAGGCATTTCATTTGCTGGAACCAATAGCCTGCGAGATAACTCTATGACGACCGTTCGAATCTCCGCCGGAGTCGTGCATAACCTTCCGCATGATCTCCGCAAGGCGCTCGCGTCCGACGCCAAAGCACTGGCAGCTTGGGAAGACATAACGCCGCTCGCCCGCAACGAGTGGATCTGCTGGACCATCTCCGTCAAGAAAAATGAGACCAGGCGGCAGCATGTCGAAAGGGTGTGCTCGGAGCTTAAAGAAGGCATGCGGAGGCCGTGCTGCTGGCCGGGCTGTCCGCATCGATGAGCATTCTGCGGTGTGATTCGCGCTCGAGCGGCTGCTTGATGTACCGGAGCCTGTGCGAGGAATCCGGTCTCCACAGGTTGCGGAAAAACTCAATCACAGCCGCGGTTTTGAAACGGCACGACCGGGACACACACCCAATGGGTGGGTCGCGCGCCGCTATGGGCTATGTAACGAGACCGGCTTTCGCCGCTGAGGGATAATTTCCCATGCCGACAGGAGTTGTTCCGCAACGCCATATAAACCGTTTGCTTCGTCCCTCGCTTCTTCCATCGTTACTCGGGGCTCTGATTCTGTGCGCGGCCCTCGCCGCTGCGCTTCCGGCTGCGTTCTCTCAGTGCACACCACCACCATCCATAGCCGCCGAATTGAAAGCGCAGCCTGATGCTTCTGTCTACGCAAAACTGGGCAACTGGTTTGCCAGTCGCAATCAGCCGGCCTGTGCCGCGGATGCATTCGGCAAAGCGGTCGCCATGCAGCCGGACTCTGCCAATTACGCCTACCTCTGGGGCCTCAGTCTCTCGTCTGCCGGTCAGCCCAGGCAAGCCATTGCTCCACTTGAGCAATCGCTTCGCATCGACCCAACATCGATCGATGCACACCTTGTGCTGGGATCGGTACTGAGCCGGCTGGGCCGAAGAGCAGATGCGGACGCGCAGTGGAGGTTCGTTCTCAGCCTCGATGCCAAATCTTCCGCCGCCCTCGAATCCCTCAGCCGCGATCTGCTCGTCGATGGAAACTATGTCTCCGTTATCGACCTTCTCAGGCCCGTCGAAGCCTCTGGTCAGTTATCCGCCGCGTCCGCGATCAATCTGTCGGTTGCTTACACCAAGGCAGGATTGCTGAGCAATGCCTACGATGTGCTGCAACCGGCGCTGCACGCCAACCCGTCTTCGCTTCCGCTAATCGAAGCGTTGTCGGCCGTGCTGGTAATGCTTGACCGTTATCAGGATGCTGCCCAGATGCTCTCGGTTGTTGCTCGACAGCATGCCGGCGACGAGCCATTGCAAATCCAGTATCTGCATGTGCTGGTGCTGGCTGGTGACCCCGCAGCGGAGCCGCTTTGCCAACGGCTGCTTAAGGCGGATCCTGATCATTGGGAGCTGCTTTATCTCATGGGCCTCCTGCGGCAGAACGCCCACGACTTGAATGCGGCGCGCACCTGGTTTGAAAAGTCCGTAGCGCGAAAACCTGACTACGCCGATTCTCATTTTCATCTGGGATCGGTGCTGGCCGCCCTCCATGACAACTCGGCGGCCAGGCAACAATTAGAGAAAGCAATTGCGCTGGGCTTCCACGAACCGCAAGTTCACTTCGAACTTGGCCGAGCCTACCGTGCCCTCGGGAACGATACTGCGGCTCAGCAGCAGTTTCAGCAGTATCAGCAGGATGAACACGCCGAACTGAACAAGGAGATCGCCTCAGACAAGTATCGCCAGGCCGATCAGGCGCAGGCCGCCGGTAACTACTCGCAAGCCGCCGAGTATTATCGCCAGGCGCTCAGCGTGGACCCCAACGAACCGCTGCTGGCTTACCGGCTGGCGATGGCGCTCGACAAAACCGGGGACGTGGCCGGTGAGCGAACCGCCCTCGAACAGGCAATCAACGATAACCCGCAGATGGCGGTGGCCCAGAACCAGCTCGGATATTTGGATTTTTCCGCCGGGAACACAGAGCCGGCCATTAAGCACTTTCAACTAGCGGTTCAGGCCGACCCGGACTTTACAAAAGCCTGGATGAATCTGGCGGCCGCGCTATGCGTGCAGTCGAAGTGGGAAGACGCCAGGAGCGCGCTGCGGCATGTGTTGGAGCTGGACCCCGGCAGCGCACCCGCGCACCAACTTCTCCAGCGTATCGATTCCATCGAAATCCCCCAACCCACTCGTTGAGGATCGAATCTGTACAGCCAGGCCTCGACAGTTTTCCGCTATCTCCGGGCTCCAACCAAATAACCGCCAACCCGCGTAGTTGCTTTTCCATTACTGATGGATGGGGGACAATCCGACCGGAACGCGAAATCTCCACTAAATAATTTGGAATAAGTTCTATACAAAAATGTAACACTCAAAAAACTGTTATATTCGTTTCTGCCTTTAGCCCCAAAACGCCCCCAAATCTCCGTTTTATTCGAAATTAATGCCAATTTTCGCAGTAATTGTTTTCGCGCCATTGTTTACTCAACGTGCAACATGTCTTGCGCTCCAATGCAAAGCCGACACAGGTTCGCACAGGCCAACAGATGAACGAGAGATTTCGCTAGGGCCTGTTAACACTACTGGGGTGGCTGGCGCCGGGAGCCAGTTTTTCTCAATTCGAGGAATGAGGAGTGACGCATACCCCGGGGTCCCCGTGAACAAAGTTCAGGGGGTGGATATCGGGCGTCCGCTAGCGACGAGGGACGATGAAATGAGGAAAACTGGCCCCGGCCCGAAGACTTCCACCCAAACGTGCAAAGTTCACACGTTTGGGACCCGGGGTTGCGGCGCAAATCCGGGGCCCCCAGCGACAGGTCTTGGTCGCTGGGGTGGAAATCCGGGGTCCCCAGCGACAGGTCTTGGTCGCTGGGGTGGAAATCGTGCCATACGTCGTTCTCGCCCTCGACCTTGGAACCACCAAAGCCTTCGGGCTCGGCCTAGTCTGGCCCGATTTTCGCTCGCAACGCCAACCGCCCCAGTAGTGTTAACAGGCCCTAATCCTGCCCAGTGTTCGGCAGCTCAATTTGGGGAGAAAGGCGCTGGTTTCCGCGCATTTTTCCCCTCTCGAAACAACCCTTTGCCCTTGCGCGGCAACCAATCAACCGTCCATACTTCACACAGGCAAAAGCCATAGCCATTCTTGCAACTTCCTTCTCCGTGAAGGGTTCTACTTGAATGACACGCGGTATTCGCCCGCTGAAAATTGAAATGGATGAATTTGAAAGAGGAGGTTCTTACTATGCGTTTCCTTCGCTCAATGCGGCTCATGGTGTTGGCTTTTGCAATCTCTCTGATCCCGGCATCTTCCTACGCAGGCGTCTTCATCAGCGTCAACTTCGGCCCTCCGGTGCTGCCCGTATATGTTCAGCCCGTCTGCCCTGAGCCTGGCCTCATGTGGACCCCCGGATACTGGGCCTACGGCCCTGACGGCTACTACTGGGTTCCTGGTGCCTGGGTGCCCGCTCCCTACGTCGGCGCCCTCTGGACTCCCGGTTACTGGGGCTGGGGCGGCGGCCTTTACGTCTGGCATCCCGGTTATTGGGGCGCCCATGTCGGCTACTACGGCGGCGTCAACTACGGCTTCGGCTATATGGGCATCGGCTTCGCAGGAGGCATGTGGCGCGGCGGAGTCTTTGCCTATAACTCCGCGGTTATGCGTGTGGGCGTTGGCGGCGGGTGGGGCGGCGAACGCGTGTATCGCGACACCACAATTGTGCACAACACCACCATCATCAATAACAACCATGTCGCCTATAGCGGTGGCCCCGGCGGCATCAACCACCCCATGACCGCTCAGGAACGTGCCTACACCAACGAACCGCACGTCGCGGCAACTTCGTTCCAGGCCCAGCACGAGCAGTCGGCGCGCTCTGACCGCACTGCCTATTTCAACAACAACCATGGGCGTCCCGCTAACGTGGTCGCTGCACGGCCGCTGCAGGCTGAGAACCACCCCGCTCCTGCAGCCCGTCCGTCCAGCGTCAACAGCAACAACCGGCCTAAATCGAACAATAGCTACAACCGGCCTGGGACCATACCTGGGGAAAATACCAATAACTATCGCCCCGCCCCGAGCAACAACGCCCGCCCGGGGACCAACAGCAGCTATCATCCGCCGCAGAACAACAGTCATCCGGCGCCGCAGTCGCATCCCGCGCCGCATTCTCAGCCCCAGGAGCACCAGAAATCTGAGGGACACGAAAAGGGCCGCTGACACCAACTCTTCAGTCTCAAACAAGCAGAGCCCACGGAAATCCGTGGGCTCTCGCTCTTTTCACCTTCAGCTCGCCGTTTAACTCATTCGCTTCTTCACAGCCTCGACGCCCAACTGTTTCACTTCTCCCTAGTCCCTATTGCCTATTCCCTGCCTTCCTCACGTCCGCCATCTCAATTTCCAGCCCGCCAAAGTCCGGGTGATCGTTCTCCCTTATCCGGTACGCAACATCGATCAGGCTCCCCCGCTCCAATCGCAATTCCATCGCTCGCTCCGCCAGACCCCATCCCACCGCGCGCACCGCTCCACTCGAGCCCGGCTGCACAGCTGTCGCCCGCTCCGTCCCATTGCTGCCCGCCTCTGGTTCCTGTGCAAGCTCCAATCTCAGATGCCGTTCCTTCATAATTCGCGGCGCCGCCAGCAGTCGTGCTCTTCGTGCCGCAAAAATCGGCTCGGGATTCCCATGCCCCACCGGCTCCAGTTTCTTCATCCATCCCGCAAGAACCGGTGTGATTCTATCCAGTGGCAACTCGGCTTGAATCTTCACCACCCGTTCCGGCTCACGCGAGGCCAGGTGCACGTCGGCGTACTCCCGCAGCCTCTTCTTCAAGCTCTCAAGTCGCTCCGCCGGCAACGCAAATCCCACCGCAAACGCATGTCCTCCAAACCGCGTGAACAGCTCCCCGCAGCTTTCAATTGCATTCAGCAGCATGAACCCATCCACCGATCGCCCTGACCCGTGCGCCACGCCATCTTCCACGCTCACCACGATCGCCGGCTTCGCGGTTCTCTCCACCACGCGCGATGCTAGAATCCCAATCACTCCCCGGTGCCATCCGGCTCCGTCCACCACCAGCAGCCGGTCCGATTTCAATTCATCATCCGTCTCCAGCCGCGCGTCGATCGCCGTCAATGCCGCCGCCTCTGTATCCCGCCGCTCGCGATTCAGCTTCTCCAATTTATTCGCCAGTTCCGTCGCCCGTGCTGGATCGCGCGTCGAGAACAGCTCAATCACCTCCGACGCTACATCCATCCGCCCCGCCGCATTGATCCGCGGAGCCAGTCTGAACCCCACATCGTACCCGGTCAGCTCCTTCGCCGCCGGATCGATCCCGGCAACCGCGAATAGCGCCCTCAACCCCGCTCCCGCCGGTCTTCTCAGTTCGCGCAGTCCCAGCGCCGCAATCGTCCGGTTCTCTCCACGCAACGGCACCGCGTCGGCAATCGTTGCAATTGCCGCAATCTTCAAAAAACTCGGCAGCAGTTTCTCCCGCATCCGCACCGGGTCGCGCCGTTCCAGCACCGCCTGTGCCAGCTTCATCGCAATCGCCGCTCCGCACAGCCCCTTCTCGGGATACGTGCACCCTCTTTGGTTCGGATTCAGAATCGCCCGGGCCTCGGGAATCGCATCTCCCGCGTCGGGCAAATGATGGTCGGTGATGATCAGATCCAGTCCCAGCCGCTTCGCCGTCCCCGCCTCGGCAACCGCCCGCATCCCGGTATCGACGGTCACCACCAGCCTCACGCCCTCGGCGTATGCAGCTTCAAGCACGCTCGACTGCATCCCGTAACCTTCGCGCAGCCGGTGTGGAACATGAAAGCTCACCCTCCCGCCCAGCATCTCGATCGCCGTCTTCAGCAGCACCACCGCGCTCGTGCCGTCCACATCGTAGTCGCCGTAGAGCAGCACTGGCTCGCGCGCTTCAATGGCGCGCTCCAGACGATCCACCGCGGCGCTCATGCCCAGCATCAGCTTCGGGTTGTGCAGATGATCGTATTCGGGAGTGAGGTATCGGTGTGCTTCGGCGGCGTTGGTCACCCCGCGTGCCAGCAGCAATTCAGCCAGTACAACAGGAATCCGCGCCTCGCGCGCCAACCAGGCCGCGGACTCGCCGTGCTGCGCAGCCATCACCCAGCGCGGGCGCCGCGGCGCGCGAGTTGCCTGCGCTTCGCTCCCGGTCGCGCTCAATGGCGCTCACTCTTCCTCGTCGTCGGTGTGGGCATCGTCGATCACGATGTCCTGGAAGCTCTCAATATCCTCAAGCAGCGATTGGAATCGCTCGTACCACTCCGTCGTGGTCTCGTGCAGAAACACCAGCCCCTGGTATACGAACCCGAGCTGGATGTAGCCCAGCATCCCTGAGTACTTGCGCAGCCACTGCGCTTCAACCAGCTCCGTGGACTCTTCGTCGGGAAAGTTCATCTCTCCCGCATCTTCAATCAGCGTCTCCAGTTCCTCGCGCTCCAGCGTCATCTCGCTGAAGGTCACAAATGGGGCGCCCACGTGCTTGGCCATCTCCACAAAGTCTTTCCACGAGTCGGGATTGCCCCGATCCTCCCAAAGGATCGAAGGAATGTCCTCGGTCACGTATCCCGGCAGCCGCCTGAGCCCGTGCCCCTCTATGAAGGCCACCATGTCGTCTTTGAGCGAGAGAAGGTTGTCTGTGCTCATACCGTCAAGCACTCATTTTCGCAGATGCACCCTCCCCACCGGTCAAGTTTGTTGTGTCCGCACCACCCCCGGTGCAACCGCCCGGCCCTTCCGTGCCCCACCCTCCTGAACGAAACTGCGCCCAAGGATCTGCTTATTGAATTCGCCAGGTGCCCCACCTGGGAACCCTTTGGGTAGCGCGCATTTGTTTTGCGCCTGGGGTGGGAAGCCTCGAACCCCGACCCGCCACCGTTGCGTCAGCGGCGCCAACCTGCGCGCCAGCGCACGCGAACTCGCCAACTTGCGAACTCGCTGACTCAATGCCCGCGCCTTCTCGGTCCCTTGTTCCCTCGTTCCCTGAGGTTCCTCCGCTATCCTCTATCCATGCCCCTATTCGAACGCCACGTCTTCGTCTGCCATAACGTCCGCCCGGCCGATGCGCCCCGTCCATCCTGTACCGCTGACGGCCAAAGCCCTCTCCACGCCCGCCTCTCTCAGCTCACCCGTGAGGCCGGCCTTGCCAGTCGTGTCCGCATCAACAAATCCGGCTGCCTCGACCAGTGCGAACACGGCCCCACCGTTGTCGTCTACCCCGATGCCGTCTGGTACGGCCGCGTCAAGCCTGAAGATGCCGATGAAATCGTCTCCGAGCACCTCATCGCCGGCCGCCCCATCGAACGCCTCCGTATCGCCGAATCCTGCCTCAACGCGAAATCCTGCCCTCACCGCCCACTCCCCGTCTCTCCAGAGTGAGCTAAATCACATCTCCACCCCCTCCCCTCGGTTGACCATAGACATGCAGGCTCGTATCGTTAAAAGGGTAGAGATATGAAAAAATCGCAGAAATCGCTGCAAATCGGTATCGCGACGGCCATCATCCTCGGCACCATTGGCTGGCTCGCCTACTCCGGCTATGGAGCCAACAAGAGCTACTACGTCACCATCGCCGAGCTGGGCAACATGGGCAACAAGGCCTACACCAGCAACTTGCGCGTTGAGGGCTTCGTCAAGCCAGGTTCGATCGCGCAGGACGGCACCCACGTCACTTTTGTGCTCGACGAGTTTGAGAGCCATTCGCCCAAGGCCGCCACCGGCCGTGTACTCACTGTCTCCTACAAGGGAACCGAGCCGCCTCCCGACACTTTCAAAGACGATGCCCAGGCCCTCGCCGAGGGAACCTACGGCCGCGACGGGGTCTTCCACGCGAATACGCTGCAGGCCAAGTGCGCGAGCAAGTACGCGCCGGCCGGCCCCAATCAGCCCGGCGCAGCTCCAGTATCCCCGGCCACCAAAACCGCCGCCAACGCAGCCCCAGCCAAGCCGACCAGTTAACAGCCCGCCGGAAAAGTCGAGTTTTGAAGGGGCACGGCTTTAACCGCGCCGTAAATGGTTCATAATCACTGTGGGCCTCACAAGCTGCGGAAAAACTCGCTTATTCCCGATGTTTTGAAAGGGCACCACCGGCTTCGCCGACCCGCAATGGATGAAACGGGCGAAGCGCATCGAGTAGAGTGAGGTCGTGAGTTTCTTTGTAGGGCACGGCTTCAGCCGTGCCGATGAGGCCAATAAAATGAGTTCGGGGCTTTAGCCCCTGCGGGATGTTTTTGGCGACTTTGCTTTTTGCCACTGGCTGCGAACTCTGCACCCGAACGGAGCCGCGATGTATAGGAAGAGAATGCTAGTAATTATTCTTGCGATCTCGGTCGTGTTATTAACATCGTTCGTGATGTTTCTCTGGAATAAGCACTTCGGCTCTCAGCCTTTCATCAAGGTTGCAATTGGAGCTATCGCGCTTGGCTTTGGTATCACCGGCTTTGACGAGTTGGATCGCGGGGGCCACCAGACGCTACGCCGAATATTGAGAAATTGTGCCATATCTTGGCTTGCTGCGGCGCTCGTTCTACTCAGCGTTGCAAGGCTACGCGGAATTGCGACGCTTGACTTGGCGATTGATTGGTCAATGTACCTATTTTGGCTGCTATTCGCCTCATCATTTCCGGTCGCGTTTTACATGAGTCGCAAGAAGCCCAAGACCGACTTTCGGCCCACCCCCCACAATGCCAGCTAGCCCACCAACCACACCCGCCTCAACCGCGGCCGCGCCCCCACTCTGCGCCCACGTCGAAGGTGTTTCCAAGCTCTTCGGCACCTTCGCCGCCCTGCGCCAGGTCTCAGTCGACTTCGAGCCCGGCCGCTGTTACGTCCTCCTCGGCGAGAACGGCGCCGGCAAATCAACTCTGCTGCGGGTACTCGCCGGCCTGCTCCGCCCCAGCTTCGGCAAGGTCAAGCTCTTTGGCGAATTCGAACCGCTCGAAGCCCGCGACCGCATCGGCTACATGAGCCACGCGCCCATGCTCTACGACGAGCTCACCGCGCAGGAAAACCTGAGCTACTTCGCCCGCCTCTATCCCGGCCGCCCCTGCCTTTCGCCGGCTGAAGTGCTGCGCCAGGTGGGCCTCGATCCCGACCTGCCGCGCTACCTCGGCCAGTATTCGCAGGGCATGCGCCAGCGCACCTCGCTCGCCCGCGTGCTTCTGCCCGTTCCCGAGCTCCTCCTGCTCGACGAGCCTTTCTCAAACATGGACGTTGAAAGCGCCCGCCAGATGGTTGAGCTGCTCGCCAAATTCCGGCAATCAAACCGCACCATCGTCCTCACCACCCACCAGCGCGAACTCGCCGCGCCCATCGCCGACTGGGTACTCACCCTTCGCGCCGGCCGCGTTGCATCGCTTGAACTGGGGGAACCGCGCCTATGAAGACCAACGGCGCGCGCTACCTTGAATCCCTCGGCATCGCCTTCGAGCTGCGCGAGTACCAGGTCGACCCCAACGACCTCACGGCCATCACCGTAGCTAAAAAGATCGGCATGCCCGCCGAGCAGGTGTTCAAGACGCTGCTCATCACCGATGGCCACAAGGAATATCTGTTTGCCGTGGTCCCCGGCGACGCCGAACTCGACTTCAAAAAGCTCGCCCGCGCCTCAGGCCTTCGCAAACTCGAGATGGCTCCGCTCAAAGACGTGCAGCCGCTCACCGGCTACATTCGCGGCGGCGTCACCATCTTCGGCGCGAAAAAGGCCTACCCGGTCTACATCGACGAGACCGCGATCCTCTTCGATAAGATCAGCGTCTCGGCCGGCACCCGCGGCACCCAGCTTATCCTCAACCCCGACGATTATGTGCGCGCCGCCAAAGCGCTCGCAGTGCCCGTCGAACTCGTCGATCTGACCAAAGATGCGGTCCACCTGACGGAGGACCACAAATGACTCGCGCCCTCTGGACTCACCTGGTCAAAGACCTCCGTATCGAGTGGCGCTCGCTCGACGCCATCATCTCCATGCTCTTCTTCTCGGGCCTGGTGGTGGTGCTCTTTTCCATCGCCTTCGATCCCCATGGCGAGTTCGCGCAGCAAATCTCAGGCGGAGTGCTCTGTGTGGCCACCATGTTCGCATCGGTGAGCGCGCTCAACCAGGCGTGGTCGCGAGAAATCCGCCACCAGGTAATGGACGCGCAGCGCATGGTGCCTTCGCCGGCCGCTGAGCTTTACCTGGCCAAAGTCATCGTCAACTTCCTCTTCGTCACCATCGTGCAGGTCATCCTGGCGCCCTTTTTCTTCATCTTTTACAACCTGCACATCGCCGGCCAGGGATGGCTGCTGGTTCTGGTGCTGCCGCTGGGCACGTGGGCGCTGGTCGGCAACGGAGTCTTCTTTGCCGCGCTCTCCATGAGCACCCGTAACCGCGAACTCCTGCTCTCCATCATCCTCTTCCCAATCTTTATTCCGGCTCTCCTGGCCATGGTGCAGGCCACCACCTCCATCTTCACCGGCGAAAGCGACCCCATCCTCTGGATCAAGATGCTGGTCGGCTACGACATCATCTTCACGACTGTGAGCCTGCTGTTGTTCGACACTGCGCTACATGCTGACTGAGCAGGCAGCTTCCAGCTTCTTCGGCGTTTTCTGTTCATGTGTTGACACGCGGTCATCACGCCAAGTGGCTCTTTCTTAAGGAAAGAGCCACTTGGCCGCGTCGACTGTGTAAAGACTTGAACCGAAAACGCTATAGCCGGGTGCCCCATCTAAACGCGCTTTTTGCGTTTAGGGTGGAAAGCCACAACTCTCGCATTGCCGTGGTCATCGTGAGCGAGTCGCAGGGATGAGTCGAAAGCCTGCCCTGAGCGCATACTGAGCAGCGATCGGAGTCGAACGGCGACTTGCAGTTGCCTTTCGCAATGCTGAACCAATCAATGTCCGCGGCACAAGCTCGAAACTTATGTCTATGTCCGCGAACTGAATCACGATTAGCATTTCTTTTCCCTGTTTTGCAGTTAATTCCCCCACATCGTTCTACCCTGATCTTGCAATGCATTTTTCACTCCGTATCGAGCTGCACCCTGATCCATCGCTGCCCGCGAGCCTGTTTTTTCACGACCAACCGATCCTAAGTCAATGGAAAGAAACAACTTAGCTCAGAGATCTACCCTCTATCTCTTTGAAAACATAAGACTTTGAGTCTTTGGGCAGGGGCGGGGGGGAAGGGGGAGGGGGATACCCCAAATGCAAAGGTACGGGGGTACGCCATACGGGTTACGGTGTTCGCCGCTCACCGACCACCGTCCACCGTTCTTTACGAAAATCTCGTTCTTCGGTGCAGCATCGTTCCCACCACAACCAGCGGAATGAACGTGCCAATCGTCAGCACAATCATCCACGGCACGCTCGCCGCAATGTGTTGGGCGCGCGTGCCCACCGCCAGCCACGCAAACACGCCGAAGGCCGCAAGCATAATCAGCACTTCCCACCAGCGCCGCTCATGCTGATGATCGGCGTGCGGATCGTCGCCGCGCACAACAGCCGTAACGCTCTCTCTGTTGAGCCCGTAACGATCGCACTCGCGATGCATCGCCGCATCCCAGTTCTCAAGCTCCGAGACCGGCGGCGCAGCCGTGCTGATGGAAATGGCTCCGGCAATCATGATCACCGAGCCGGCAACGATGAGCGTGCGCCCCCAGGGCGATAGCCCATCGAATTCTGCGAACACCAGCGCCCCCCACGCCAGGCCCCAGAGCTGATTCGTATTCGACAGCGGAATGCCGCGCCCGATGCCGATGTATTTGGCCGCGTACTGCTGAAACAGATCGCCGATCACCCAGCAGAATCCGCCGACGAATGGCCAAAAGAGCATGGGCCGCGCACGGCCGAGCTCCGCCGCTAGCTTGCCCACGCTGCCGTAGAAAACCAGGCCGAGCAAGGTGATGGTGACGACTTCGCCGAAGGTGAACACAGTCACCAGCGAGAGCGGATTCATGCCGCTGATGTATGCCTTGCGGTAGGGGATATACATGGTGCCGAACATTACGCCCGCGCCCAGCGCGGCCACGATGCCCACAATTGCTCGATGCGGTGTGCCGTCTGACCGCTCGGCCGTTGCAACCGCCAGCACAGCGGCGCCGAAGACGATGCCCGCCGTGCCGCCCAGCACCTGGGCCCAGTCGCGTGCCCGCGAACCGCGCAGTTCTTTAAAGAGCAGGCAGCCCCACAGCAGACCGACCAGCGAGTTTGTATTCCAGAGAGGAAAGGCGATGGCCAGCCCCACGTCGCGTACGGCAAAGATGGTGAGCGTGTTGCCAACGGCCCACAACATTCCGCCCAGCAGCGCCCACACGATCAGATGCGGTTTGTCGCGCAAGTCAGCGAAGAGGAACCGCGTGCCCTTGATGACGGTGGGCAGCGACCAGCGTGCTACAAACGCGCCCATCACCATTCCCATCGAGATGATGAAAGGCGAGTATCCCTCGGTGACGAGTTTGGTCGGCGCTTCGGCGCTGCCCAGCCACACCGCCGCCGCAAGCCCGCAGAAGACCCCGAGTCTGTGCAGAGAGATAGTGGAGCGCGCGGTAGCAGTGCTTGGAGTCAACGCATCACCTGGAGAGACATGAGCAGAACAACACCGAAAATCAGCACCACGACAGGGACCCAGAAATGCACGTCAGTGGCAATGGCGAGAACAGTGAATATACGGCTTGAACGCTTCAATGCGCTACCTCGTCAAGCCGCACCGGCCTGCGTTCGTCAACCGACTTGCGCGCTGCCAGCGCCATCACTACGGGCGCGCGGCTGTCGGCGCCGGTCACCGGCACGGGCTTGTCTTCGAGCACAGCTTCGATGAACATCTGCAACTCCAGCGCGAAGCTTTCAGGGTACCGCTGCATGAAAAAGTTGTGCGGCAGATCAGTGTAAACACATTTTTCGCCGCTGACTACGACCTCGTTGGAGTGGCGATTGCCGCTCTCGATCTTTCCTTTGCTGCCCAGAATCTCCACTCGCTGGTCGTAACCAAAGGTGGATTTGCGGCTGTTGTCGATGGTGCCGATGGCGCCGCTGCTGAACTTGAGCATCGCGATGGCGGTATCGAAGTCGTCTTCGGCGGCGAAGCCGGGATCGACGAGCACCGCGCCCGAGGCAAACACCTCTTCCACTTCACCCATGAGAAAGCGCGCCATGTCGAAGTCGTGAATCATCATGTCAAGAAAGATTCCGCCGGAGGGGCGCAGGTAAGTGAGCGGCGGCGGGAAGGGATCGCGGCGGACGATATGAAAGATGTTGGGCGTGCCGATTTCGCCGCTCTCGACTGCCTTGCGGACGCGCATGAAGTTGGAGTCGAAGCGGCGGTTGAAGCCCACTTGCATCTTGACGCCCGCTGCCTCGACAGCGGCGATGGACTCATCGATTTTTTTGAGGCTGAGCGAGACGGGTTTTTCACAGAAGATATGTTTGCCGGCCTGCGCGGCCTGCGCGATCAAATCTGAATGCGTGTTGGTGGGGGTGCAAAGAACGATGGCGTCAATGGCTGGATCGTCGATAACGGCTGCCGCCGAGTCGACGACTTTGGGAATGTTGTAGCGCGCCGCGACCGCCTCGGCAGCCGCACGATTGATATCGGCAATCACCACGGCCTCAGCCTGGGGCGCGCGGTAAGCGAGTGTTTCAGCATGAACGGGGCCGATGCGGCCGGCCCCCAGAATTCCAAAACGAAGTTGCTTCATGAAGGCAGCTCCTACGGCGTTTCCCGAAATCGTGTGGCCTTGCCCGGTGCTTGCAGGGCCGTCACTCCTTGGGGTCGTGCCGGCTTGAGTGCATTGCTTTCGGTCTACGTCATTGCGGGAAACGCTATAGCCCAAACTTTTTGCGTCCCCTTAACCTTCGCTCGTGCATAGTGGAGATGTATCGGGCTCCGCTTTCAGGCCGAAAAACGGACCGCCGGTAGCCAAGAAAAGCACACCCCAGCCACTGTGAAGCTGCGAAGAGCGGAATTGAAAATAATCAACCTCAGAGAAATTGAACCGGCAGAGCGGACGCAAGAACTGTCAAGAATTCCGCCAAAATAACGATAACTGACCGCCGATCACCAACCGCTGACCACAATCTTCTCAATTCATGGATTCGCGCGCACCCTTCCAGAGGTCGACGCCGCCCTCCTGCGCGTAGCGGTCGATTTCGGCGAGCTCCTCTGGAGTGAAGTCGAGTTTTTTGAGGGCGTCGAGGGAGTCGTCGAGCTGCTGGGGATTGCGCGCGCCGATGAGGGCGGAGGTGATGCGGGAGTCGCGAAGGACCCAGGCGATGGCCATCTGCGCGAGGGTCTGACCACGGCCTTGGGCGATGGCGTTGAGCGCGCGGACACGGTCAAGGTTGGCGGGGTCGAGGAACTGGCGGAGCATGGACGAGTTGGGCAGCTTGGCACGCGAATTTTCGGGGACGCCGTTGAGGTACTTCCCGGTGAGCAAACCCTGCGCCAGCGGCGAAAAGGCGATGCAGCCGACGCCAAGCTCATCGAGAGTGTCGAGGAGGCCGCGCTCGATCCAGCGGTTGAGCATGGAGTAAGAGGGCTGATGAATGAGGAGGGGAAGGCCCATCTGTTTGAGGATTGCAGCGGCTTCGCTGGTCTGCTGCGGCCCGTAAGACGAGATGCCGGCGTAGAGCGCCTTGCCCTGATGGACGGCGGTGACGAGCGCGCCCATGGTTTCTTCGAGCGGACAATTCTTCCACGGCCGGTGGGCGTAGAAGATGTCGACGTAGTTGAGGCCCATGCGCTTGAGACTGGAGTCGAGCGAGGCGAGCAGATATTTGCGCGAGGCGCC
>DATJSB010000245.1:0-8063 GCA_035504315.1 Occallatibacter sp.
TCCTTGACAGGCAAAGCGTGGAGGTTCAGTATACTAGCAGCACATTTCGGATAGGGTGATGGAACTCCACCTTTAACCGCCTTTACGGCTAATGATTCCTACTCTGAAAGGAGTCACGCCGTGAAGAAGATTGTGCAGAGGTTCACAGAGGCAATTCCGCCCTCCCCTTCGAATACCTCCCTTCCAAATCTTCATACGAAATCTGCCCAAGTGGTTCTATGCGTCCTCCGTGCTGTCTTGCGCAGCTTTCACGTCCATCGCGTCGTCTATGAACGTTCCACAAAATCGGTGGAATCGCATACAGCCTGATTCGACTGAGGATTCAGATGATACGGACTGTTGTGTACAACCTCATTCAGCTACTGTTCGTCATCGGCTTAGCCCCTCTCTATGCCGGCGTGCTTTCCCGCTTCAAGGAAATCGTGCAGAGCAAGCGGGGGCCAAGCATATTCCAGCCGTATCGGGATCTCTGGAAGCTCTTTCACAAAGACGAGGTTGTCTCATCGGAATCGACATGGATCTTTCGTGTCACGCCCTACCTTGTGTTTGTCGTTCCGCTGTTCGTAGCGAGCTTAATTCCGGTCCTCACAGATTACCCTCTCGCGTTCGCGTTTATGGGTGACATGCTCGCAGGAGGGTTTTTCCTCGGACTTGGCGGCTTCTTCGCGGCCCTCGCAGCAGTCGACACCGGGAACCCCTATGGCCCGATGGGAGCGAGCCGAACGCGCATGGTGGGATTCCTGGCGGAGCCGGTCTTCATGATCGTATTCTTCACGGTCTCCTTCGTTGCTCAATCGACGATACCGTACATCGTTCAGCAAAAGTGGGTCGCCAGCCCCGCCGCCTTTTTCGCTCCTGCCCACATCCTTCTGTTGATCGCCTTTTTCATGCTCATTCTTGCCGAGGGAGGAAAAATCCCCGTGGATAATCCCACCGGGCACTTTGAGCTGGCCATGATCGATGAGTCGAAAGGCCTTGAATATTCGGGACGTGGCGCGGCGTTGATGAAGTGGGGTGGGCAGATGAAATTTCTGGTGCTCACCTGCATTTTCTTGAACGTGTTGCTAGCGCCCTGGGGACTGGCCGAAGACTTGTCAGCCGGCCACGTTTTATTGGCGATTCCTCTTATCCTCATCAAGATTCTAGCGTTCATTGTGGTGCTGGTGGTAATCGAAACATCCCTCGCTAAATTGCGACTTTTCCGCATCAGCGAGTTTCTTGGGGCAGCATTCATCATCTCCGTCGCGGCCATGATTGCCAGCATCTTTTCAACGCCGGGCGTCTAGAAAGGAAGGTAGCGGTGACTGGCGCACAAACGCAGTTGATTCAAGGCCTCAACGCCTTGACCGCGGGACTGGTCTTACTCACCGCTTTCGGAATGGTGACGACCCGTCAAGTGCAGGGCGTGATCCGGTTTCTGGTTGTGCAGTCTCTTTTTGTGGCTGCGTCCGCATTCCTCATCGGGTTCAACCGCGGCTCGATTGACCTTGTGGCTCTGGGCGCGATCATGATCGCCTCTAAAGTGATCACCATTCCATGGGTACTCAGGCGCACGCTCCCAGGCGATGTCTATGAGCGGCGTGAGATCGATCAGGCCGTTAACATTCCCTCGTCTCTCCTGCTGGCGCTGCTGCTGGCCATCGCGGCGGAGTTCCTGGTCAGCCCCCTGCTGGCGACTACGTCAGACCCTGTAATCCATGTGAATTTACCCATCGGGCTTGCCGGCCTGCTTATCGGCGCGTATTCCTTGATTGCTCGCCGCGAGGCCATTCCTCAGTTGATCGGCCTTCTCGCCATGGAAAATGGGGCCTTTTTTGCGGGCATCTCAATTGCTCCCGATCTTCCTCTGATTGCTGAACTGGCCATCGCGATCGATGTGGTTCTGATCGCAGTCGTTGTGGGCCTGCTTACACGGAACATCACGGAAACGATTGGAACCACCGAAGCGGCAGCCATGAGCGAGTTGAGAGAGGAGCCTCCGGCATGGCGCTGATCGTTGCCGTCTTCCTCCCGCTCCTGGCAGCATTGCTCTGCTGGTTGAAGCCTTTGCGCTCGATTGCCTGGGGCACGACGGTAGTTTGCCTCGCAATCAGCTTAGCTGCGGCGGTCATGACCGCGGGACAGGTTCTCGGGAGCGGGCGCGTGGTTGCTATTCCGGGCTGGATCGAAGCGGACGGCCTTGGTTGCCTGGTGCTTCTCCTGGTTGCCTTTGTCTGTACTCTGGCCGCGATCTTCGCCGGCGGTTACATGCGTCACGGTAGCTCATCCAAAGATCGGTTGTGGTGGTTTTACTCGAATTACAACCTCCTGGTTTTTGCTCTCGCCGCTGTACCAGCGATCGAACGCACGAATCTGGTGTGGGTCGCGGTCGAGCTGGTTACCCTGTTCGCAACCCTGCTGGTCGCTTACGAAAGCACCGCTGGCGCGCTCGAAGCCGCATGGAAGATGGCGATCCTGACGATCATGGGAGCACCGATCGCTCTTTTTGGATTTCTGGTTCTCTATTGGGCCTTTCGCAGCAGCGGTGGCGGAACAGCGGAGACCTGGGCTGGCCTCTACACACTGTCGTCAACGATGCCGCCGAATCTGCTGAAGTTCTCGTTCCTGCTGGTATTTGTAGGATTCGGCGCCAAGGCAGGCCTGGCTCCCATGCATACCTGGCTGCCGGATGCCCACAGCCAGGCGCCGACGCCCGTCTGCGCCGTGCTGTCCGGGGTCAAGACCACGGTGCCTCTCTACGTGATATTACGCTTCCTTTCCATCATTCTTGCGTCACCCGAGGCGCGCATAGGGGAATGGATGGTCGTGATCGGCCTCTTCTCCGTCGGGATCGCAGCATTTCTGCTGATACAGGTCCGCGATTACAAGCGTATGTTTGCCTTCTCTACGGTAGAACATATGGGCATCATCCTAACCGCGGCGGGTTTCGCGACACACGGTGCGGCTTATGGGGCCGTTGCCCAGATGCTGAATCACTCCATCACCAAGTCTCTTTGCTTCTACACGGCGGGCATGGTGTTACTGGCGCTCGGAACTCGCCAGATCAGCGAGGTGCGCGGGCTCTTCCGGCTTTCTCCATTCACAGGAAGTGCATTGCTGCTGTGTTCTCTGGCCATCGCCGGGGCTCCGCCGTTTCCGATATTCCTGAGTGAATTTTCTATTCTTTCAGCGGGACTTCGAGGGGGACATGCTGTCGCGGTTACGATTCTGGCAGTTTTCATCGTCATTGCATTTGTGGCAGTGATGTTGCAGGTAAACACCATGTTGTTTGGCAAGCCGGAGCCATCGTCGCCGGCAGTAGCCGTGCCTGCAAGCTGTCGCACGGCGGTTGTGCTGGCCGTGATTCCGGTGGTTGTTCTGGGCGTTTACATCCCCGGCCCCGTGCATTCCCTCTTGACGCTGGCAGCGCAACAGTTAGGAGGACGTTGATATGGGAGCCTACTCCTCATCCATGGAAGGGGGCGGAAGAACAAGCCTGAACGATCTGGCCGCCGCTATCGAGGGCCGCTTCGGAGACGACATTTCTCAGACGCCGGCAAACCATGGCTATGCGCTTTCATTTTCCCTTGCGAAGCGGAGTTCATTGCCCGCGCTTTGCAGTTTTCTGTTTTGGGACCACGGCTGTGTGTTTGGCGGCATCATCGCCGAAGAAGACTCCAGCCATTGGCGGATGCGCTATGTGTTTCTTCTCCCAGAGTCGGGATGGATCGATGTTGCGCTCGAATTTCCGATCGAAACAACAACCGTGCCAAGCATCGTGGCCGAGGTCCATGCGGCCGATTGGCACGAGCGCGAGATTGAAGATCTTTTTGGAATTCGCTTCGAGAATCATCCCCGGCTAGGCGACTTCGTCCTTCACGACCAGATTTGGCGTGAGGGCATGGACCCGATGCGTAAGAAGTTTTCTGCGAGCCAGGCAAAACTTGCGCGAAAGCTCGATCCCGAATGGCAGCCTCTGCTGGTTGTCGAAGACCCGGGTTCATTCGCCATGCCAGTCGGACCCGTCTATACCGGAGGTATCGGCGAATCTCTACACTTTCTTCTTGAGACAGTCGGAGAAGACGTTATCCGCGCCATTCCGCGGCTGTTCTACAACTACCGCGCCGTGGAGAAAATTGCCGAAGGCCGAAGCGTACAAAACGCGTTGCTGCTCGCAGAGCGGTTTGTGGCAACCTCTGCGTTTGCCCACTCGCTCGCTTTCTGCCAGGCGGTGGAAAGGATCGATTCGGCCGAAGCGCCGGCAAGGGCTTCGCTTTTGCGCATTTTGTGTTGCGAGTTGGAGCGGCTAAGGCAACATGCTGCCGCCATTGCCGCCATTTGCGACTCCACAGCATTGGCGGTTCCAGCCGCCCAGGCTGCGATGATTACGGAAGAGCTGTTGCGCGCCTCCAGTGTCCTTACCGGACACCGGTATCTCTTTGGATTGAATGTTCCAGGTGGATTAAGCCGCGATTTTGAGACCGGAGAGTGCAGGAAGCTCCTCGCATCGGTCGACAAGCTGGAAAAGGAATTACGGGTCTTGGAAAGGCGGCTTCGCTACAGCAGCAGCTTCCTCGACCGCCTCGAAGACGTGGGTGTTGTCAACGGTGAGAGTGCCCGTGACCTCAATCTTGTAGGCCCAATCGGCCGAGCGTCAGGTCAGAACTGCGATTTGCGGAAGGCTTGCCCCTACTCAGGCTACGAACGGCGCTCGTTCGATGTGCCTTGCGAAACAGAAGGAGATGGCTATGCGCGGCTGCGCGTCCTGTTTGCAGAAGCTACCCAGTCAGTGAGGTTGATGCACCAGTCGGTCCAAGCCCTTGAGCCGGGCCCTATCCGTGTTCCCTGTGAGAGTAACCACGCGGGCGCGGCGCTGGGATGGACGGAGGCGCCGAGAGGAGCAACCCTCCACTGGGTGAACATCGACGAAAAAGGCCTGGTCGAGCGCTATCACGCGATTACGCCGTCCTTCAACAACTGGCTTGGATTTCACGTGGCAGCCGAGAATTTCGCGTTTCAGGATTTCCCGATCATTCTCGCAACCTGGGGGCTGTCCGCGACCGAGTGTGACCGGTAGAGGTGGAGTGGAATGAGCTTTTGGTTTTGGCACGGCCTGCGCAGGGGTATTCAATCGACCCGCTATCCACGGGGAGCGGAGACGGCCTTGGGGGTTTCTCCCGGCCGCCCGGTCAACACGGAATTCGCATCGCAGGATGAGGCTGAGCTCGCTGCTGCTATATGCCCCGTGGACGCCATCCTGGCGCACGGCAGGTCGGCTTTTGTCGATCCGGGGAAATGCGTGCATTGTCAGCGCTGCCGCTTTTGTATCCCCACGCCGATGAATTGGGATGACGGGTATGAATGGACAAGGCTGCCTGCCAAACAAAGCGAGTGCGCGACCTTTCCTCCGTCTTTTTCGAAATCCATGCACGTGATGGTCGTAGATGCCGGGGACTGCGGCGCATGCCTGCACGAAGTCAAGCAGCTCAGTAATCCTCTCTATAACATGCACCGGTTGGGATTTTTCTTCACCGCGACTCCGCGCGCCGCCGATCTTCTGCTTATTGTAGGACCAGTCAGTGAGAATATGCGCGGGGCATTGCTCAAAACCTGGGAGGCGATGCCGACCACCAGGCGGGTGATGGCGGTGGGCAGTTGCGCCATTTCCGGCGGAGTGTTTGGCCACAGCTTTATGTGCGCGGGTGGCGTGGGCTCATTGTTGCCGGTGGATTTTGAGGTCCCGGGAGATCCGCCGCCGCCGCTAGCCATCTTGCATGGCCTGCTGGTCGCCACGGGACGAAAGCCCATCAAGAACAACGTGCCCGTTGCCGAAGGGAGATCGTGATTTATGGCTTCGCTCACCGGCCTGTGGCTGGTCCTGGTTTTCGCGACATGTGCGGCGGGCATCCTCCTTTCGGCGCTGTGCAGCCGAAGGCGCGCTCCGTTGGTCGTCGCGATTTCGGGGACTCTTGCGTCCGTGTTTATTGTTCTTGCATCGGCAACCGTCCTGCTGACCGGCCAGACCTACAATGCAGCCCTCTGGGTGCTCGATGGATTCGGTAAGCTCACCTTACGAGTGGATGCCTTATCGTCTGTCTTCCTGGCGGTAGCAGGCATCGTCTATTTTTCGATCTCTCTTTTTGTGCGCAATATCTTGAAGGACCAGCGAGCCAGCAACTACCCCGCGCATCGTTACGGCATCCTGTATTTTGCGCTGATGGCCTCCATTGTTCTGATCCTGGTGGCCGGCGACGCTCCATTCTTCCTGATCAGCTGGGAATGCATGTCGATCCTGTGTTTCCTGCTGATCAACTACGAATTGCAGCCGCAAGCGGACAAGATGGCTGGGTACATCATGCTGGGGATGAGCGAGGCAGGCTTTCTGGCAGTGGTGATTGCCTTTTTGATTGTCGGCCGTAACGCTGTCGATCTGTCGTTCTCCGCTCTCGCTGCGTCGGCGGGAACTCTCTCTCCCGGTGCCTTATGGAGCGCATTCCTGCTGGGTTTCTTTGGCTTTGGAGTGAAAGCCGGCCTTGTCCCTGTCAACTTCTGGCTTCCGCGATCGTACACGGCAGCTCCGTCCATCTTCATCCCGGTCTTCGCCGGCGTCACGCTCAATCTTGGCTTCTATGGAATTTTGCGCCTCAATGGCGATGTGATGCATGCCAGCTATGGGGCCGGCATACTCGCACTCATTGTCGGGAGCATCACGGCGATTGTGGGAATCCTCTACGCCACGACGGAAAGCGATATGAAGACGATGCTCGCTCATAGCTCGATCGAGAATGCGGGCATCATTGTGGCCGGTCTCGGCGCATTCTTCATTTATCGCGCGGCCGGCGAACCCGTTGCGGCGGCAATCGCCCTGTCAGCGGCGCTTTATCACATGTTGAATCACTCCATCTACAAGACGTTACTTTTTCAGGGGACGGCCTATATCCAAGCTGCAACCGGCACGCGTGACATGGATCAGCTAGGCGGTTTGTCTCGTCTATTACCCGGACTATCGGCTATCTTTCTTGTGGGTTGTTTGGCAATCTCCGCCGTCCCTCCGTTTAACGGCTTCGTCAGCGAATGGATGACTCTGCAGGCACTGTTGCGCAGCGCCGTCTTATCGTCCACTTCCGTCAAAATTGTCTTTGCCCTCTGCGGCGCCGCTCTCGCGCTCACAGCCGCCCTGGCGGTGACCTGCTTTGTAAAAACGTTCGCCATGAACTTCCTTGGCGTGCGCAGAGGCACGTGGGAGCCGCAACTGCGCGCGCGTGCAGGCACTCGATTTTCGCTGGTGTTTTTGGCCGTCGTCTGTCTCTTGCTGGGAACACTTCCAACCTATGTCCTCCCTGCGCTCAATCGGGCCGTGGAGCCGCTGGCGGGCGCCAGCATCACAACTTCTCTGGTGCAGCCGTTCTTTACGGCGACCGCAGAAAACGGGCAGCTTCCGCAGGCGTTCCTTCAGGACTTCCATAACATCGGTGCGCAGTCCGGCCGAGGGTTGTTGCCTGGCCGAGGGCTGGTCGTTCTGCTGCGCGGGCGGGAAGCGAATCCGGTGGTATTTGCCATGTCCCCTTCCTACAGCTTCGCCGCACTGGCGATCCTACTCATCTTGGTGTGGTTTGCCGTCACACGGCTCACGCGCCGGCGCGCCGTAGCGCGGCGCCCGCTTTGGGCAGGCGGAATTCCTCGTCTTTTGCCGCAGATGACCTACACCGCAACCGGATTTTCCAATCCAGTGCGCGTCGTCTTTCAGGCGATCTTTCAACCCAACATCACGGAGGACACGCGTCAGACGGTCGCGGTGCATTTCCGTACCGCCATTCACCGGCAACGCGAGGAAACGCACATTGTCGATCGTTTCATCCTGCAACCGGTGGGGGCTGCCACGCGATGGGTTGCCGGATTTCTGGCGGGCATGCATCACGGCCGACTCAATGCTTACGTAACCTATGTGCTGGCCTTCTTCTTGCTCATACTCTTCCTCTATCGAGGAACGTAGATCGTTGGGAACGCCCCTAGTCCGCTGTTCATGCCATTTCGCCGAAACTTGTCCGCGAGAGGAGGGGGTGAACACAGGCGGAGGCTCCTGA
>DATJSB010000246.1:0-15197 GCA_035504315.1 Occallatibacter sp.
TGGTACACGCGCTGCGTGGCCTTTTTGTAGTCCTCCGGCTTGGCCCAGAAGATATTCGGTACAAAGGTCTGCGGGTTGCGGTCGTAGAGCGGAAACCAGCTTGACTCGACCTGCACCATGATGCGGTGGCCAGGTAGAAACACGTGATCCGTTGGCGGAAGGTTGAAACGGTAGGTGAGTGGCTTGTCCGGTTCAATGGCATGGGGCGTCGATAAACTCTCCCGATAGCGGCCGCGGAAGATGTCCATGGCCACGGCCAACTGATAGCCGCCCAGCTCGGGATGATCGGCCATCTGGTCTGGGTAAACATCGATGAGCTTGACCACCCAGTCGGAGTCGGTGCCGCTGGTGGAGGCGACCAGGTTGGCAACCGGCTGGCCGAGTATGTGCACCGGCGCGGTGAGCACATCGGAGGTGTAGGTGAGTACATCGGTGCGTCCCGAAGCCTCGCGCTGGTCGTCGACCAGCCATTGCGGCCAGGTGAGAGGCAGCACGTATCCCATGGGCTGGGAGGGCCGCGCGCGATAGGGGACAGGATGGGCGGGGTCGGAGATGTATTCGTCAAACATCTTGAGCTGTGCGTCCGATCCGACGCCCTGGTTCGTTGCGGCTCCTGGCGATTCCCATCCGAGTTTGAATCCCGCTTTCAGGTACAACGGCTTCATCGCCGGGGCCACCGGCCATGCGCTCATCGTCTGCCAGCGGTTCACGCCGGTTTCAAACGCGGTCACCGGAGCGACCTGGATTGCGCTCACCGCGGCCGGCGCATCGTCTTTCAGATATCGCGCCAGAAACGGCCGCAGCACGTTTTGCCGGAACCAGGTTCCCGTATCCGACCCGAAACGGATGGCGCCCAGCCTATCGGCATCTTCGATCTCCTGCCCGTGGTGCCACGGGCCCAGCACCAGAAAGACCTTGTCATGGTCCGCGTCGAGGGGCTTCACGGCCTTGTACACTGCGACTGCGCCGTAAATGTCCTCCTGGTCCCAAAGGCTGTGCACCAGCATGAAGGGGACCTTGATTCCCTCCTGCCTGAAGTCGTCGGCCAGCACCTTGTCCATGGCCTGCTCGCTCCAAAAGGAGTCGTAAGCTGGATGCTCCAATACCTTGCGCCAGAAGCCCATCTGCTCGAGGCCGTGAATGCGCCCGTACTCGCCGGCCGATGTGGCCGACATGTACTCGTCGTAGTCGTCGTAGTGCGAGGTCCACCATTTGCCCTTCGGGTCGTTGGCGCGCGTGCCCTCCTGCTCGTAGATGTAGGACATGTTCTGCTCGCGGAATGCGCCGTTATGGAACCAGTCGTCGCCCATCCATCCGTCGACCATGGGATTCATGGGCACGGCCACCTTGAGCGCGGGATGCGGATGAATCAGCGCCATGAGGGGCAGGAATCCGTCGTAGGAAATGCCCAGGATGCCGACCTTGCCATTGGTCTCGGGAATGTTCTTGACCAGCCAGTCGATGGTGTCGTAGGTGTCGGTTGCCTCGTCTACGGGCGTGGGGTTCAGCGGCCCGTGAATGGGCCGGTTCATCACGTAGTCGCCCTCCGAGCCGTACTTGCCGCGAATGTCCTCAACCACGCGGATGTATCCGTCCTCGACGATTACGTCGGTGGCATTGTCGTATCCATAAAGCGTTGGCCCCAGGTGCGAGCTCGACAGGTTGGTAGTGAGCTGGTCGGCCGAATACGGGGTGCGCGTCAGCAGGATCGGGGCGTTCTTCGCGCCCTTGGGCACCAGGATTACGGTGTGCAGCCGCACGCCGTCGCGCATGGGAATCATTGCCTCGCGGCGCTCGTAGTCGAAGCCGGTGGTGGCTGGCTTCAAGTTGGCAGGAGTCTCGCTCGGATAGTTGGGATACTGGGGCTTGTCCTGGGCCGCGGCGCGGAACGCAGGTGAGAACGCGAGGGCGGCAAACAGAAATGCGGCAGACCTGGTTACAGACGGGACGATTCGCATCGGGGAAGCCTCTCTGGCAGGCAGAATTGAAGACAAGTGGAAGGGTAAAGCCTGGGAGCGAAGAAGGAAAGCAAAACTCGAAGGCAGAAGGCGAAGGGATTTCAGCATCTTTTCTTCGCGCTCGCGAATCAATCGATCCAGCAGATCGAAACCATGTCTTAACCACGGAGAATCCTTCAATGCCGAAGAAAATGACTCAAGCCGACCGCGACCGCTCGCTTCGCGAACACCTCTTGAAGCTGCTCACCGCCGAGCAGGCGCACGTCAGCTTCGACTCCGCAATCAAGAATCTGTCCGCCGAACTGCGCGGTAAACGGCCCCAAGGCGCAGACCACTCGCCATGGGAACTGCTCGAACATTTGCGCATCGCGCAGGAAGATATCCTCGACTTTTCCCTCAATCCCAATTACAAGGCGCTCGACTGGCCGAGCGGCTACTGGCCGGCAACGCCCGCTCCGCCCGATGAGAAGGCGTGGGACAAAAGCGTGCGTGCCTTCCGCAAAGCCCTGAAGAGCTTCTGCGTTATAGTTTCGGACCCGGCGACCGATCTCTACACGCCGATTCCCCACGGCGACGGGCAGACGATTCTCCGCGAGGCGATGCTGATCGCCGACCACAACGCGTATCACGTGGGGCAGCTGGTGCTGGTGCGGCAGATGCTGGGGGCGTGGGGATGACGCGTCCAGAGAACAGAGAAGAGAGATAAGAGAAGAGAGATAAGAGATCAGAGGTAAGAGATCAGTTAAGCAGTTGAACAGTTGAACTGAGAACATAGCTGGCTGGTCGGACGACATCAACAGTGGTTTTTTCCCTTGTTCCCTTGTTCCCTTGCTCACTCGCTCCCTTGCTCCCTTGTTCCCTGCCCCCTGATCCCTGCCTCTCTGTGTTCATTGGCACAAATCTCGCTTGTCAACCTCTGCTACCATAAGGATGATTGCGCTGCCGCAACCGGGGCGGGTTTGCTGGGCCGCAAGTCAACGTTGGCGCTGAATCGCCGACGAGTTGATGGCGGGCTCAGCCGTGAAGGCGGACGGAGCCAACACAAAAGGAGAATTTTATGCCTCTGGTATCAATGCGGCAGCTCCTCGACGAGGCTGCCAAGGGCGGGTATGGCGTGGGCGCGTTCAACGTCAACGACATGGAACAGATTCAGGCCATCATGATGGCCGCCAAGCAGACCAAGTCGCCGGTCATCGTGCAGGCCAGCCGCGGGGCGCGGGCATTTGCAGAGGACCTTTACCTGTTCAGGCTGATCCAGGCGGCGGCCGAGCTGAACCCTGACATTCCGATCGCCATGCACCAGGATCACGGCAACAGCTTTGAGACCTGCCGCAGCGCCATCGCTCTCGGGTACACCAGCGTGATGATGGACGGGTCGCTGAAGGAAGACGGCAAGACGCCTTCCACGTTCGAAGAGAACGTTGCAGTGACGCGCAAGGTGGTGGAGTATGCGCACGAGCGCGGTGTAACCGTTGAAGGCGAGATCGGCGTGCTGGGCGGCGTTGAAGACGGCCACGGTGCGGGCGGCTCGGGTCTGGAACACATCACCGATCCCGACCAGGCTGTGGAGTTTGCCGAGCGCACCGGCGTTGACGCGCTGGCCATCGCCATCGGCACCAGCCACGGGGCGTACAAGTTTAACAAGAAGCCCGACGGCTCGGTGCTGAAGATGGACGTGCTGATCGCGATTCACAAGCGGCTGCCGCACACTCACCTGGTGATGCACGGCTCGAGCTCGGTGCCCAAGGACCTGCAGGACATCGTGAACCAGTACGGCGGCAAACTGAAGCAGACCTGGGGCGTGCCGGTCGAGGAGATTCAGCTCGGCATCCGCAACGGCGTGCGCAAGATCAACGTGGACACCGACAATCGCCTGGCCATCACCGGCGCCATCCGCAAAGTGTTTGCCGAAACGCCGGAGAAGTTTGACCCGCGCGACTACATGAAGCCGGCCCGCGAGGCCATGGCCAAGGTTGTGGCCGCACGCATGACGGAGTTCGGCCAGGCCGGCCACGCCGGCGACTACCAGCCGATCCCGATCACCGAGATCGCCAAGGGCTATGCATCGGGCGCGCTCGACACGCGGCCGTCGCTGGCGGCGTCGCGGTGACGTCCCAGATTCGCTTCGAAGCACAAAAGGCCATCCCAACCGGATGGCCTTTTGCTTTGTGCGGACTCCTCGCATGATGCCAGCTACACAATGAAGGCGCGGATAAGCAGGAGCAATCGACGAACTTAGAAATACAGCTTGTCGTCTTTCTTTGGCTTGAGCGGCGGCATCATGTTCTTGGGGATCGCGACTGCGCGCTCGACACCGGCTTTGGCATCCATAGCAGCCTGCACACCGAAGATCATCGCGATCTCGTCGATCTTGTCGTCGTACTGGGAGCGGATCTGGCGAAGTTCGTCGCGGAGCTCGGTGCGAGCGTCGGCGCTGAGGACGCCCGAGTTCTCCCATTTGGCCGAGAGCAAAATGGAGAATCGCATTCCGGCGAGCTGTTCAACGGCTTCGGAGAGACCGGCGTTGTTTTGTTCGAGGACGTACCGCGAGGCTGGACCGGCAATGGAGGGATCGAGGGTTTCGGTGAGGGTCATGATTCTCCCCTTTGGTAAAGTTGATCGGCAAATTGCGGCAAACCACAAATGCCGATTTTGCGGGGATCAATCAGGCCCTGAGACGAACCGTGTGGAACCCATTCCTCGCTTGCTTGATTGACAGTGTGCATGCTCATGGCATTTCGGAATGTGAGCCAAGTCACTCGACTGGGTTCATTGAAATTCGAGTACCAAAAGGCGAGGCCCCGGCGAGAGCCGAGGCCAGAAGATCTCAAATACTCAAAGAAATCGCTCAAGGAGATTTATCTCAATAGTGACGCCGGAACGTGTTTTTGAGGTCAGGGTAGAGGGCAATGAACAAGAAGGTGAGCAGGTTCAATGAGCCCTCGACCACCAGCAGATCGACCTGCATGGGCGAGAACAAATTGGGATTGCCAAATCCCCCTATGTTGAAGTACGAGATGGCCACGTAAGCAAGGTAATAGCCTGAGAAGGCCATGGAAATAAAGAGGATCGGTTTCCAGCGATTCAGCCACAGGAACGCGATGCCGAGGGAAAGAACGGCCAACACGACGAAGGCCTCGCCCATGATTGTGGGCAGAGCCTTGGCATCGGGCGAACCGAACCAGATCGGGATCAGAGCCGGGCAATGAAGGGTAATTGAGCCGGAGAATTCCGCATCGGGCGAAGCAATAAGTTTGGCGGCAAAGAGTGAGTAGATCACGCCACGCAGAAAGTAGATGAAAGTGATGGCGCTAATGCCGAAGGGTACCTTAGGCTCCGTAAGGCTGCGCGCACGACGGGCTGCGTTCACCATCGTCATGGGATCGTCGTCGATGTTGGCCGCAGATACGGGATCAATGATCTGTTGGTATATCTCAGTAACGGGCTGCCACTGGTTCCTTGCTTCCACGGAAGAGCTCTCCTCTTACCCTCAAGCGTTGAGTTTCGGGGATCAGCCAGATTAAACGGAAGTTATTGCGGCATAAGGGGAACAAAATTTATCTGCTGCCGTATCGGGGGCCCTCGCGTTTCCCGAAATAGTCTTGCCGCCAGAGGAGACGCGCCGTTCGAATGAAGCCGTTCCTGAAACGTAAACAGGTCGTGATAAAACTATGCAGCCGGGGAATCCGGATGTGTATCACCCGAATGTGGCAAAGCGGGGACTTTTGGGGCAAAACGGCGACTTTTGGGGCAAAACGGGAGGGGTTGGGGGCAGAGTTCCCGCCGGAATGATGCTCAGAATGGCTTCTCGAAAGCTTCTTTCACGCCGGGATAGAACGCCAGGTAGCAGAAAATAACCGAATTAACGAGACAGCCAAAAAGCAGGAAGGCGGCCTGATCCCCGGAGAGATTGCTACCCGTTCCGGAAACGACGCCTGCGGAGTAAACGACGGCGGTGCGCGCCACCATGCCCCCCGCATAGGCCATGGTGACCCAGCGGATCACCCACCAGCGGAACACCCACATGACTCCTACAACTGCCGAGAAGAATCCCATCACGATGAGCGCCTCTGCAACCAGGGTGTAATACTCCGTGGGGAAGCGATGGCTGATGGTGAATGGAATGATGGAGGGAGACTGCGAGACGATCCAGTGTGAAGAATCGGAATCGATGGCAGCAATGACTCTTGTGCCGAGAAAAAAGTAAACGACAGCTTGCACAAAATAGAGGCCGGTGATGACGTTGAGACTCATCGGCACCGAGCTCCGACGGAGTTTTTTCTGGCTAACCGGAACGGGCGCCGGCGTCGGCGGTTGAACGACGGGCGGCGCTTTGCCCTCAACGTGCTGCTGATAGAGATCGGTGACCGGCTGCCAGCGATTGGCCGGAGGAACCGCAGCCTGGTTGGGTGTCTGACTCGCTGACTGGTTTGCAGGCTGTTTGTTCTCGTCCATGGCATCCTCTTTCGTCGTCGCAGAAAGCGCTCAGGGAAACGCGTCGGCAAGCGCTGCGGGTGCACCAAGGCGCTCAAAAAGGCTGTTGGGCTGCGATTGGCGAAAGTGTACCACTGAATTCAAGAGAAAAAAGGTGATGGGAAAGGCACGCGAGAACTTTAGGGCCTGTTAACACTACTGGGGCGGTTGGCGTTGCGAGCGAAAATCGGGCCAGACTAGGCCGAGCCTGAAGGCTTTGGTGGTTCCAAGGTCGAGGGCGAGAACGACGTATGGCACGATTTGCGCCGCAACCCTTCGGGCCGGGGCCAGTTTTCCTCATTTCGTCGTCCCTCGTCGCTAGCAGACACCCGGTATGCGTCACTCCTCATTCCTCGAACTGAGAAAAACTGGCTCCCGGCGCCAGCCACCCCAGTAGTGTTAACAGGCCCTAAGTTCTGGGCGGATTACCTGCCACTCCGAACGCAATTCCACCCATGCCCGGCTGGATCACCAGGACCGGGGGTGTCTGCGGAGCGCCAAAGTCGAAAAAGTGCGGAGCCTGGAATTGCGGTGGTTGTGTCAACACGCCATAAGCAACCGAGCCCACCGAGGAGATGGTGTAGGTAATGCTTTGCCCGGGGGAAAGGGCAACTGAGGCGCCCGGCGCGGGCGAGAGAATCGCGGCAGTGGCAGGGGAAAAATACAGCACCGCATTTACTCCCTGCGCCGCCGTGAACATTATCTGCGCCCCGGTCGCAATGGGCACGCTCTTAACGCTCGGTACGCACAGGCCCATGCTGTCTTCGTTCAGAGTTACTGCTGTTGTGCTCATAACGCAAAACCTAACCTTTTTTGTTGGGCGTGTCCAGTAGATGCTCTTGCTTTGCTTGGGCTAAGGCCTTTTCGAAGTCCGGGTCTCGGCGCAGAGCGGCCAGCTCGGGCTCATGTTCAAACTGAACGAAGTGGTAGCCAAGCGCCAGCGCCTTGGCGATCAGCGGAATCGCGTCCTGGCGCCGGTGCAGCAACTCATACCCATCGCCCGCAATGTATAAAATGTCGGCTGAATCCGGATCGAGGGCTACCGATTGGCGCAATAACGGTAACGAGCGGCCGGCGTCGCCAACCGTTGCATAGTAGTCGCCCAGCAGTGCAAGAAGTTCAGAATCCTGTGGAGAGTCTTTGCGCGCGGCCTCTGCCAACTCGATAGCTTTCGCGTAACTCTTGACTGCCTCACTTCGTCCATCGGGCGCGCGCAAGTAAGCCGATCCCAGGTTCCCCCAAGCCATGTAATTCGTTCGATCAAGATCGAGCGCCTTCTGGCTGGCCTCGATTGCCTTCTGGTAATTCCCCTCCGCTTTGTAGATCTCTGCCAGGGCCGAATAGGCTGAAAAACTTGGATCGAGCTGCGCCGACTTCTCCAGAATCGTCTGCGCATCTGCCAGCCTGTTCAGTTGCATATCGGCCAGGGCAAGGTTTCCGAGGGCGATCGAATTGTCCTCATCCCCGGAGATATTCAACGCGTTCTGGTACTGTGCCGCAGCGTCTTCGAGCCTTCCGTCGTTGTAGTAATACGCGCCCAGCAGCACCGGCCACCGCCAGTCGTCGGGCGCCATGTCAATCGCTTTCTGCACCGCGCCAATCGCATCGGCGTCGCGCCCTTCGGCGCTGTACACCTCGGCCTCGGCGCCATAAGCATCGGCGCTGCGCGGATCGAGATGCAATGCCTCCTGTGCCTGCGTCATCGCCAGCGCCGGATGGCCGGTCATCGCGCTCATCCGCGCCAGCGTCACGTATGGCGGGGCCAGGTTCGCATCCAGCGAAATTGCCTTGTTGCACGCGGCCTGCGCCTGTTTGAGCAAATCAGGTTCTCGAGTGACCCGGTACTGCTGAAAATCAGCTCTGCACAGGTCAGCCTGCCCCAATGCAAAGTTGGGGTCCGCCGCAACCGCCTTGTTCAGCAGGTCTATGGCGCCGGTCACATTCTTCTTCTTGTCGTACCGCCCGAGCAATTCATCGGCCTTCAAATACTCGCTGTTGACATCGGCGGAGGCAGCCTCTGAGGCAGGCGTGGCCGTCCCCGCAGCACTGCGGTGAGATAGCAAGTTCCGTCCGAAAATCACTACCAGGGCAGCCGCAACCAGCACCAGAACCGCAACCGTAGTCCAAATATTCCCGCGTTTAACTTCATCTTCGGGAGGACTGGTTTTCTCCGCCGGTTCGGTCTTCACTGCCGGCACAATCAACGTCTCGCTCAGCGCGCTCGACAGGGCTCCCGCGCTCGCAAAGCGTTTCGACGGGTCGGGATCGATGGCCTTCTCAATCACCCTCGCAAACGATTCCGGCAGATCGGGGCGGTGATCGAGCAGCGATCGGCCAGCCGCGGCGTTCGCCGCCTGCGGCAAATTCTTATGCGAGGCCAGAACCACAGTATCAACAGAGGTCGGCTCGTCCCCGGTCGGCTGGCGTTTCGCCGAAGGAGGCAATTCGTTTTCGGGATAGTGTCCCGTGACCAGGAAGAACAACAGTACGCCGACGGCATAAATCTCGGTTGCTACCGATGCGTCGGCTCCGCGGAAGAGCTCGGGCGCCATGTAGCGCGGCGTGCCGGCTAGCTCCTGCTCGCGCGAAGTCAGCGAGCTCAGGCCAAAGTCCATCAGCAGAATCCGCCCGCCCTCTTCGCGCATCACGTTTTCAGCCTTGATATCGCGATGCACCAGCCCGGCACGATGCACGGCACTCAGCGCCTTGGCAATGTCCAGGCCAATCAGCGCCGTTTCGCGGTAGCCAAACGGGCCTTGCTCGCGCACCAGCGCCGCCAGCGTCTTGCCGTGCACAAAGTCGGTCCAGAAACCAACGCGTCCGTCGTGCCGGTCCACTCCATAGATGGGGAGAATATTGGTGTGCCGCACCGCAGCCAGCGCCCGCGCCTCGCGCAGCAGTTCCTCGTACTGCTGGCCCTCATCGGCAGCGCGCGGCAGCAGAATCTTGAGCCCCACCTCGCGCTGCAGGCTCGGGTCCCACGCGCGGTACACCTCGCCAAAGCTGCCCCGCCCCACCCGCTCAATCAGCTCGAATGGGCCCCATGTCTGCCGGGCCGGAAAGCCCGGTTCAACGGAGCCAGCGCTCTGCTCAACCGGCGGGTTTGTCTCGTTTTTCATCGGCGGCGCTTAGCTTGGATTGTAGCGTGTAAAAAACAGCCAGTAGCCAGTAGCCAGTAATTTCCTGAAACGCGCCTCGAGCCATCTCCGGTTGGCTACTGGCTATTAGCTCTCAGTCCCTCAGTCCCTGGTCCCCTCGTTCCCTGCCTTAATAATTTCTCTTGACATATTCCTATATAGGAATGTATTGTCTCCCCATGGCCAGAGCCGCTACCACCTCCGATGCCTTCAACGCCGTCGCCGAGCCTCGCCGTCGTGAGATCCTCACCTACCTGGCCGGCAGTGAACGCCAGGTGGGCGAGATCGTCGTCGCCATCGGGCTCGACCAGCCTTCGGTCTCGAAGCATCTCGGTGTTCTGCGCAACGTGGGGCTGGTGCACGTGCGCCGCAACGGCCGCCATCGGCTTTATCGCACCAATGCGGAGGCAATCAGACCCATGCATGAGTGGACACAAACATTCGAGCGCTACTGGCGCCACCAGTTAATGCGCGTAAAGGAGCGTGCTGAAGCAGAGATGAAGCGCGCTGCGCAGCCTGATTAACAATCGCGACCGGCCCGCCCGGCGGCCCAGCCCACGCCATTGCAACTTCCCCAAGGAGAGAAAATGACCACCCTGACCGCTACCGAAATCGAGAATCTCACCCTGCGCATCGAGCAGGAGATTCGCGTTAAAGCTTCGCTCGAAGTCACCTTCGCCGCACTGCTTGAGCAGCTCGGGCCGGGCAATGAGAGACACGATGGTACTCCGATGCCTTTCAAGCTCGAAGCCTGGCCCGGAGGCCGCTGGTTCCGCGACCTGGGCGACGACAACGGCCACTGCTGGGCCATGGTGCAAGCCATCAAGCGGCCCACTCTGCTTGAGTTCAGCGGCCCCTTGTTCATGTCGCACCCGGTGACGAACAACATTCAATACCGTCTGAGCTACGAGAACGGCGAGACGCTCATCAAGTTCGTCCACTCCGGCTTCGGCCTTATTGACCCCGAGCATCGCAAGGGTGTCAACGCTGGCTGGTTCCACATGCTTGACCAGGCGCGCATACGCGCTGAGCAGAAGTAGCTGCCTCGCACGAATCGAACTCTAACAGGTTGCGGAAAAACTCATCAAGCGCGGTTCAATGCCTGAAAAACGTCCCTCGGGGGCTAAAGCCCCGACTCATTTTATGGGCCTTATCGGCACGACTGAAGTCGTGCCCTTTCAAAACAGCGGCTCCCAATGAGTTTTTCCGCAGCCTGTCTAAGTCCCCAGATGCCAAAACATCAGGAGGTTTCATATGTCCATTGCCAACGAGTTTCTGGCCGAGTTTGAAGCTCAGGCCCCCGTCACCCGCAGATTTCTTGAGCGCGTTCCGGCGGACAAACTCACCTGGACGCCGCACGTGAAGTCCCTCACTCTCGGGCAGCTTGCTCTGCACATCGCCAAGGTGCCGGGAGGCATTATCCGCCTCGTCCAGAACAACCCCGCCCCGGCTCCGGGCAAATTCAACTTCCCGCAGCCCGCCACTCTCGACGAGATTCTAACCACCTTCGCCGAGACCGCGGCAACCGTGCGTGAATTGCTGCCGAGCTTTAACGATGCCGCCATGAAAGAAGCCTGGGTGCTCAAGTTCGGCGACCGCGTGGTGGTCGAGCAGCCCCGCGCCGACTTTCTTCGCGACATCATGTTCAGCCACTTGTACCAGCATCGCGGCCAATTGAGCGTCTATCTGCGCATGCTCGACGTTCCGGTCCCTGCAAGCTGGGGCCCCAGCGCAGACGAGGCTCCCAACTTTACGCCCCGCGAAGTGCTGGCGACATAATTCTTCGCCCGGGAGGTCATCCTATGTGCCCAGTTTGCATCGCCACTGCCGCCATCATCGCCGGCAGCGCCACCGGAACCGGCGGAATCACGGCCTTTGTGGGTCAAAAGATTCTGCGCAAGAAACCAACGTCAACTGAAAACCAGGAGGTTAACCATGGCAACCACAGCTCCAGAAATTAAGCACAAAGTCGTCTCGCACCGCGAGTGGATCGAGGCCCGCAAGGCATTCCTCGCCAAAGAAAAAGAATTCACGCATCTGCGCGACGAGCTGAGCCGCCAGCGCCGCCAGTTGCCGTGGGAGAAGGTAGAAAAAGCCTACCAGTTCGAGGGCGCGCGCGGCGCCGTCTCGCTCGGCGACATCTTCGGCGAGCGCAGCCAGCTCGCCATCTACCACTTCATGCTGGGACCCGGCTGGAAAGAAGGCTGCCCGAGCTGCTCCTATCTCGCCGACCATTTCGACGGCATGACCATCCATCTCGCTAATCGCGATGTAACCTTCGCCGTCGTCTCGCACGCGCCTTACGCCGAAATTGCGCGATTCAAGCAGCGGATGGGCTGGCGCTTCAACTGGTACTCGGCATTCGACTCCGACTTCAACTTCGACTTCAACGTTTCGGCCACGTCCGAAGAAAAAAATCAGACAGACGTCTACTACAACTACGAAATGGCTCCCTTCCCCGCCGACGAGCGGCCCGGCTTCAGCGCCTTCATCAAGGACACCGAGGGCGACATCTACCATACTTACTCGGCCTACGCGCGCGGCCTCGACATCCTGGTGGGCACATACAACTTCCTTGACTACATGCCCGAGGGCCGCGATGAAGAGGGGCTGCGCCACACCATGGCCTGGGTGCGCCACCACGACAAGTACGAGGAGGGCTACGTCGTCGACCCCGATCAGCCTTACGTGCAGCCTGAAGTAGTGCAGACGAAGGCCTCGGGCAGTTCCTGCTGCTCGGGCGAACACCACGAGTAGACCGTCTCGGGCAGGTCACGCACATGCGGATCAGGACGGCTCGTCATCGCCGTCCTGCTCGCCCGCTTGATCCTGGGCCAGCTTTTCAATCTGGTTGCGCCAGTCGAGCTGCTCAACAAAAGCCCTCGACTCTCTCCATCCCGGTTCCACAATCACGTGCAATTCCAGATAGACGCGCGTGCCCACCAGCGACTCAATCTTGCGCCGTGCTCCGGTGCCAATCTCCTTCAGCTTCGCCCCGCCCTTGCCGATCAGGATCGCTTTTTGCCCAGCGCGTTCGCAGTAGATGGCCGCCATGATTCTCGTCAGCGGATTCTTCGCCCCCGGCTCAGGTTCTTGAAACTCCTCCACCACCACCGCCGCCGCGTAAGGCACCTCTTCACCGGTCTCGATCAGAATGCTCTCGCGAATCAGCTCACCCACCATGAATCGCAACGGCTGATCGGTGTACTGATCTTTGGGAAAATAACGCTGCCCATCGGGGAGCACTTCGACAATCTTGCGCAGCAAAACGTCGAGCCCGTCCTTTTTGCGCGCGCTCACCGGGATCACCTGCGCAAACGCGTACTGCTTCGTCAGCGACTCAATCAGCGGCAGCAGCTCATCCTTGCGAATCAAATCGATCTTGGTCAGCACCAGGAAAACGGGGCAATCAACCCTCCGCACCAGCGAGAACAAAAACTCATCTTCGCTGGCCCATGCCGAACTGGGTGCCCCCGGTCCCTTGCCCTTGGGGACCGGGGAGGGAGTTTCGCCGAACGAAATTCTCCGCGTTACATCAACCAGCACCAGCACCAGGTCCCGAGACTCCAGCGCGTTGTGAACCTCCTGCAACATTCTCCGGTCGAGATGCGATCCTGGCTTGTGCACTCCCGGCGTATCGACGAAGACAACCTGCGCGGCCGGGTGCGCGCCCTTGCGCGCAGGCACCTCAAGCACGCCCGCGATGCGGTTGCGAGTGGTCTGCGGCTTGGCCGTCACAATGGCCACCTTCTCGCCAGTCAACGCGTTCAACAGCGTGCTTTTGCCCACATTCGGACGTCCAATAATGGCCACAAATCCTGACTTCACGCGCGCCTCAGCTCCTCGCCTGAGTGTACGGCATTCCCGCGCAAGCCACGCGTTCGCACTGTGCCGAGAGTCCCGTCCAAGCGCGGCCGGCACGATCGAATCTGGCTTCGCTCCCCGCTAACTCCGCTGGCACCTTTGCCCTCATCCTGGCTCGCCCAACGCATTCCCGACCCCGCCAAAGTGGTATATAGGATTCAGCCGATGGTTTGATGGGTAGTTGAGGAGCGCATAAAGCCATGCTTTCCAAATTTTCCGCAGCAACCCTCCTTTCGACCGGACTCAGTATTCCGGCATCCTGCCGGCTCATCATTCTGCTCGCAGCGCTTTCCGTGGTGGGCTTTCACGCCGGGCACGCGGCCCCGCCACCCGCTGCGCAGCCTCTCGCCCTCACGCCCCCCATGGGCTGGAACGACTGGGCCCATTACCAATGCGGAATCAACGAGCAGATCATCCTCGACAACGCCTCCGCACTGGTCAAGACCGGCCTTGCAGCGCGCGGTTATTCGACCGTCACCATCGACGACTGCTGGATGCTCAAAGACCGTGACGCAGCAGGCAATCTGCAGGCCGACCCGGTTCGGTTTCCGCACGGAATGAAGTACGTGGCCGACGCCGTCCATCACTTAGGTCTCAAGTTCGGCATTTATGAGGACTCGGGTTCAACGACCTGCGCCGAGTTTGCCGGCAGCGGCTGGCCCAAAGGCGGCGGCAGCGATCACTTCATTCAGGATGCGAGTCTCTTCGCATCCTGGGGCGTGGATTACCTGAAACTCGATGGCTGCAACGTGTACGTATACTTCGCCAGCGAGGGTCCAGCCGCCTACCGCAAGGCCTACGACGAAGAACACGTGGCGCTCAAAAACACAGGCCGGCCCATCGTGTTCTCTGAGTCGGCGCCGGCTTACTTCGAGTTCAGCCCCGAGTGGTACGACGTGCTGACCTGGGTGCGTAACTTCGGCCAGCTTTGGCGCGAGGGCGACGATATTGCGACCTACAGCGCCAAGACGCCCGACCAGCCGAGGTTCGCGAGCGTGCTGTGGAATTACGCTTACAATCTTCCCCTCGGGCGATTCCAGAAGCCCGGCAACTGGAACGACCCTGACTTCATCATCGCCGGCGACCCCGGAATGAGCCTGGCCGAGTCCCGCAGCCAGTTGGCACTTTGGTCCATGATGTCAGCCCCGCTCATCCTCAGTTCCGATGTCGGCAAGCTTAACCCCGATGCGCTCGCGATTCTGGGCAACCGCAGAGTGATTGCCATCGATCAGGATCCTCTGGGTCAGATGGCTACACTTGTCGAGCGGAAGCCCGGCATGGATCTTCTGCTTAAACCGCTCAAGGACGGCGATTATGCGGTTGCCGTCCTCAATCGCAGCGAGGCGCCGCTCGAAGTCATTATCGATCCCGTCGCGCTTGGCTTTGCATCAGCCTCCGGCTGCACCTTCGATGCCGAGAATCTCTGGAGCGGCGAGCGCACCTTCACGCTCACCACGCTGAATGCCGATATCGCCCCGCACGACACCGCTATCTGGAGCATTCACACGCATACTGCCTGCGGCGAGCCCACGCGCACCGGCGCAATCGTGATGACCACCGACAAGCCCCATGGATCCATCGACGGCTACGCGCACTGCCTCGCCGCCACCGGCGCCGTGGAAGAGTGCGCGGGCACGCCGGAGCAGACCTGGACATTCACCGAAGAGGGCGCATTGGATTCGGCCCAGGGCTGCCTCTCCGCCGTCGACGGAAAGCCCGCGCTCAAACCGTGCAGCGGCGCCGACGCGCAGCAGCACTGGAACTA
>DATJSB010000247.1:0-3925 GCA_035504315.1 Occallatibacter sp.
CCGAAGGGTTGCGGCGCAAATCGTGCCATACGTCGTTCTCGCCCTCGACCTTGGAACCACCAAAGCCTTCGGGCTCGGCCTAGTCTGGCCCGATTTTCGCTCGCAACGCCAACCGCCCCAGTAGTGTTAACAGGCCCTAGAGTATGAAAATGAGGTTGAAGAAAGAATCGGAATTGCCGGCGCTGACAGCGGAACAGCTTGAGGTATTGCGGCGGTTCGCGATGTTTGAAGCGAGTCTGGAGGAGTTGCGCAGCGCGCTGGCGGGTGTGTGGGAAATTGACTTTGCGTCGACTCCGATGCCGCCGGATAAGTCGGCAACCATGCGTACGGCGATCACCGGGTTCCGTGTTCCCGAGCCGGGCATCATCATCACTCGCGAGCACATTTCGAACGCCCTGGAACGGAAGCGATTTGAGCTGATCACGGAGCGGGATCTGGTGGTCTGGGCCACGGTTTTGCTGCTGAATGACGCCTATGCGCTCGACCCGCAAGACGAAGATCTGATCGCCGACTGGCTTAACGACATCAGCATCAGTCTGGCGGTAGATGAGCACCATCGCACCTCCAGCCGGGAACGATACAATCCCCTTTAGGCCTTTTCGATTTCCCCCGGCCTCAAGGAGCGACCGCAAGCATGGGTTACCAGGTTCTGGCCCGCAAGTACCGTCCGCAGCGCTTTGCCGACGTGGCCGGCCAGGACCACGTGACGCGGACCCTGCTGAATGCGCTCAGCCAGAACCGCATCGCCCACGGCTACATCTTTTCCGGTCATCGCGGCATAGGCAAAACCACTATCGCCCGCATCGTGGCCATGGCTTTGAACTGCCGGAACCAGGTGGGCAGCGCGGAGCGGCCGACGCCGGAGCCGTGCGGAGTCTGCGACTCCTGCATTGAGATTCGACAGGGCAACGCCGTGGACGTGATCGAGATTGACGCGGCCACCAATCGCGGTATCGACGAGATTCGCGAGTTGCGCGACGCGGCGAGGTATGCGCCTTCTCGCGATCGCTACAAGATCTACATTCTCGACGAGGCGCACCAGATTACCGAAGCGGCGTTCAATGCGCTGCTGAAAACGCTCGAAGAGCCGCCGGCGCACGTGGTGTTCATGATGGCCACCACGGAGCCCGAAAACATTCCCCAGACCATCCGCTCGCGCTGCCAGCACTTCAGTTTTCATGCGGTCAAATTCGACGACATCCTGACGCAGTTGAAGATGATTGCCGAAGCCGAGCAGGTGGGCGCGGAAGACGATGCGCTGGCGCTGCTGGCCGAGGCCGGCGACGGATCGATGCGCGACGCGCTCAGCATCATGGACCAGGCGATTGCGTCGGCGCCGGTGGAGAATGGCAGGCCGATTCTGGCTGCCGCGCAGATTCGCGAGCTAATGGGCTCGGTGCCGAATGCGGTCTTCGAGCGGCTGCTTGAGGCGGTGGCCGCGGGACAAAGCGCCGAGCTGATGGACCAGTTGAATGTTCTGCTGAATGCCGGCCACAGCGCGCAGGCGCTGGCCCGGCAGATGGTGCGTTACCTGCGTAATTCGCTGATGGCCAAACTGGGAGGCGAGCAGACCGAACTCTTGCAGATTTCGGCTGACGAACGGGCGCGCGCCGCGCGATCGGCGCTTTTGTTCACGGAAGAAGAGCTGACGCGCAACCTGCAGATTGTACTGCGCACCTTCGACGATTTGAACTACCGGCAGGAGCAGCGGCTGCACCTGGAGCTGGGATTGCTCAAGCTCATCCATGCGCAGCGGTTGCTGCCGATCGAGGAGCTGTTGAGCGGCGCAACCACAGGCAGCTCACGAAGTGCGCCCGCTTCGGCCACGATTCCCCGCGCGCCCGCGAACGCGCCGCGCGCTGGGTCTCAGGGAGCAGCATCCGCACCGGGCGCTTCGGCTTCACGCAGCATGTCTCCGTTTGAGTCGGGCCAGTCAAATTCGAGCCAGTCGAGCTGGACGGCGGGGCCGGTCCTGAAACAGAGTGTGGCCGCGGAACCGGCATCGGTGGTTGCGGCGCCTGCGCCCATCACCGAAGGCGCATTGGCCAAAGCGCCTGAAGCAGAACCGGCACGCACTGAGACGCCGAACATGGACGCGCTGCGCAGCGCAGTGATTGCAGCGCTGGCCAACAGCGGACACGCGTCGGCTGCGGAGTTGCTGAACACGGCCGCGTGGACCATGAATGGCTCAAGCCTGCACATCGAGGTTCCGGGCGTGGGAAAGAAGATGCTGGGCCTCACTGTGAATGCCGCAGCCGAGAAGATCATCAGGCAGGAGCTGCAGCGTCTGGGCGGCCCGGTGAAGTTCACCGCCGTGCCCGGAGCGGGTTCGGCATCGGTATCAAGCGCGGCGCCGGTGGTGGCCGCCGGAAGCATTCATGAAGCCGCGCTGGGCCACCCGCTGGTGCAGCGCGCGCGTGAGATCTTTCACGCTGAAGTGCGCAGCGTGGTGGATCTGCGCGAGAAATCCTAGATCTTGGAACAGGAGCAAGCAGAATGTTCAATCCGCTGAAAATTCAGGAAATGCTTTCGCAGGCCGGCCAGATGCAGGAGGAGATGCAGCGCAAACTGGCCGAGGCCGTGGTGGAGGGGTCGAGCGGCGGCGGCGCGGTGACGGCGACGATCAACGGGAAAAAAGAACTGCTGAAGCTGCGCATCGATCCCGCCGCGGTGACGGCGCTGAGTGGAGGCGAGGCGGATGTGGAGATGCTGCAGGATTTGATCGTGGGCGCAGTGAACGAGGCCGGGCGCAAGGCCGATGAGGTAATCAAGTCGAGCATGCAGGGATTGCTGGGCGGGTTGAAGATTCCGGGGTTGAGTTAGCGCGGCGACGGCGTAGTTCTCTGGCTTCGCAGGTTTCAAAATCGAGACCTGGAGCGTCCAGGTTTTGCGGGCAGGTTTAGACGGGCGGAGCGAGGTTCGTGCTTTCCCACCCTAACCGCAAAAAACGCGGTTAGGATGGGGCACCCAAGGTCATGGGTTCGGCGGAGAATCCATCGGGATAGAGTACGAGAGGGTTACGGAGGCGAATTTGTCACGTTACGCCGAGCCGATGGCGCGGCTGATCGAAGAACTGAAGAAGCTGCCCGGCGTGGGCACCAAGAGCGCGCAGCGATATGCATTTCATATTCTGCGCTCGAGCGATGAAGATGCCGCCGCACTGGCTGAGGCTGTTGAAAACCTCAAGGCCAGCCTGCGTCTCTGCTCGATCTGCAACAACGTCACCGATATCGATCCGTGCGCCTACTGCTCGAGCCCGGCGCGCAACCAGCGACAAGTGTGCGTGGTTGAAGAGCCCACGAACATAGCAGCCGTTGAGCGCACGCGCACTTACCAGGGTGTCTACCACGTGCTGCACGGAACGCTTTCGCCGCTGCACGGTGTTGGCCCGGAGCAGTTGCGCACCGGCACGCTGGTGGGCCGAGTGGAACGCGGCGAAGTGGACGAGGTGATTCTGGCAACCAGCCCGACGCTTGAAGGCGAGGCTACGGCAGACTGGCTAGCCGGCACGCTGCGCGGATTCCAGGTTAAGATCACGCGGATTGCGACGGGAGTGCCTGCGGGGAGCGATATCGAATATGCCGATGAGGTGACGATGGCGAAGGCGCTGGAGGGGCGGAGGGACGTGTAGAGGCGGCGGGGTTGGCGGGATTCGCGGAGCCAGGAAAAGCGGGTCAGCGGCGGCTCGATCCGGCGGATCTGAGCAGCCGACTCTACGCGCAGCGCCTCTAGGGCCTGTTAACACTACTGAGATGGCGGCGACGGGAGCCAGTTTTTTCGAGTTCTAGGAGAGAGGAGCGACGCATACCGGGTGTCTGCTAGCGACGAACGACAACGAAATCGGAAAAACTGGCCCCGTCCCTTCGGGTTGCGGCGCAAATTCGGTCATACTTTGTTCTCGCCCTCGACCTTGGAGCCACCAAAG
>DATJSB010000248.1:0-10599 GCA_035504315.1 Occallatibacter sp.
TCCATCGCTCCGGCATCAGCAAATCCCAGATCGCTCGCCAGCTCAGCATCGGCCGCACTTCCGTGCGCCGTATCCTGGCTGCTCCCCCCGGGAAAAAGTAGTCCCAACGTCAGTTACGCAAGCCCACCGAAAGGACACGAAAGCTCCGGCCAGCGCGAGTTTGCCAACCGATGCGAAATTGCTCGTGAGTCGCAAAATGGCTGCGGAAATGCTCACCATCAGCATCCGCAAGGTGGATTACATGATTGCTGACGGGCGGTTGGTGACCAGGAGAATCGATAATCGTGTGCTGATCCCAGTCGAAGAGATTCACAAGTTCGCCCGATCCGATCACCCGCGGTGCAAGGCCGGATAGTTGATCGCGGTCGAGCTATGCGTATACTGCATCTTTTCGCGTAGTGTGCTTCGCCGGTTTACCCCGACCGGCCCCGGCGAGCGGACGCAGTTCGATCCTGCTGTGCATTCTGAGCCGGTCCGCATAGCCCAACAGCTTTTCGATGCTTACCTTGCTGATCCTGCCATGCAGGAGGTTGCTGATATTCGGCTGGTATTCATCCAACAGGTCCACAAGCTGGCGCTGAGTAAAGCCGCGCCGGTCGATTTCCGCCAAGATCGCCTCCATGATCGAGGCCTTGATCTTCAGGGCTGATGCTTCCGACCTGGAGAATCCCAGGTCGTCCAGAACGTCGCCTGTGGTGATGTGACTTGATTTGCTCATTTTGACCACTCCCGGTTGGTCGATGTGCTTTATTTCCTATCCAGCAGTCTTTGCCGGATTTCCTTCAGCCTCGCCTTCGCAACCTCCAGATCGCGCCTGTCCGTTTTTCTACTGTCCTTCTCAAAGCAGTGCAGGACATGGATGGTCTCGCCGATCTGAGTCAGGTATATCAGCCGATACCAAGTCCGTTCGTCGCCGTCTTTCAGTTCCCACACGCCTTTCCCGACTGAGGTCATGGGGCGGTGTGAGCAGCGAGGGTGGTTCCCATTCTGAATTTGCCTCAACGAGAATCCCAGCGTAGCCTTCACATCATGAGGGAAGCTGCTCAGAATCTCCTTTGAGTCACCCGCCCACTCGATCTTCGCTGGCTGACGTTCGCTGCGATCCTTCATGCTGAATTCAGTATATAACATTTTATATGTCATTGGCTCGTAAGACTCGAGCAGACCTGCCCGCACCGCCAGATCGTTGAGCCTTCTACCCAGGCAGAACATGAATCATCTGGCTGGAGGGTTCTGGACTGAATTCTACGGTTCACCTGCTGCGCAGCAGCCTCTTCGAAGTTCAACTGCCTCACCTACTGCCTCGGCCACTCAGGTTGGACTTCCTTCCTGGCAGCTGATCATTTACTCGCAGCCAGTTAAGGTGAATTGGGCCATACTGCGCGGAAACCCGCGCCTTCACCCGAGAGCTGACGTGTACATTCCGGATTCCATGCCCTCATCTTGTCTGCCTTCCAATAGACGATCTATTGGCGTATGGTTGTTTCCCATAGACGGTCTCTGGGAGGGCAGGATTCAGTCGCGCAAAGAACAGGAGTTGCTGTTGGGGACGTTGGACATGCTGGTCTTGCAGACGCTGGTGGTCGGCCCAGCGCACGGGCACACGATCGCACACGTGATCGAGCACAGATCAGAGGAGGTGCTGCAGATTGAACAGGGCTCGCTATATCCGGCGCTGCACCGCCTGGAGGCCGGTGGATATGTTTCCTCATACTGGAAGCCAAGCGAGAACAATCGAAGGGCGAGGTTCTATGCGCTGACGGCGACCGGGCGAAAACGGCTGCGGGCGGAGACTCGCCGCTGGCAAACAATGGTCGAGGCAATCGGGCGGGTGCTGGAGCAAGTGCGTAAGGTAACGGAGTGATCGATGCGGCTGAGCAGATTTCTCCGGCGGCGGGCGTGGGATGAGGAGCGTGCCCGGGAGCTGGAGGCGCATCTGGCCTATGAGATCGACGACAATCAGGCACGGGGAATGGCACCGGAAGAGGCGCGGCGACAGGCATACCTGAAACTGGGAAACCCGACGCTGATTCGCGAGGAGATCTGGCAGATGAACAGTTTTGTTTCGGTTGAGGACCTAGGCCGAGACATCCGCTATGGATTCCGACAACTGATCAGATCGCCGGTATTCACAGCGACGGCCGTTCTGACACTGGCGCTAGGAATCGGGGCAAATGCAGCGCTCTTTAGCGTCGTTGACTCGGTGCTGCTCAAACCTCTGCCGTACCCAGGCGCCAACAGGATGGTCCTGATTCAGGAAGAACGCTCGACGGGAACCGTCGCTGGCCCGGACTCGTGGCCGGACTATGTCGACTGGCGCAGCGAGAGCCACGTCTTCGAGCAGATGGCCGCTCTGTGGCCCACTTCCGTCTTTCTCCAACGCGCGGATGAACCACCACGAGCAATGTCGGGCGCTTTTGTTTCTAGTGCATTTTTCCATCTCTTCGGTGTGAAAGCGATGCTCGGCCGCACTTTTGGAGACGCCGATCAGAAACCAGGCGGACCCGCAGTCGTCGTGATCAGTTACGGCTTTTGGGAGAACCAGATGCACTCCGACCCAGACGTGATAGGGCGTGCGGTAACTCTGTACGGCCGGTTTTGGGACGGCCCAAAGCCGAACATTTCGCGGACCATGCAACAATTCACGATCATCGGCGTGCTCGCACCAGGCTTTCAGTTTCCGGGAAGGGAGGCTGAGGTGTTATTTCCGTTTGGACAGCAGCCAGCCTACGTCACGATGAACCGGAAGGGTTACGGGTGTTTTGTGGTTGGGAAGCTAAGGCGCGGGGTGTCGCAGGAACAGGCGCAATCGGAGATGGACTTGCTCATGAAACGGCTTGGTCGCGAATACCCTCAGTCGGACAAGGGCAAAGCGGTAGCTCTCTCGCCGATGCTTCAGGCGCTTGTCGGGAACCAACCGCGGGAGGAGCTGATCCTGTTGCTGGGCGCAACCGGTTTCGTGCTGCTGCTCGCCTGCGCCAATGTGGCGCATATGGCGCTGGCACGAGGCATCGGGCGTCAGCGGGAATTTGCCGTGCGTGCGGCGCTCGGGGCGGGTCGTACACGGCTAGCTCGACAGTTGCTGGTGGAGCACGCGATGCTCGCACTACTCGGCGGCATCATTGGCGTTGCTGTGGCCGTGGCGAGCGAACAGGTGCTCGTGCGCATGTATCCGCAACATCTTTTCAGGCTGAACGCGGCACACCTGGACGGAAGCGTATTGTTGTTTGCCCTTGGGATTTCGTTTCTTGCTGCGGTACTGTTTGGCCTTGCGCCGATTTTCGGTGCACAACGCGTCGACCTCAGCAGTGCACTCAAGGGGGGAGGGAGGGGAACAACCCGATCGCAGGGGTGGATGCTTCGTTCCGCACTTCTGGTGACGGAAATCGCCCTTGCGTTGGTCGTGGTTGTCGGCGCGGGCCTCTTGTTGCGGAGCCTGTGGTTGGCCATGAACGTCGATACTGGTTTTCAGCCGGATCACCTGCTGGAGTTCACCCTTGGATCGGAGGACCTCATCCAGCATCCCCATGTGCCCGAGGCGATGAACTTTTACAAAGATTGCCTCAACCGGCTTCGGCAACTTCCTGGGGTTGAATCTGTCAGCGCTGCATCCTCTGCCCCCCTTTCGGGAATTGGTTGGAGGTCGCAGTACGCCGCGGGATCCTCACCTCCAGGGAATCAGGCACCATGGGCGGCGATCGACGAGGTGATGCCCGACTATTTTCGAACCATCGGGGCGCATCTCATCGCGGGACGATTGTTTTCCGATTCCGGAGGTAGCGCATCGGCACCCGTTGCAATCGTGAATGAAGCTTTGGCCCGCACGATCTCGCAACAGGGAAGGGTGGTTGGCACCCAGGTCTCGCTGAAGTACGTATACCCGCAGCACAACCTTGAGATCATCGGCGTAGTCGGCGACGTGAAGCAAGGGAGTCTCGTCACCTCCGAAATGCCCGAGGCCTACATTCTGGCCCCGAGGCACCCAATCCCATTCATCGCGGCGCCGACGATTGTCATTCGGACACGGGTGAATCCCGCCTCGCTGGAACTTCCCGCGATTCGTGCGATTCACGAGGTCGATGAAACCGAACTCCTGACGAACATAAGTACCTTCAATGCCGCAATTGTCTCGGGACTTTCCACTCAGAGATTCCTGGCATTTCTGCTGAGCCTCTTCGGCGGATTGGTGCTGGTGCTGGCAGTTGTGGGAGTTTCAGGAGGCATGGCCCACATGGTTGCGCAGCGCACGCAGGAGATCGGCTTGCGGATGGCACTAGGCGCGCAGCCGCAAGAGGTGCTGCGGCTCGTGCTTCGGCGAGCGATGCTCCTGTCGGCTTTTGGAGTGGCCTTGGGAATCGGCGGGGCGTTGGCGTGCACCCGATTGATCAGTAATCAACTCTTTGGAATTAAGCCAACTGACCCAGAGACTTTCACTGGGGCGGCTATCCTTGTTGTTGCTGCTGCGCTTCTCGCAAGCTGGCTGCCGGCGAAGAAGGCCGCTCGCGTCGAGCCCCTAATCGTGTTGCGCGAGGAATAGCCGGGTATCGACAACCGATCGGTCCGATTCGTTCGCCGAACCTGCAGAACAGTTGAGGCAGTCACGCGAATCACGGCGGAGCTAAATTGGGTTTGCGGCTTCACTTCGCCTCTGCCTGTCGATCATAGCGCTGCCCGGTCACGGCCCACCCTGACAGGCAGAGGTGAGCCGCGTAGCGTTCACGAGCGCGCGGGGATTCTGGCGGGGTGTGCTCAGCCCTGAGACGGATGCAGCACGAGGAAGGTGTCGCCGCCGCCGGACCAAACCAACACCAGCGCATCCTGCCCCGGAGGAATGTCCGAGAGCTGCTGCGCGGCTTCGGAGGCATTCTGCGTGGGTTTGCGATCAACCGAGACGATCACATCACCCGGCTGCAGACCGGCGTCATCGGCCGGACTACCGGGCTGCACAGTACGCACCACCGCGCCCTGCACGTTATCCGGCGCGCCGATCTGCTGGCGGACGGAGGGTGAGAGGTCGGTGAGGCCGAGACCCCAGCGCTGCTTGCCACTGACCTCCCGGCCTTCCGGCGATCCGGATGAACCGTTCATGGCTTCGAGCGTGACCGGCACGTTCATCGTTTTGCCGTTGCGCGACACCCGCAGATTGACGGTATCTCCGGGATGACGCAGCACGATTTCCATCTGCAATTCTCCGGAGTTCGTCACGGGCTTGCCATCGAGCGCCATTATCACATCCCCGGTCTTCAGGCCTGCCGTGCTGGCCGGCGAATCCGGTGAGACGTTGGTGACCACCGCGCCTTCAGCCTTTGTCATATCGAAGAACTTCGCGTTGGAAGGTGTGACGTCAGAGATGGTCACGCCCATGATGCCGTGCCGCACCTTGCCGTCGCGGATGATGGTGTTCGCTGTGGACTCCGCAATTTCCGAAGGGATGGCGAACCCCATGCCGGCAAAGGCGCCGGTAGGCGAGATAAGGAAGGTATTGATGCCGACGACCTGTCCGCGCGCATCCACGAGCGCACCGCCGGAGTTGCCCTCGTTGATAGCGGCGTCGGTCTGGATGAATTCGCCAGGCTTATAGCGGTTGGAAGTCGGGTTGGGGCGGTTGAGCGCGCTGACAATGCCGCGCGTGACCGAGAAGCTGAAGCCGTAGGGATTGCCGAAGGCCAGCACCATCTGCCCCGGCTTGAGTTGGGAGGAGTTGCCCCATTGCAGGGCGGGCAGATTATGGGCATCGATCTTGACGACCGCGAGGTCGGTAAGCGGATCGGCGCCAATGAGTTTAGCTGGATAGACATCGCGGTCGCTCAGGGTGACGCGGATGTTCACGGCCCCGCGGATCACGTGGTCATTGGTGACGACGTAGCCGTCAGGCGAGATAATGACCCCGCTGCCCAGAACCTTTTCGACTACAGGCCCCTGCTGCATGGGCTGCGAGAAGAACGGAGCGAAGGGCGAGCCTGGACCGAAGAACTGCTGCATCGGCGGCCGATCCTGACCTCCGCCATCTTCGCCGATCTGCGTGGGGCCCGGTTTGGAGACAACGGTGATGTTGACGACAGCGGGCGTGACCCTTGCCGCCAGCGCTTCCATGGACTGATCGAGCGCCAGCAACGTACTGCTCTCCGCGGGCGGGGGTGGCGCTGGTGCAGGAGCTGCAGCGGCGGCAGCATCTGCGGCGATGGGCCGCGCCAGTTCCCATGTTCCCGCTCCAAGGAAGGCCGCGGCTGCGAGGGCCGGAATGACGATCCGCCGGCGAAGCAACTTGTTCCAGGTTCCGAAATTCATGATCGTTTCTCCTCTTAAGGAATTAGTTGATGGTGGCAAAAAAAATCAGATCGACTTCGGCGAAATCTGCACTTCTGGAATGACCGGTACCGGAACCATCCAGACGACCTGCATGACGGAGGTACGCTCCACGGCGATGCCGTTCTGCTGATAGTTCACGGTCTGCACGCTAAAAGTCTGGACCACGGCGGGAGCGCCGCCCATTGGCTCCGTGCCGATCGTGCGGCTGTAGACCGCCGTCTCATAGACGGCCCACCGTGGCGCGGCTGGCTGCGGCGCGGACAGCTCCGGAACATGATTGAGGCTGGCCAGCTCCACGCGTGGCGCAGGTGACTTCTGCAACGCCAGGTGAATGGGAACGGCTCGCATCGCAGGGACCCGTTGCATCGCATGACGACGCCGCGAATGTTCCGCCTGAGGTACAGCAAAAGCCACAGGGATGACTCTGGCCTGTGGGCGATGGGCTCCAGGAACCAGGACCGGGGACGGTAGGCGCGTGAGGGAAGCCGTGACTATCGGTTGATCAGGACTGACGGCGACGAGCTGCGGCGCGCAGACGGCAATACCGAGGCAGGCTGCTGACAGAGCTGCGGCAGCGGCCGGCGCAAGGCGTCCCACGCGGACGCCGGCAGGACGGCGCGGATGCAGGATCTGCGCGATGCGGCGTGCGGCATCGCGAGCATGGTTGACAGCGGCCTGAGCTGCGGTCCATCCGCGGCGGGCACAACTGCGCTCCAGGAGGCCGATCAGGCATCCGGCATAGGCGCGCGGATTGCCGGTGGCCGCCAAAACCGCATCATCGCAGGCCATCTCGCGCTCGACGGAAAGACGCGACTCAATCCACCAGATCGCCGGGTGAAAGACCAGAACCGCACGCACGGCTTTCTGCAGCAGGTTCGTCCAGTCGTCGCGCCGCTGCAGGTGGGTGAGTTCGTGAATGACGACGGCGCACAAGTCTTCGGCGCTTAGCTCGTCGAGAGCCCATGCCGGAAGAATGATGGCGGGCTTCCACAAGCCCGTGGCCGCGGGAACTCGAGCCTCTTCGGAAACCAGGGTGCGCACCCGTCGGCCGCTCCCGCAAATCGCCTCCTGCACGGCGAGAGGCAGATCGGCTGGAGTCACTTCCCGGCAGTTGCTGCGCATGCGCTTCATCTGCCATACGCCGGCAACCAGACGCGCCAGAAGCGCACCGGCCGCCAGCATCCAGAGCAGAAAGAGCGCAAGCGCCCAGAAGACGGAGATGGCAAGGCCGGTGCCCTCGGACGATCCGCGCGAAAGCGCAGCCTCATGTAATCCGCGCAGCCAGGGCAGTACCGAGACGCTTACCAGCGCCACCATCCAGACCGCAAACCGCGTGCCGGCATTCTGACGGCCCATGACGCGCAGCAAAGCCCAGGCGCAGACAGCCACCAGCAGGCCTTCCGGCAGGGAGTTCAATACACGTTCGACGGCGACTTGTGCAGTCAGTTCTATCCCCGGCAGGATCATCCGTTCTCCCTCCCGGCGTCTTCCCTACTCTGTTCCAGCATTTTGCGCAGTCGCTTCAGCTCCTCGGCGCCGATCCCCCGGTCCTCGAGGATGTTCAGCACCAGATCTTCGTGCGAATTGCGAAAGAAGCGGCCCACGAGATGACGTATCTCAGAGCGGCTGGCCTCAGCCTGCTCGACTACAGGCCGATAAAGGTGTGCACGGCCTTCCGGCGAATGTTCCACATACCCTTTGCGTTCGAGGATGCGGATGGTGGTGAGCACAGAGTTGTAAGCAAGGGGAGGATCGGTTGCCAGCGCATCCAGGATCTGCTGCACCGTGGCCGTACCTTTCTGCCACAGGACCTGCATGATGCGGAGTTCGGCTTCCGTCAGGATTTCGGATCTGCGGCGCGCCACCTTTTCCCTCCACTGCCTTAGACGCGGCAATGATTCCATTGTAACTAAAGAATTAGTTGAATACGGCCTAGGACCAGCGCTGTTATTTTTACCAACAAAAGAATCGGCTTCCTGCTCGCCGAGCGCTCCGTAAACGCGTCGAAATAAAAGCGACCTCTTTACTGCCATGGCAGAGCGGGGTAATTTCAATTTCGTGCTGGATTGCCGCTCCTGGCCTGCCAGTAAACGGAACGCCGCTCGGAAAGGAGTTCTCATGAAGCTCTCCGTCCTTTCGATCGCTCTCCTTTTGGGATCCTGTGCCGCAGCAGCACAGACAACGCCCCCTGAGCAGTTCGTGCTGCACGGAAGCTCCGGGTGTCCAGTCTCTATGGGCCTCAACCAAGCCAATGCCAACAAAGTGCAACTCGCCGGCAACGGCCAGGGTAGAAGCCAGATTGAGACGAGATTACTGCTGGTCTTGTCTCGCGCTTCGCAGGTCAGAACTTTGCCCGCCAGAATTACATCGGCGAAAGTGACAGTGCACGGTTACAACAGCAGCAAACCCAGACTTGAGCTGATTTACCCAGGCAATGCCCCAATCGCACAGAGCTTGCCTGTGAAATTCAGCTCCGCCGGCAACGGGAGGGTCTATTCCGATTTCGTCGTGCGTGGATTGGCGTCAGCCGGCTGGCTCGAAATCGATTCTCTCGCTTTCGCTGACGGCAGTTCATGGGCGCCCACCACAGGCCAAATGTGCGCGGTAATGCCAAACATGTTTCAACTTGTCGGGCAATCAGGTACCGACGCTCGTTAGGAAAATCTAGCCTGTATTGGCGTTGCACGGCGATTCCGCCGGTAAGATCCATCACCGCAGATCATGGACGCAGGGCCGTCCTGAATCCAGTTCCTGAAACTCTCTGGCGTTCTCAAGGGAAGGAGAAGTCGTGAGAGACTGGGGCCGGCGATGGCGCGGGGCTAGGCGACTGCGCGAGTGCTTCAATGTATTGGGTCACACATTCCGAGAACTCCTGCTCCGCTCGGTGCCACGATGCTGCGTCGTGTCATCGTCCCGTTTCGCATTGAGGACGGCCATTGCGTCCACCACCTGCGACGGAGCGAAATGGGCATATCGCATGGTCGAAGCGATGGAAGCGTGTCCTGCGGCTTCCTGGACCACCTTCAGGTGCACGCCGGCCTGTACCAACCGCGAGCAGAAGGTGTGCCGGTTATCGTGCCAGCGGTAATTTCTGATCTTTGCTTCGTCCAGAGCAGCCTGCCACCACTTCTTGTTCTCTGCCTTGGCGAAGACAACATCCTCAGGTGACTTGTTCGGTTGATCGGCGGATCGATCCCGACGCTCCAGGTCAAGGTCGCGCAACTGTTTCAGAGCCACAGCAACATCGTCGATGATGTATGCATTGCGCGGCTTTCCGTTCTTCGTTTGCCGGAGGCGCATGACGCGCCTGTCAAAATCGACATCGCCCCACCGCAGGTTGTATTGCTCCGACCTGCGCATCCCCGACTTCAGTGACACCTCGAATTCAAGCAGCCTGTGAATTGCCTGTTTACGCACCTCCGGTTGTTTGAAGGAATCGTGGCAGTCGATCTTTCTCTGGAGAACTTCGCGCAGCCGCTTTTCCTCGTCGGCACTGAGGAAGCGTTCGATGATGCAATGACCCACGTCGCGAAGCGGTACATCCGCCGCGGGATTTACATTGATGAGATCCCTCCGCTTTCCATGTTTGAAGAGCATCGAAAAAGTGCCACGCATCTTGTTGACCGTCCCGTTGGCCAGGCTCCGCTGTTTCTGAATCTTGTCAAGCCAGTCCTCGATCTCGGACGGCTTGAGCTTCGCTACAGCGCGGTCGCCGAAGCTCTCCCTGATCTCCGCAGTGCGTTTGGGAGGATTGGTCTGATCGCGATATTCCTCCGGGTGCTCTCTCACGTAGCGATCGAATTCGTCGCACAGTCGGCCAACCGTGATCGCATTGCTTTCACCGAGGGCAGCAACTTCGGCGGTGGTCAGGACGGGGCGTTTGGCCGTCGCCGGCAGAACCCCCTCCCCCGTTCGTTTGATCGTCCGCGCTTTCTCCACCCACGCGATCGCATCCGCTCGTCCCCTTGGCCCTCGCCCAAAGCTCTTCCGCACCAGCTTCCTGTTCACGCGGATTCGCGCGGACCAGATGTCACTACCTGGCGTTCTCTCGTATACACCGCTCACGGGAGCTGGCCTTTTCGCCATTTGTCACACTCCGTATCACACTCCCCGTCAGGACTGTCGCCCAGGAGAAAATCTCAATAGTGTGATACGTTTGTGATACTCCAAAGCCGGATTCAGTGCAAGCTGCTGCGACGGTCCAGCGCTAAATGATGAAAGACTACCCTAATAAATACTGGCTATTTGTGAGTTCATGCAGCGGCGTGCAGATGGGTGCAGAAGCGTCAA
>DATJSB010000249.1:0-55555 GCA_035504315.1 Occallatibacter sp.
GTTCGCGCTCACGAAGCTCAACCCCGCAATCCACGCCGTCATCTCCCGGCCGGCCATGAAAAACTCTTCGCTGGTGTTCGACATCCCCTTCAGGTAGAAACCAATCCACAACACCATCGCGAAGTAGATCGCGATCACCGCGATATCCAATCCCCGCAAATGCGCCAACGGCGCGGTGGAAATGGCGAGGAGAATCGGTAAACGTCCAAGCGAAGCTGCGATGGGGGTCGAGGTCAGATCGAGCATGAGTATTACCTTTTGCGGCAAAAGTCAGTCAGCGGAGGGTTCTGATGGTCGCCTTAAGTAAATTGCTTTACTCAGGTGTTTGTCAAGCGCCGCAGGCAGGTGGAAGAGTGCGGAATTCAGCAGGCTGCGGCCGGCCTCTGTCGCGGACCGTTTCATCAGGCGCGGAGTGGGTGGCCGTGATGGAGTTGGGAGTGTTCCTGATGGTCGTGATTCTGATCGTTGTGATTCTGATGATTGTGATTCTGATGGTTATGATTCTGATGGTTATGATTGTGGGGTTTGTCGCGGAGCAGGCCCTCACCTTTGGTGAGCCAGGCTACGCCGAAGGCTATAAGCGCGAAGGTCTCGCACCAGAGAAGCAGATGGCTGGGATGGCGCCGCTCAAGCGTTGACCTGATCGATAAGCCGGTCATCACAGCCATGCACACAATGAGGGTCAGCCCGCAGGCTCCGTAGATTCGATTTCGATGGCGCTTGTGGCGCGTGAAAGGCTGCTCCGGCGAAGACCTGCGAAAAAGAAAGATGCAGATGTAGCCGAGGACGGAGAACATGAGCGCGGCGAAGACGGTGTGAGTAAAACCCAATTCGACATCGAGGGGCGAGTAGCGATGGCTATAAGGATCGAACGACGGGAAAAAGGCAACGCCGAAGGCAAAACCGCCGGCCAGGTAACCGGTGACCTCATCGTGCAGGTCGTAACCGCGCGAAGAGGCCAGAAAAGCACCGATAGCGCACAACGCGCCGACGTAGTAGTTGCGCATCGGGGTGAAGTAATAGTCGCTGATGGTGCGCTGCAGCAGCGGATGCGGAAGCGCGTGAGCCGGACCCAGAAGCGAGTTGACAATGTTGCCGATCGCCAGAACGAAGGGAAGAGAAAGAGCGCTGAGCCCCACCGCCCTGCGCATGAAGTAGTAGGAGAGCACAGCCGGGTTTTTAGACGCTGGAGGCAACGGAAAGCGGCCTTACACAAACAAAAATACCGCGCGGAAGCAGGATAGCGCAGATGAGCGGCCACGGGCGGGTTGATTGTATTAGAGCTTCGTAATTACTCGTTCACCGCCGAGATCTCGTGCAACCAGCCCGGGGCTTTGAGCAGTTCACGGGGGCGCGAGCCGTCGGCGGGGCCGACCAGGCCGTCGCGTTCCATCAGGTCGATCAGATGCGCGGCGCGGCCGTAGCCGATGCGCAACCGCCGCTGCAGCAGCGACGTCGACGCCTTGCCGAACTCGAAGACCAGGCGCACGGCATCGTCGAACAGGGGGTCGTTCTCGTCGGGGTCGGGGTTGGAGCCGTCGACCTGGGCGCGCTCGTCCTTGGGCGACTCGAGGAAGCCATCGACGTACTCTGCCTGTCCCTGCTCCTTCCAGAACTGGACCACGGCGGCGGTTTCCTTCTCACTGACGTAAGGCGCGTGCAGACGCAGGAGCCTGCTGGTTCCGGGTGGCAGAAAGAGCATGTCGCCGCGGCCCAAGAGAGCTTCTGCCCCGTTGTTGTCGAGGATGGTCCTCGAGTCAACCTTGGTGGCAAGACGGAAACTGATACGCGTGGGGACGTTGGCCTTGATGAGGCCGGTGATGACGTCAACCGACGGCCGCTGCGTGGCCAGGATGAGATGAATGCCGACAGCGCGGGCCATCTGCGCGAGTCGCGTAATGGATTCTTCAACGTTCGCACGGTCGAGCATCATCAGGTCGGCGAGCTCGTCGATGATGATGACAATGTAGGGCAATGGCTCTTCCAGTTCCTCCCCGGGCTCATGTCCAAAGAGTGAAAGAGTGGAACTCCCCTCAAAGAGTTTGTTGTATTGATCAATATGGCGCACGCTGCGCGAGGCGAGCAGTTTCAGGCGTCGCTCCATTTCGCGCACGGCATTGCGCAGCGCGTTGGCTGCAAGCTTCGGCTCGGTGATGATGGGCGTAAAAAGATGAGGAACACCTTCGTACATGCCCAACTCAACGCGCTTGGGATCGACCAGGATGAGCCGCACCTGGGCTGGCGTGGTGCGATACAGCAGGCTCATGATCATGGCATTGATCGCCACCGACTTGCCTGATCCTGTTGAGCCGGCGATGAGCACGTGAGGCATTGAGGCCAGATCGGCCGTGACGATCCGCCCGTTGATGTCTTTGCCCATGGCGAGGGTGAGGCGCGACTTTGCTTTGGCAAAGGTCTCGCTCTCGAGCACGTCGCGCAGATGGATGGTTTCGCGCTCGTGGTTGGGCACCTGGATGCCGACGGTGCTTTTCCCGGGCATGCGCTCGATCAAAATGCTTTCTGCGCGCATGGCGAGGCAGAGATCGTCGGCCAGGCTGGTGACGCGCGAGTATTTGACGCCGGCCTCGGGCTTGAACTCATAGGTGGTGACCATGGGGCCGGGATTAATCTGCACCACCTGGCCGCGCACGTCGAACTCCCCGCACTTCTCGACCAGCACGCGGGCTTCATCGCGCAGTTCTTCTTCGCGGATGGACTGCGGGCTTTCGCCGGGATTCAGCAGGGTGGAGGGCGGCAGCTTGAATCCGCTTACGTTTTTGGGCGCGACGGTTGCGGTGCGGACTTCGGCGTCGGCACGTTCGTGGATGGCGATCTCGCCTGCCGGCTCCGGAGCTGGAGACGCGGGATCGAACTGGAATGACGACAACTGTGGCTCGGGCGTGCGCGCCGGAGGATGAATCGCGAAAGCGGCTGCGGGCCGGATAGGCGCAACGTTGGCAGGCTGCGCTGACGCTTCCTGATGTGCGGACAGAGAGACTGCCGCAGCGGGTTCTTCGCGGTCCTCGGCGCGTTCCCATATGCTGGTGCGGCGCGGCGCGGACTCGGCGGTTTCGTTTTCATCGTGGTTGATTGCGGCCCGCTTGAAGGCTGGAATCTCGTCGATCGGGTCAACCTCCGGCTCGCGACGGAGACGGAAGAGCGTGGCAAAAAAGCCGGCTTTACGCGAAGTACTCTGTCGAGCCGGCTCGGGTTCGGGCACGGCCTCCGCTTCCTCGAGTTCACGCTCGGCGCGGGCTTCGGCGCGGGCTTCTCTCCAGTTGCGCCAGCGCTCGTACCAGGCAACCATGTGAATCCAGCGCTCTTCAAAGGATTCTTTGAGCGCCCAGAAACTGATGGCCGAAGCAAAGTAGAGACCGATGGCGGCAAGCACCGCAGCCACCACCCACGCGCCCTGCATGTTGAGGTAGCCGACCAGCATCCCTTCCATGAGCTTGCCCACCACGCCTTCCACGGGGATGAGGTGCATCCAATGCCAGTGCCAGGGTAGCAACGCAAAGATGGTGGGGACGAAGGTCAGGGCGAATAGAGTGCCAATCCAGCGCAGGATGGGCGAACCGCCGGACCGGGAACGCATCCAGGTCCAGCCCAGGCCGCCGATCCAGATGGGGATGAGGAAAGCAGCAATCCCGAGAACCTGCAGCATCAGGTCGCTGATCGCCGCGCCAAAGAGGCCGATCCAGTTGCGGGCCGCGTGGGTGGCGGTGGGGTCGGCAGAGGTGTTCAGCGAGGGGTCAGCGGCGTGCCAGGTGGCCAGCGAGAGAAACACAAGTGCCGAGACCAGCAAAAGCAGCAGCCCCAGAAAGATGTTCACCGGGCGGCTGCGGGTGGGCTCGAGAACGATGCGAGTCGGCTTCATGACGGGGTCGGCCGTGGCGCACACTTAAGCGGCCGCCGGTGTGGCAAGCCGCCAAAGCAGAGCAACCTTTATTATCCCCGGCTGGGAAGTGGATTTTGGGCAAAAGCGGGAGGGGGAACCATGATGTCCACCCCCGGGAGGCATTACCTCATGTCCCGATCATCTTTGCGCCCCAGATGAAGAGCGCAATCGCCAGCAGGATGCGATAGATGGCGAAGATGACGAATCCATGCCTGCGCACCCAGTAAAGAAACCACTCCACTACGCCCAGGGCCACGATGAACGAGACCCCGGTACCGATGATGAGCACCATCCAGCGATCTGAGTTCATGGCCACGTGGGCCACGGCTGCGCCGGCAGCGGATTTCGAGGGATGAATCTCCTTGATCAAGTCCCATCCGGTGGCGGCAATCATGGTTGGAATCGAGAGGAGGAAGCTGAACTCGAGGGCGGTGGGGCGATCGAGATTGACAAGCTGACCGGCGGCAATGGTGGACATGGAGCGCGAAGTGCCAGGAAAAACTGCCGATAGGGTTTGACAGAGGCCGATCCAGATGGCCTGGAGCAGGTTCATTTGCTCAACGTGGGTGGTTTCGGGGTCGCGCCGCTCTGACCACACGTCCACGATCCACATTACGATGCCGCCCAGAAGCAGCGCCAGGGCCATGGCTGTAAGGCTGCCGAGGTTTTTCTCGCTCCACTTGTGCAGCGCAAGCGCAGGAGCAGAGGTGAAGGCGAAAGCAATGAACGTGAGCGAAAGGGGATGATTGAAGATGTTGTTGTCGCCGTATTCGCCGCGCGGGAAGGTGCGCAAGAAACCAACGATGCGGCTCAAAAAGAGCAGACAGAGCGCGAAGATTGCGCCCACTTGGATCACAATCGTGTACATCTTCCAGTAAGGATCGTCGAGCGGAATCTTCATGAGCGCTTCGGCGATGCGCAGGTGCGCCGTTGAACTAACGGGCAGAAACTCGGTGAGCCCCTCCACAATTCCCAGAAGAACCGAGACAAGATAAAGGTTCAAGAAGCCTCCAATGGCCAATGATGCGAGGGAGTGGTGAAGACCCGGTGAGAGAAGTGGAGCGGAGCGGGGGGCTCAGAATGGCTTATTCCAGGTCGATTCCGTATACCGGGACCCCTTCATCCAATTTGTACACCAGCACGGCGGCGCGGTAGGAGTAATCGGAGTCGGCGAAGTGCTGTTTGAGGCTCGCGGCCAGCGCGCGAGCCTGATCGCGCGCTTCTCCCGCTTTGCGGTCGTCGCCGTTCGAATTGTACATGTCCACCACCGCGGCCAGGCGGTAGACGGCCAGGTAAAGCGCCTGCGCAGTGCGCGGACCGTTAGGGTACTCATTGGCGTATTTCTCGTACAGCGCGGCTTCGCGCTCGGGGCACTGAGTCGAGCCCTGCCAATCGCCGCATAGCTTGTTATCGATAAGGTCGAAGGCGGCCAGCGCGGCCCAGCGTGAACCAGGATACAACTTGATCACCTTCCTCAGATCATCCTCATCCATCTGTTCGTGCATATACGGGTCCTTCTCCCGCGCCGAGGGTAATGAGGCGGCATCGGCTTTTTGCAATTGCCATTCGATGTCTGCGGATCGCCAGGCGGCCTCGGGGGCCAGGGGCGAGTTGGGAAACATCTCCGAAAGCCGCCGGTAGAGCAGCCGCGCGCTTTGAGCGGCGTTCGCCGGTCCCTTGGGATCGGATGCGAGAGACTCTTCGATGGCGGCCGCGCCCATCAGGATCTGGTCGGCGTTCGGCGTTGTATCCATGACCACGCCCTTTGCCTGCATCCAGCCGGAGATGGGCGGCGGCGAGGTCGTGTCGTCGGTCTGCATCTCAGGTGCATCTTTGCCGCGAAGTTCCTCAATGTCGGTGTTGGCGTATACGCGCAGCCAGGGTCCACTCTTTTCGGCCACCACCATCTCGCGGCCGATCTGCACCTTCGCGACTTTTTGCGCGTCGATGTCGGGAGAGATGTAGAGCCACGTGATGCGCAACGGGGTGGCCCGCGGTCCGGCCATGGGCTTCTCGAGCTCTGGCCGTTTTTGAGTTGCGTAGCACGGCGGGACCGCGCAGCCGGCTGCCACGCCGGCAAGGAGGATGGAAACGCTGAGAATCCGTCGCTTCATCAATTGAAATGATAGTTCCTGAGGCTCCATTTAGCTCGCCTCGCGTTCAAGACACAGGAATCAAGCGGATTATTGAAACAGCAAAACGCAATGCAGAGATCTGGGCTTCGAGCCACCTGACGCTCTGCGCTTGTACGGTCCCATTACCCATTGGACCCTGATTCCTTCGCGCCGTGAGCTTGTTCAGCGGCCTGGCGATGCATCTTGATTTCGATCGCCTGAAACTATCCCTCCACCGTGATACCGAGTTGAGAGGCAATGCGTTTTGCCGTCGCCAGCCGGGCTTCAGAGATCTTGTGAAAGTGGGAACGAACCGCTTCGACCACTTCAGGAGGCGCTGCCTCGGGCGTTCCGCTCTCAAAGGGCGGCTCCGGATCGTACTCGATGGCCAGCTGAATCTCTTCAGCAGCGCGCTGGCCGCGCAAAAGTGTCACTGCCCAAAGGGCGCCATCGATGCCGGCCGTGACTCCGGCTGTGGAGAGAAACTTACCATCCACAACCACGCGGCCATCGAAGGGAAGGGCGCCGAAGTATTCGAGCAGATGGAATGACGACCAGTGCGTGGTGGTCTTGACGCCCCGCAACAGGCCCGCGGCGCCGGTGATCAAGGCGCCAGTGCAGATCGACAGGATGTGTCTGCCCGACTTGGCGTGGGCGCGGATGAAATCTAGAACCGTCTGGTCTTCCATCAGCGCTTCCTGGCCCCAGCCCCCGGGAATGACGAGCAGATCCAGAGGGGGCGCGCTGGAAAATGTAGTATCGGGCGTGAGAATGAGACCCTTGACATCGAGAACGGAAGCGATCTCCTTCCAGAGGACGTGGAAAGTCGAATTGGGAATCCGCGAAAGCACTTCAAACGGGCCCGTAAAATCGGCCTGATCAACCTGCGGGTAAATGATCGCGCCAATGTGGAGATGAGTCGACGGTTCTGTCATTTTTGTCCTTTCATTCACTGAGAACCTGTGCGAGCAGACCGGGTTCGACGTTGCCGCCGCTCACAATTGCCACTGCATTACGATATTCGGGCAGCTCCTGGGGATGGAAGAGCAATGCCGCGGCGGCGACCGCGCCGCTGGGCTCGGGAACCAGTCGCGCGGCGGCGACAATAGCGCGCATGGCCGCGCGGATCTCAGCCTCGGTCACGGTGAGGATGCCGTCGACGAAGGCCTGAATATGGGCGAAGTTTCGCTGGCCAACACTTTGTGTGCGCAAGCCGTCGGCCATGGTACGGCTCACAAGCTCGGCCGGCCAAGTGACGATTTTGCCGGTGCGGAAGCTTTCAGCGGTGTCCCCGGCGAGCTCAGGCTCGACGCCGAAAACCTTGGTACCGGAACTCAACTGCTTAATGGCTGCGGCCACACCGCCGAGCAGGCCGCCGCCTGAGACCGGCGCGAGCACGAGGTCAACGCCGGGGAGATCCTCTACAATCTCGAGTCCACAGGTTCCCTGCCCTGCAATGATCTGTTCGTCGTCGTAAGGCGGGACGACCGCGTATCCGTGCTCGCGGACCAACTCCTCGGCGCGCGCCAGCCGTTCCCTCGAAGCCACGCCGACATCGACGATCTCAGCTCCCATGGCCAGTGTGGCCGCGCGCTTGACAGCTGGCGCATTCGACGGCATGACGATGACGGCTTTGGCTCCCACCTCGCGTGCCGCGTATGCCACTCCCTGCGCATGATTGCCGCTCGAGTAGGTAATGACCCCGCGGGCGATCTCTTCAGGAGAGAGCTGGAGGATCTTGTTGGCCGCACCGCGAATTTTGAATGCGCCGATGGGCTGAAGGTTCTCAGCCTTAAGCCAGATTTCGCGGCCAAATGGTTGACTCGCCCCGCGGCCGACGACGCCTTCAAAGGGCGCGCGCACCAGCGGTGTATGGACTGCGATAGACGCAATGCGTCTTGCCGCCTCGCGGATCGAATCAACTGAAACCAGCCCGGAAGTTTCGGCCTTCACAGCAAATATCGCCGCATCGCATAGGAGCGAATCCAGGCGAAATGGGGCCCGCCCACCTTCTGCCGGGCCGCCGGCTCCCCGAAAATCCCACCCCGGCGACGAAAAACCTGTCGGTGGGCACCCCGGGTTCGCGGCGAATTCGACGCAGTGGCTTCTGGTCCAGCGACTCTGGAATCTCTCGGAGCGCGCGACGCTCCATCATCAAGTATCGCATCGGGACCCAAATACTTGAGGAGAATGCAAAAGGCGGCAACCAAAGCGCCAATACTTAAGTTACCGGCCGGCCCAGTGCGGCACCGCATCAAAGTGTCACAAGCGCCCCCGGCGGCGGGGCGCACTCGCTGCTACCATGAACTTTCTGGAAGAGACTCATGCGCGATCATCTGGTCACATTGCTCGATGACTTCAGGCGTTATGGCCGCAATATCGCCGTGGTTCGGCATCAGGGCAACCGGCGCCGGGTAACCACCTACGCCGAGCTGGTTCGAATGGCCGCACGATTTGCCGCCCTGCTCGAGCAGCACGGCGTAGCGGCCGGCGATCGCGTTCTGCTGTGGGCTGAGAATAGCGCCGAGTGGCTGGCAGCCTTTCACGGTTGCCTGCGCCGCGGCGTTTTGGTTGTCCCTCTGGATGCCAACGGCTCGCTCGACTTTGCGGCGCGCGTGGCCGCGGATGTGAATCCGAAGCTGGCGGTGGGCGATGCGCTGCTGCTCGACGAGCTAAAACGCGCAAAGCCCGAGATTCCGCAGGTGCGGATTGAAGACTGGGAAACGGAGCTGCCGGCTGAAGAAGCCGCGCCCGTCGAGGGACTCTCGCTCAAAACACCGCTTCAGATTCTCTTCACCTCGGGCACGACCGGCGACCCCAAGGGGATTGTGATTACGCACGGCAACGTGTTGGCCAGTGTGGGACCGATCGAGGAGGCTTCGCAGAAGTATCTGCGCTATGAAAAGCTGATTCACCCTCTGCGCATCCTGCACACGCTGCCGCTGAGCCATGTTTTCGGTCAGACGATGGGCTTGTGGATTCCGCAGATCTACACTGCCGAGCTGCACTTTGAAGATCGTCTGGCTGCGCCGCGGCTCATCGATCTGATCCGCCGCGAGCGCATCTCGGTACTGGCCACGGTGCCGCGCGTGCTGGGCGTTTTGAAGGCGCATCTGGAGACTGCCGATCCCACGCTGGCCGCGCGGCTCGAGCAATCGAAGGGAATCAATGCATGGCAGCGCTGGTGGCGATTCCGCTCGGTACATCGCGCCTTCGGCTTCAAGTTCTGGGCCTTTGTGTCGGGCGGAGGCGCGCTCTCAGGCCCTCTTGAACAGTTCTGGAACTCTCTCGGCTTTGTCCTGGTGCAGGGCTATGGAATGACCGAGACCACGGCGCTTATCACGCTCAACCACCCTTTCCACGTAGCCAAAGGAACCATCGGCAAGCCGCTTGCCGGACGCGAAGTCAAGCTGGGACCAGATGGCGAGGTGCTGGTAAAGGGCGCCATGATCAGCGGCGCAACATGGCAGGGCGGCAAGCTGCACCTGCGTGAAAATGAGTGGCTGGCGACGGGCGACTTGGCCGAGGTGCAGTCTTCGGGCGAATTGAAATTTGTTGGCCGCAAGAGCGAAGTGATTGTCACCGCGTCGGGGGTAAACCTCCATCCCGAAGACATGGAGGCCGCGGTTGAAGAACAGACCGGCGTTGCTGCCTGCGCGGTAGTTCCCATTGAGACGGCTGCTGGACCGGAGGCCTGCGCGGTGCTGGCCGTCCGTGGCCCAGGCGAACAGGCCGCAGCAGCAGTTGAAGCAGCAAATACAAAACTCGCCGAGTACCAGCGCATACGCCGCTGGGTGCTTTACCCGGAGCCGGACCTGCCTCGCACCTCGACCGGCAAGGTGAAACGCAAAGAGGTGTCCGCATGGCTGCGCAAGATTGAGGCAGCGAAAAACGGAAGGGATCAACACGCATTCGGCGCTTCGTCTGACTGGCTTATTGCGCTCATTGCGCAGATTACCGGTGAAACCTATGCGAGCGTGGGCGATGAGCAGCGGCTCACTGAGGATCTGCATCTCGACAGCCTGGGCCGCGTTCAACTGGCTGCTTCGCTTGAAGAAAGCCTGGGCATTGTATCGAGCAGCGGCTTGTTGGAAGAGGCCCAAACACTCGGCGACCTGCGCAAGCTCGCCGCCGAAGGTGAGCTGGGAGCCGCGCTTAGGAACCACGAACCACGACTCACCACTCACGAATCTCCTCCTGCGAACCTCGATCCGCGATCCACCGTCCACGACACTGCACCCGCTGCCGAGAAGCGCCGCTACGTCTATCCCTTGTGGCCTTGGTGGAAGCCTGTGGAGTGGATTCGCATCGCGTTTGTCGAGGCCATCATGCGGCCGCTGGTGTGGCTGCTCGCGAATCCGCGCGTTTACGGGCCCGCGAAACCGTTGCTGCCGGGGCCGATGCTCATTATCGGCAACCATGTAACCACCTACGATGGGCCGCTGATTCAATATGCGCTCGAAGGCCGCATGCGCAGGCATATCGCGGTTGCCATGTCGGCAGAGATGCTCGACGACTTCAGACACTGGCGCGACCCTGAAAAGCCGCGCGGCAGGCAGGGATTTTACATCTTCGGTCCGCCTGCGTACTTCCTCGTCACCGCGCTCTTCAATGTCTTTCCTCTGCCGCGCCAGCGCGACTTTCAGTTGAGCTTTGCGCACGCGGGCCGCGCCCTGGATCGCGGAATGAACGTGATGGTCTTTCCTGAAGGCACGCGCTCGGCAGAAGGCAAACTGGCGCGCTTCAGGGCCGGCATCGGATTGCTGGCAAAAGAGAGCGATGTGCCGGTGCTGCCGGTGGCGATTCGCGGGCTGGGCGAGTTGAAGGTGAGCGGGAAAGGATGGTTCCGCTCCGGCAGGCTCCAGGTACATGTGGGCGAGGCAATCCGCTTTGCGCCCGAAGCCACTGAGGTTGAGATTACGGAGCGGTTGCATGCAGAGGTGGAGAGGCTGCTTGGAAACAGCCAGTAGCTGGTAGCCATTAGGGCGCGGCTTTCAGGTCTTAGCCGACTGCATGTGATTCGACCCCTTTGCGGTTCCGGATTCCCGATTTTGGCTGTTTCCTATTGGCTACTGGCTATTGGCTGCTCCTTCACCGCGGCTTGTAGTAGCACGCTCCCCCGGCCAGCAACGGGGTCCAGATCGAGGGGTCGGCGGGCTGCTCGCTTGAGCCCAGGAAAAGCACGCCGTCTGGCGCGAGCAGGCGATGGACATACGCAAGCAGCGTGCGACGGGTTTCCTGCGAAAAATAGAGCATAACGTTGCGCAGAAAGATCACGTCGAAGCAGTCGCTGGCGCGATTGAATGGCGGCCGCGGCCCGCACAGGTTGGCCTGGCGAAAGTTACACAGCTTGCGGACGTCCGGCTTCACCGACCACATCTCACCCGCGTGGTCGAAGTAGCGGACGACGAAGCGCGCCGGCAAGCCGCGGTTGATCTCGATGCGGTGATATTGGCCGGCGCGGGCGTGCTCCACCACTTCGGCAGAGATGTCCGTGCCCTCGATCCTAATATCCCAGCCGACCAGCATAGGAAAGTGCTCAAGCGTCATCATGGCCAGCGAGTAGGCCTCCTGGCCGGTAGAGGAAGCAGCGCTCCAAAAGCGTAACGTCCGCTTGAAGCGGCGAGCCTCAATGAATCTGGGCAGCAGTTCGGCGCGCAACAGCTCGAAAGGACGCATGTCGCGGAAGAAGCTGGTTTCATTGATAGTCATCGCCTCGGCGACGGCATTCTCGAGACCCGGATTGCGGCTAGAGCGGAGTTTGCGGACGAGCTCTTCCACCCGATTCAAGCCCTGGTTGCGGAGAAGCTTCGAAAGGCGGGTCTCAAAGAGATAATCGCGCGAGGGGTCGAGTACGTTACGAGTAAGGCCGAAGACGAGCTCACGGAGAAATCCGTAATCGGCGGCTGCGGCAGTAATTGTCTCCATGGTCAAACCGCCTGCCGGTTCAAGAGGCTCTCGGGGCACTGAACTTCGGCGCGCGCGGAGGGGCCGCGGCCGGCGAGTTTGACAATTTCAGAGGTCATTGCATCAAGCGCAACAATCTTGTCGGCGAGACCTGCGCCAGCAACAGCGCCGGGCATTCCCCAAACTGTGCTGGTGGCCTGATCCTGCGCCAGTACGCACCCTCCCTTTTGGCGAATCATGCGGGCTCCAATCAAGCCATCGGAGCCCATCCCAGTGAGCACGACGGCAAGAACGGCGGGGCCAAAGGCTTGTGCAGCCGAACGGAAGAGAACATCAACCGCGGGTCGGCAGTGGTTTTCAGGCGGGCCCTGGTGCAGATGCAAGGTGGCCGGCGCCGATGCACTGCCTTGCGGACGAAGCTCGAGATGCCAGTTTCCCCGTGCGATGGCGATTGTTCCGCGGCTGATTGGTTCGCCTTCAGAGGCTTCGTGGACGCGCAGAGCGCAGCGGCCGTTCAGTCGCTCGGCCATCAACCGGGTAAACAGCTCAGGCATGTGCTGCACGATGAGCACCGGCAAAGGGAACCCCGCCGGCAACGCGGGAAGCAAGACCTCAAGCGCGGCCGGCCCCCCGGTGGATACGCCGATCACCAGCACTGCCGGAGAGATATGGGCTGCCGCAGTGCGCTGCGCCGGAGGAGTCTGCGCTCCTGAGAGGAAGGGCGTTGCCACGACCGAATGCGCTGTAACGGAAAGCCGCGGCTGTGCGGCTGCAGTCAGCGCCAGGACTTTGGGGATAAGTTCTTGCGCCAGCGCGCGAATGGCAGCCTCGCGGCCGGCCTGCCCGGTGGGCTTGGCAACGTAATCCGATGCACCGTTGGCAAGCGCGTCGATGGTCACCCGCGCCCCGCGCTGCGTCAGTGAGCTGCACATGATCACGGGCACGCGCATTCCACGGCTGCGCATCTGGCGCAGGGTTGCCAGCCCGTCCATCACCGGCATCTCCACGTCGAGCAGCACCAGGTCCGGCCGCTCGCCGGCAAGAAATGTGAGCGCGGAGGCGCCGTCGGCGGCGGTTCCCGCCACCTCGAGATGCGGATCAGAGGAAATGGCGGTGCGCAGCAGGCTGCGCATCACCGCTGAATCTTCCACGATGAGGATGCGCCTGCGGAGTTGGTTGCTCATGACGCGGTTATCTCCACGCCCATCATGGCCAGCTTGCCCTCCAGGGCCTCACCATCAAACGGCTTCATAAGGTACTCGTCGGCTCCGGCATTCAGCGCGCGCACAATGTAGTCGTCTTCAGCTTCGGTGGTCACCATCAACACTTTGACATCCCGGTACCCTTCCACGCGAACCTGCTCCACCAGTTCCAGACCATTCATCACGGGCATGTTCCAGTCCACAAATGCCAGATCGAAGGGCGCTGAGGAATGAATGCGATCGAGTGCCGCCTGGCCGTCGCCGGCCTCCTCGCACTCGATGCCCAGCTTCTCAAGCAGGCCCCGCAGGAAGCCTCTCACGAACCGGGAATCGTCCACAATCAGAGCGCGCATAGTTTGCCTCCTCGGCGCCTCAGCGCTCGGCCATCTCCTGTGCCAGGCGCATGGGATCGAGCCGCTCCGGATCGAGCATCACCAGCAGGCGGTCCTTGAGCTTGTAGGCCCCGGCCAGGAGCGAGCTGTGGCGCCGATCGAGAATCGAGGGATTTGGCTCAAAGTCGGCGGGAGAGACGGTGAGCACCTCGCCCACCGAATCCACCTGCAGCCCAAAGCAGCCGCCTTCACTTTCGAGCACCAGGATGTCTTGCGCGCCCTCGCACGGCGCCAGGCCAAGCAACTGGCGAAGGCTCACCGTTGTCAGCACGTCGCCGCGATAATGTACGAGGCCCCCGACATACTCGGGCGCAAGGGGGACCGGTTGCGGCCGCGCCGAGCCCACGATCTCAAGAATGTGGCCGATGGGCACACCAAACATGGTGTTGTTCACGCGCACCGAGCAAAGTTCCACCTGCACCTGAGACCTCGAGTTGCAAACTGCCGTTACCATCGCCGTCATCCCGTCACCTCCGCCGGTTGCGTCCATGCTTCCTGCGACGGCCCACCCGAGACAAGCGGAGCCACGCTGCCCAGGTCCACGATGCCGGTCACATGATTCTTGAGCATGGTGACGCCGCCAGCCTGAACACCGGTGCCGGCTTCAAACAGGTCCGAGCCGGCGGCCACGTCGAGCACGTGCGAAACCACGATGCCTACCAGGCGATTGACGTCGCGGCATACCACCACGATGATCTGCGCGCCTGCCGCGCCGGCTTCATCGCCGCGGACCTCCGCGGCCTGACCCAGCATGCCGCCCGAATCCTCGACCGGAAGCAGGTGGCCCTCGAAGTTGAGCACCGGCCGGTAGCCAACGTACTCAATCCGGGAGAGCGGAAGCTGCTCGATCCGCAGCACATCGGCCAGCGGCACGGCGGCACGGCGGCCGGCCACTTCGACCAGCAGGAACTCGGCCCGCGCTGCATCGGCGCTCTCTTCGACCTGTGCGCCAGCCTCTTCCTCAGAGTGCATGGTGATACCGGCCTTCATGGCGATCGCGCCGGGATCGAGAATCAGAGCCAGATCGGCGTTGCCAAGCACCGTCGCGCCGGAGTAGAGCCCGATATCCTTGAGCACCGCCGAGAGTGGCTTGACGACGATCTCCTCGGGATCGGCGAGACCATCGACGACCAGCCCGAAGCGCCGGCCGTCGGCGTCGAGCACGGCGATGAAGTTGTCGCGATCCGCGGCCAGACGGCAGTCGCGGCCCGGCGAAAGCAGCCGGCTCAGGAATACGAGGGGCAGCAGTCGTCCGCGCAGTCTGTACAGCGGCGCGCTTTCGATCCATTCGATGGCCGTCGCGGCTCTCTCGGGCGGAATGTGCACCAGCTCGGAGAGCGCGCCCTGGGGCAGCGCAAAGCTCTGGTTGAGGCTGCGCACAATGAGCGCAGGAATAATGGCGAGAGTGAGCGGTATGCGCAACCGCAGCGTGGTTCCCTTGCCAGCGCGCGAGTCGAGTTCGACCTTGCCGCCAATCTTTTCCACGTTGGTGCGGACCACGTCCATGCCCACTCCCCGGCCGCTTACGTTGGTGACCATGGCGGCGGTGGAAAAGCCGGGCAAAAAGATAAGCTGCAGCAGTTCGCGCTCGCCCAGCAGAGCGGCGCGATCCGACGTGATCAGCCCGCGTTCGATGGCCTTGTCGCGGACCTTGTCAACGGCGATGCCCGCGCCGTCGTCTGAGATCTCGATTACTACGTGACTACCTTCCTGCACGGCGCGCAGCTTGAGCGTGCCCTCGGGGTCCTTGCCCACTGCCCGGCGCTCCTCCGGCGGCTCGATGCCGTGATCGAGGGCATTGCGTACTGCGTGCGTGAGAGGATCCTTGATGGCTTCGAGCAGACTTTTGTCGAGCTCAGTCTCCTGGCCTTCCATCTCCAGATGTACGCGGCGCCCGAGCGACTGCGAAAGATCGCGCACCAGGCGCGGCATTTTGGAAAAAATATTCGACACCGGCTGCATGCGCGCCTTCATCACGCTCTCGCGCAGGTCGGCGGTTACCATGTCGAGGCGGCGCGAGAGCAGGGTCATCCTGGGATCGGTCGCCGTGGCCTGCAGAACCTGGTTGCGCGTGAGCACCAGTTCGCCCACCAGGTTCATCATGCGGTTCAGCAGAGTCACATCCACGCGCAGCGTGCTCTCAGCCGTGCTGGGCGGCGTGCGGAGTTTGCCGCTATCGGAAGCCGGAGGTGCCGCTGCCCCAGGCTGTTCGGCAGCGGGCTCGATCGATGTTTGGGTTTCGGGCAGCGGTGCAGCACACGCAGACTCATTGCCTGGAGATGCGGAACCGGCCTTCGCCGAGGCGAGCGCCGGGTCGCTTACCGCGGATACGACTGGCCCGACTTTAGGCGCCGGCGGCTGGGTTGAGGGGGCTTCAATCCCGCCGGACGGAGTCTGCAATGCCTCGAGTTCTGCAATCAACGACGCATCGTCGCCCGTGCCCTCGCTCTCATCGGCCTCGATGCACTTGAGAATGGCGCGCAATCCATCCAGCAGGTGGAGCAGGCCAGTGATTACTCCGCGGCAGGCAACCACCTTGCCGTCTCGCAGCAACCCCAGAAGGTTCTCGCCGCGGTGCGCCAGCTTCTCAAGCCGCTTGAATCCCAAAAAACCCGTCGTTCCTTTGATGGTATGAACGGAACGAAAGATCTCGCCCAGAAGTGCGGCGTCCTGCGGACGCTTCTCAAGATCAGTCAGGCACCGCTCCATCCGGTCCAGGCCCTCCAGACTCTCGATCAGGAACTCTCTTGTCAATTCATCCATTGGCGATCACTCAACTGCGGCCGTCTGCTCTGCACCCTTAAGAGCCGGGGCGCGGCAACGTTCAGGGAACTTATCGGATGAATCAGAGAGCAACTTGAGCGGATGGGTCAGCGCGGCTGCCCACCATGGCTCCGACCTGCGGCCGGCCGAGGCACGGATCGGGGACAGGAATTCAGTTCTCCGACGGCATCTCTGCGTGGTCGACGACCAGCACCTCCACGGGGCCTTTGCCGGGCCTGAGTTTGAGGCCGAGTTGCTCTTCCAACGCCGTAAAAATCGACGGTGGCGCGTCAGGTGCGGAGCTGCCGGCAGACGCAGCATCGACATCGGGCGTCCACCGGACCTTAAGGTTGTAGCGGCCCGAAATGCCGGTTTTATCGACAACCGGCCGGCCGACCTCTTTCGCGAGTTCCTCGGCTAGGACAGCGACGCTGTTCGAAGCCTGCACCTCAATGTGATCCCGCCCGTGGTTGATGGTGGTCCCGTTTGACTTATCATCGCCAAGTTTAGGCGTTCCTCTGGCAACGACAAGTTCGTAAACCGGCAACTCGCGCGTCTCAGTGTGTGTGACCAGTTTGAAGCGATCGGCAAGCAGCGCCCGTACCATCGTCTCTTTCTGTAGCTTGCCCGCATCCGGGGCCAGATGCGCTATCTTCGCATCGACCGATGCATCCGATGACGCATCGATGTTGAAGTAGGTTGAGCTGGCCCAGCCCGGTGCGTTCAGAATCCTCGTTTCCGGCATTTCATAGGCCCAGTGAATAAGGCCAATCAGCGAGACGTTCTCCGCCTTGAAATGGCTGTCTGAAGACGAACTCCAGATGGAATTGTGCTCGTGCGGCTCGGGAATGTGCTGATGAATCGCGGCCACATCGAATTCAGGAAGGGGTGAAACGTCCGGTGGTCGAGCGGCATCCTGGGCTCCTGGAGCATGCGAAACCGGGACCGGCTCCGCCCATGCGCCCGAGTGTCCGGCGAAAAAAGCCAAAATCAGCCAGAGCAAAAACCGCGACCACCCGCGCAACTTCGACCTCGACGAGAGTGTACATTGGGAGAGCAGATGCTTTAGCCTCGTATCTCCACAGATTGTTAGACTTGAGAGAATTCCAATTAGTGACGAACCTGATATGACGAAAAATAACCACGCAGCGCTCGACGAATTGACCCGATGCGCACTCGACGCTGCGCGCAACTCCCACTCGCCCTACTCGCGCTTCAGCGTGGGCGCGGCGCTCAGGTTGTCGAACGGCGCGGTGGTTGCCGGAACCAACGTGGAGAACTCCAGCTACGGTTTGACCATCTGCGCGGAGCGATCTGCGCTGGTGAACGCGGTCTCGCAGTTCGGGCCCGGAATTCGTGTTGAGGCCGTCGTTGTGGTGAATCTGAACAGCGCGGCAAGCCCGCCCTGCGGCGCCTGCCGGCAGGTGCTGGCCGAGTTCACCCTGCCCGACGCGCCAGTCACCTTCCCGGCCAGCGACGGCCCGCGCACAATGAAGTTCAGCGAGCTGCTGCCGCAGGCGTTTGGGATGAAGGCGAGTTAGGAGCGCGGGCGAGAACCCAGAGAGCGAATGAGTCACTCCGCTGAATCTAGGCTGCACATGATCGACATCATCCGCAAGAAGCGCGATGGCGGCACACTCTTGTCGCGCGAGATCGGCTTCGTCGCCGCCGGAGCCGCCTCAGGCGCCATCCCTCACGATCAGCTCGCCGCATGGCTCATGGCATCCTGGCTCAACGGACTGAATCTCGACGAGACGCGCGCGCTCACGCTGGCCATGCGCGACTCGGGAGACAAGTTCTCGCCGGCGCGCCTTGGCAAGACGGCCGTCGACAAGCACTCTTCGGGCGGCGTGGGTGACAAAACCAGCTTCCTGGTCGCGCCACTTACCGCGGCCTGCGGCGTTGCCGTGCCCATGATCTCGGGCCGCGCCCTCGGCCACACCGGCGGCACGCTCGACAAGCTGGAATCCATCCCCGGCTATCGCACCGCTCTCTCACTGTCTGAATTCGAGACAGTTCTAATGAAATGCGGCTGCTCCATCGTCAGCCAGACACCGGCACTCGTCCCTGCCGACCGCGTGCTTTACGCTCTTCGCGACCGCACAGGTACGGTCGAAAATCCGGGCCTCATCTGCGCTTCGATCTTGAGCAAGAAGCTGGCCGCCGGTCTCGACGCTCTCGTGCTCGACGTGAAGACCGGCTCCGGCGCGTTTCTGCGCACCTATGAAGAGTGCGAATTTCTGGCCGCGTTAATGGTGGCGACCGCCGAGGCAGCGGGCACGCGCGCCGTGGCCCTGCTCACCGACATGGATCAGCCGCTGGGCCAGTCTGCCGGCAACTGGATCGAGCTGGCCGAGGCTGTCGAGCTGCTGCGCGGCGACCGACCGCCCGCGATTGAAGATCTGCGCGAGCTGTCGCTCATTCTGGCCGGCTGGATGATCCATCTTGGCGGTAAAGCCGGCACGCCGCTTGAAGGCTACCAGCTTGCCGAGGCCGCATTGACCGACGGCTCCGCACTGGCCGTCTTTTTCAAGATGATCGACGCGCAGGGCGGCGACGTCGCGGTCTTCGATGATCCCGCGGCTTTTCACAAGCCCGGCGCAACGCGCGTGGTTGATGCATGGGAGAGCGGCATAATTACTTCAATGGATACAACGGCCCTGGGATGGGCAGTGCAGCGCACAGGCGCGGGGCGCGAGAAGGCCGGTGAGCCTGTCGACCCGCACGCCGGCATCATCTTCCACAGGCGCCGCAGCGCAAGCATCGAAGCAGGCGAGCCCATTGCGACTATCTTCGCAACCAATGAGGCGATGCTTGACGAGCCGGAGGCAATCCTCCACGAAGCAATTCACTTGTCCAAAGAGTCAGACCGCGGAGCGGCGGTGCCACTGGTGAGCCGCATTGTTACGCGCGAATTGGCGGCGGAGATTCTAGCCGAAGCACAGCCCGGCTAATCTCGGAACGAGACACGCAGTTTGCCACCGTGGCCGACGCTTCATTCCGCCTGAAACTTCAACTCAACAATCAGCGGCGGCGATTGATCGAAGTCGCTGAAGCGTATCCAGTGCGGTTTGATGCAAAAGTAAGTGATTCCCGGCCAAGAAAGCCGCGATGGCCCGTCGGTCCACACCGCAAAATACGCCTGCCGGCACCGCGCGAGGTCTTCGCCTTCCGGTTCTACGGCCACGCCTTCAAACTGCACCGTCTGCTCCCCGCTCCAGCCAATTACAAACGAGCAATGCGGCCGCGCTTTCAGGTTGGGATACTTGCGTGACGACTTCACCGTGTCGAAGACAACTTCGAGTTCGGGCGTGACGGCGATGCCAACCAGCGCCGACTGGGGTGTGCCGTCCGCAGCCACGCTCGAAACCACCCCATAGCGAAACCCAGCCATAAACTTCTTGAGATCTCCCTTATCCATCGTCATTCTCCCGGAACTCAAAAGAATTACTCGATTCAACCTGTGACTCGATGCTGTAAGGTAATCGAAAGCAGAATTTTTGTCCACAGGGAGACGCCTTTGGGTCGATTTACGGGAATCCTGGGAATCCTTGCTGTGCTCGGCGCGGCTTACATCGGCTCAACCGACCGCAAGCATATTCGCTGGCGCACTATTGCTTGGGGCCTCGGGTTGCAGTTCACGTTTGCGTTTCTGGTGCTGCGCTTCAATTTTGGCCAGCGCGTGATGAGCTGGGCCGGCGACGTGGTCACCAACATGCTATCGGCCACTTTCGCGGGCACCAGGGTTCTATTCGGCGAACTCGGACTGCCCAACTCGGGCGTATTCGGCAAGCTCCTGGGATCGAACTCGGGCGCCATCTTCGCCTTTCAGGTTCTGCCGACCATCATCTTCATCTGCGCGTTCTTCGCAATGCTTTATCACATCGGTCTCATGCAGATCATCATTCGCGGCATGGCCTGGGTGATGCTCAAAACCATGCGCATTTCTGGCGCCGAGAGCATGAACGTTGCGGCCAGCATCTTCATGGGCCAGACCGAGGCGCCGGTCACCATCCGGCCGTTCCTTTCGAAGGCCACGCGCTCTGAACTCATGACCATCATGACCAGCGGCATGGCGCACGTTTCGGGCGGCATCATGGCCATGTACATTGCGCAAGGCGTTGAGGCGCGGCACCTGCTCTCGGCCGTCATCATGACCTCGCCGGGAACAATTCTGCTGGCCAAGATGCTGGTGCCCGAGACCGAAACGCCAGCCACCGAAGGCAAGGTCGTCATCCCCACAGACGAACTGCACAAGGACGAAAACTTTATCGGCGCCATCGCGCGCGGTACCATCGACGGCGGCAAACTGGCCATGAATGTGGCCATCATGCTCATCAGTTTTCTGGCGCTGGTCGCGCTGCTCGATATGTTTCTGGCCTGGATTCACGGCGGCGTTGCCTGGTTCCCGTCGAGCCTGGGGCAGATTCTGGGTTACGTTGGCGCGCCCGTGGCCTGGCTCATCGGCGTGCCCTGGCACGACTGCCCGGCCATCGGCAACCTGCTGGGCACGCGCATGGCGTTGAACGAAGTGATTGCGTATATCGGTCTTGGCGCGCAGAAGGCGACTCTATCTCCGCGCGCATTCACCATTGCCACGTTTGCGCTGTGCGGATTCGCGAACCTTGGATCGATCGGCATGCAGATCGGCGGCATCGGCGCTCTGGTGCCCGAGCGCCGCAACGACCTGGCCAAGCTGGGAGTGCGGGCGATGCTCGCGGGCACGATGGCCAACCTGATCAGCGCATCGATTGCGGGGATGTTTTTGGGGTAGCGTTCCAATATAAGAGAATTGGATGCACCATCCTCGCGATGTTTTTGTTTATGCCGTGAGGGCTGGGGGCCTGACTCCGCTAACTCCGCTTTTCAGTTCTCCTCACCCGATAAAACACCGTCAGCCCGGTCACCGTTCCGCACGACATCAAACTTGCCGCCATGCCCAGAATGAGCGACCAATCCTGGTGATTCACCCCGTGCACAATTCCTACTACCTGCAGCACGCTGAATCCGCCGAAGGTGAGCAGCGAGACGCCTTCATCGGTCTTCTTGCGCCATAGGGCGATGGCCTGCGGCACAAACAGCAGCGCGTTGCAACCAAGCCCTAACCCGAAAAGCCAATCAAATATCTCTCTCATCGCCATTCCATCCCAAGCCCTAGCCCCTAAGTCCCTGTCTTCTCCCCAAACCTTGCCGCGCCCCGCGCCCTGGCCTTCGCTGCTTCTTCTTCGCGACTGCGGCTCGGTGCGGTCGTCTCGAGGGTCGACAGCAGGCGCATCGATGCTGCGGCAACCTCTTCGATCGCCTCATTAAACGCGGCCTCGTTGGCCTTCGACGGCTTGTTGAACCCGCTTATCTTGCGCACGTACTGCAGGGCCGCGGCGCGAACCTCATCGTCGCTCACCGGCGGATCGAAGTTGAAGAGCATTTTGATGTTGCGGCACATGGTGCGGCCTCCCGGGGGCAATCGAGCATGCCCGCATCCCCACTTTACCGTTCGATTGCGAGGTAGGGCAAAACGCCGTGTTCCCGCTCACAGCGCCAAGAGCCGGCGTTTTGAAATCATGTGGCGTGCGCTACGAGGAATTTGTCTATCCGCCTTGCGATGCGCCACTGATCGAGGCCTACGGAGGCCGGTTCGAGGCGCTTTACATCATGCTGCACCCGTTTGTGCGGGTGCCCGACCGGCTGGCCTGGCGCGCCACCCACGCGTATCCCAGCGAAGAGCAGGTCGTTGTCGCCGGCGAGAAGGTGCGTTGGGCCGAAGTGGCCGCGCAGACCGGCCTGCGCGGCGCCGCCGCGCTCAACCAGGCGCTGCTTACGTCGATCAACGCCATCTACCCCGAGTTCGGCGATTTTGCCGCCCGCAATCGGCTGCAGCGGTATCTTGAGGCCGGTAACGTGTGGATGCCGAACGAAGGCAGCTTTGAACCGATGCTGCAGCACGACATTCTCGACGCCTTTGACGCAGCAGGAAAAAGCAGCCTGATATTCGTACCCGAGTTTCCCTCGGTCGATCCCGTGCAGCCCTTCAACGTGAATCGGCTTAGAACCCGCGCTGACGCATTCCCATCGCGCGGCAGCCTGACTTCTCAAGACGCATCGTTCCTCTTTACTGTCGACTGGGACAGCTTCTTTACGCTGTTCTACGGCCCGCGAAATTTTGTTGATGATTTTGTGGCTCGTCGCAAGGTCGAGGGCTTCTTCGCCAACGCCACAACCGAGCACTACTGGTACAACTACGCCATGGGATGCGCCACAGTCACGGTTTCACCCGAAGATTGGCCGGTGGCGAGATAAGGCTTTCAGTTTTCAGCTTTCAGGCTTTAACTGATTGGCGATGCAAACTGCTCTGCGGCCCCAGCGGCTGCGTTCGTCGGAGCCCTTGTACAATGTCGAGAGCACAATGGCGACTTCGACATGAGCTATTACGACCAGGTCGTTGAGGCTGCGGCCTTTCTCAAGATCAAGCTGGGCGAGTTCGCCCCGCGCGTAGGTATCGTGCTGGGCTCGGGCCTTGGCGCGGCCGCCAGAGCTGTGGAGGATCCCGTCGTCGTTCCATACGCCGAGATTCCTTATTTTCCGCGCTCCACGGTCGAAGGCCACTCAGGGCGCATCATTGCCGGCCTGCTTAACCAGACTCCCGTAGCCATCATGCAGGGCCGCGTGCACTATTACGAGGGCTATACGCCGGCGCAGGTCACCTTTCCGATGCGCGTGCTGGGTATGCTGGGCATTCGGGCCGTGGTGCTTACCAACGCGGCCGGCGGCATCGCCGAAGGGCTCTCGATCGGCCAGTTGGTTCTCCTTGCCGATCACATCAATCAAATGGGATGGAATCCACTCATCGGGCCCAACGAGCCTAGATTCGCTGTGAAACAAAGTGCGGGACTGCGCTTCTTCGACATGACCGAGGCTTACAGTAAAACGCTCCGCGCTCTCGCGAAGGAGGCCGCGGCCGAAGAAGACTTTTCACTTGGCGAAGGTGTATATCTCGCCACGCCGGGCCCCAGCTTCGAGACGCCCGCTGAGATTCGCGCCTTCCGCACCCTGGGCGCAACTCTTGTGGGGATGTCTACCGTGCCTGAAACCATTGTGGCGCGCCACATGGGCATCGAAGTACTGGGCATCTCGTGCGTCACCAATCTGGCAGCGGGCCTGAGCGCAACGCCGCTCAGCCACCAGGAGGTATTCGAGACAGGCCGCAAGGTTGAACACCGGTTGGCCGCTCTGCTCAAACGGCTTGTCCCGCGCATCGCAACGCGAGTGGAAAGCGAACCGTGAGCACCGATGTCCAAGGCGTTAAAGAGCCCAGGCTCCCGTTTCCGCCGGTGGTCATCGGCATCGCCGGCTGCTCGGGATCAGGCAAGACCACATTGGCAGCGGAGCTTGCCCGCACGCTCGGCGGCATCCACTTCCATCTCGATAACTACTACCTCAACCTCAGCCATCTGCCGTTCGAAGAGCGCCTCCAGAAGAACTTCGACGACCCCGCCCTTATCGAAGTCGGCCTGCTGGCCACGCACGTCGCCGCCCTCGCTCGCGGCCTTGCCATCAATCGGCCTATCTACGACTTCTCCAGCTACACCCGCGTCGTTGGCCGCACGGTGCGCGTCGAGCCTGCCCCTTTCCTGATCGTCGAGGGCCTTTTTACGCTCTACTATGGCGTACTTCTTCGCCATTACCACCTTGGCGTTTACATCGACACGCCAGATCATATTTGCTTCCAGCGACGGCTCAAACGCGACGTCGAGCAGCGCGGCCGCACACCGGAGTCGGTTCTCAGGCAGTATCATGCCACCGTCCGGCCCGCCGGCATCCTCTATGTGCGCCCTTCGGCCATCCACGCCGATCTCACCGTTGACGGAACCGGCGCCCTCGACTGGAAGGTGGAAAGGGTGATGACGGAGCTGCGTATGAGGGGATTGCTGGCCACGGCGGGGTGAAGGCAGGGATCGCATACCAGAGATCAGAGATAAGAGATAAGAGATAAGAAATCAGAGATCAGAGATAAGAGATAAGAAATCAGAGATAAGAGATCAGAGATCAAGGGTCAGGGGTTGGCTGCGGGCCCGGATCGCAATGCGATCCGGGCCCGGCGGTTTGAGTTACTTGCTCTGGCAGCAGCTATTGGTGCAACCGTTCTGGCAGCACGTCTGCCCGCACCGGGCCTGGCAGCAGTCGTCGCAGCAAATGGCTTTTGCCTTCGCAGGAGCTTGTGCAAGGGCTGCGACAGCCAGAATGGTTGCAAGTGAAATCAATGCGAGTGTGCGCTTCATGGAATTCTCTCCTTGACGGTATCCGTCAGTGTTGGAATGCGTATGTATGCATGGCCCCATACTGAGGCCGCATCAAAGGCTCATGAAAATCAAGGAGTGGTCTAAATCCTGAAGACGCGATTCACAATGTATCGCGGAGGCGAGTCGGCGCGGACGCAGCGCAAAACGACAACCAGCCTTGCCGGGTCGGCGGCAACCGTCGTGCTCGTGGGGACGGCTAACGGAGCGGAACTTGCGGCCTTGGCTTTATTGGACGAGGCCCGCGACAGCACAGCTTCAATCACGTTGCGCGAGCAGCAGTTCTGCATGCAACCCTGGGCCGCCGTCATGCCCATCATCGGGCAATCGGAAGCCATTCCGCTCACTCCCATCGGGCATAGTTGCTCACAGGCCGGAGCCATCCCGGCCGCGCAGTTCAGACTGGAGAGAACTGGCTGCGCAGCCAGTAGGCCTATGACCAGGAACGCCGTGAATGAGAGTAGGCGGTTCACGTACTCATCTGACTCTACAGGCAAGATTTCGCAATCGAATGTGCGCTAAATCACGTATCCCTATTAATTGGGATGCTACGCCTCGGGTAAAAATGCGCTACTTCCCCGCTGTCAGTGCCTCGACTGGCACCAGCATGTCTTCTTTGCGCATCACCAGGTTGGTCGCGTTCAGCGTGGCCAGTTCGAAACCGTGGCCGTGGGTAATGGCGTCTGTCGGGCAGGCCTCCACGCAATAGCCGCAGAAGATGCAGCGGTTGTAGTCGATGTTGTAGACCTTGGCGTAGCGCTCCGACGACGAGATGCGGTGGTCGGTGGTGTTCTCGGCCGCCTCAATGTAAATGCAATTCGACGGACAGGCCGCCGCGCACAGGAAGCAGGCTACGCACTTCTCCAAGCCGTTTTCGTCGCGCTGCAGCACGTGGGCGCCGCGAAAGCGCTGTTCGAACACCGCGCCGTGCAATGGTCCCGGTCCGTCAGGGTAGTTCTCAACCTGCGTTGGCTCGAGCATCTCGCGAAAGGTGATGCTCATGCCCTTCGCGATTCCGGCCGCGTTGCGCACGATCGACATGGCCCCAGTATACGATGAATGGCGGGAGGGATTCATGATGCGCGGGTTACGCAGCTTGGCGGTCTCTTTGCTGGCAGTTGCAGTTCCGATGGCGGCTGCAGCGCAGAGCTCGCCGTCGTCAAACGCGGGCGGCAACCAGGTGCAGGCGGCGCCCACCGCGCCCTCGCAAAGCCAGCACGACCAGATGCCCATGCGCGATATGGCACCGGAGAGCACCACGAAGGCGCGCAAGCCCGCACTGGCGGCGGGGCCGCTGGTAATCACCTTTGCCGGTCAGTCCGCTACCTGGACAGCCGCCACGTTGGCCGCGTTGCCTCACACCACCGTGACTGTTTACAACGAGCACACCAAAGCCGACGAAACTTATGCGGGTGTGCCGCTCATCGACCTGCTGACCAAGCTCGGCGTGCCCGACAAGCCGCGCGGAAGGCAGTTCAGGATCTACCTGGTAGCCGCGGGCTCAGACGGATACGAGGTGGTGTATTCGCTGGGCGAAATCACTCCAGACGTGCACGATGCGACGGTGATGGTGGCCGACAGCGAAAACGGCAAGCCGATCGCTGAGGATGGGCCGCTCAAGCTGGTGGCCACACGTGAAAAGCGCCCGGCGCGCTGGGTGCGCAACCTGGTGGCCGTCAAGGTGCTGACAGCCGACTGAGGAGCCGATGGCGCGCTCCGGCCCACACTCCTATTGCGGCTTGTTTTCTCTATGCTCGGCGGGCGCAGGTTTCTTCTCCGGTGCCGGCCGGTGTTCAGTTGGAGGCGCCTGGCGGCGCACTGGAGCCGGATGAGTCTCCTCAGGACGCTGCTGCGGTTCGGCTCGATTTGGTTCGGCTCGATTTGGTTCGGCCCGATTTGGTTCGGCCCGGCTCGGCTCCGGCCTCGCCTCAGGCCGGCTGGGCTCGGGGCGATTCTCTGCGGCAGGACGCGTCGCCTCGGGGTGCGCCGGTTCGGCGCGGTTCGGCGCGGCGCGGTTCCCTGGTTCGGGGCCACGTCTTGCCTCCACCACCGGCCGCGCAGCCTCAGGCAGGTTGTGCAGGGTGCGCAATACAGCGGGATGCACATCGCGATCGGCAACCACAGCGCGAGTCTCAACAAACGTCGCCGGCCGCCCGTGATTCTCTGTTGCAAACTGCGCGCGGTTCAAACTGGCTGCATGCTGAATCGCAATCTGCGTCTGCATGGGCGGGGCGTGCGGCTCGCGCAGCGCGGCAAGCTCGGCCAGCCGCGGCCGCACCTGGATTCCCCCTGCGCCGCCATTGAAGCTCACCCTATTGATCACCGTGTAGTTGTTGATGATGGTGCGGTTGTACACGTTGTGAATCACGGTCACATTCACGTTGGTCACGGAGCGGTTATAGAAGAAATGTCCTTGATTCCAGTAACCGCCCAGGTAGCCGAGGCCCACGTACCCAAAGCCGTAGTTGATGCCACCGTAGAAGCCGATGTGCGGTCCCCAGTAGCCGGCAAAAAAGGCGTAGTGAGCGTGAGACCAGCCCCAGTAGCCCGGGGTCCACAACGCGCCTTCATAGGGCGACTGCACCCATGTGCCGGGGACCCAGTAGTAGCCCGCAGGAGCCCATGCCCAGTAACCGGGCGTCCAAATGTCCCCATCATCGGGGCAGGGTGGCTGTTCGTATTGAGGCAGCGGCGGCGGAGGTTGGGGAGCGGTTGCCACAGGCTGGATTCCATAGGCCGATTCGTCGGCAGTGTCGTCGGCAGGCGCTGCGGCCGTGCCGTAGTCAGAGGCGGATGAGGAGGATGCGGCTGAGGTGTCACTGACCGCGGGGGACGCCGCACCGGCGCTCGAGGTATTCGCGACCGGCACCAGGTTCCCTGATGCCTCATCCTGCGCAGCTTGCTGGCTCTGGTCTGTACCAGTCGCCGGATTGCTCTCGTTGGCGCTGCTGGTCGCCTGTTGATTCGAGTGACAGCCTGCAAAAAACAGTGCGGCAGCACCTAATAGAAAGACACCAAATGGTTTATGAGTGGAGCACTTTGCCATCTTTCATCTCCTGTCGACTTTTCGTTTACTGTCGTAGGACTTGGATGCACTTTGGAAGAACGAAGTCTACCCGTTCAGCTCAGCCGCTTGGCCAAGAAGCCTCGGGAGGGGTCACGCATCGCGACCCTCCCCGCTGGTGATTAGGGCGCTCCGGCTCCAGTCAAACTGCGCCATGGACCGAGGGCAAATTGATGTAGTTACGGGCGATGTTCAGGCCGTCCTCCTCCGGCCGGGCGGCCCTCTGGCCGCGACGGCACAGCATGCCCGACAAAAGGCCTTGGCGCTGCCACTGGGCGCACGTTGCGATCGGCCTCGATGGGGCGACTCACAGCCAGATTGGCAGGCCGGCCGTGATTGACTTCATCAAACTGCTCGCGGTTGGCGCGGAAGCTCTCCGCATGCTGCACCTGGGCCGCCATTCGCGGCGCGTAAGGCTCCCGCCGAGCCGCCATTTCCGCGGGCCCGGGCCGGGCGTAGACGCCACCACGGCCTCCGTTGAAGCTCACACGCGTCTGGTTGATATTGCGGTTGATCACGTTGTAGCGATAGACGTTATGCACTACGTTGACACCGACATTGTTGTAGACCGAGTTATAGGCAAAATGGCCGTTGTTCCAGTAGCCGCCCTCATAACCAACCCCGATGTATCCGAACCCGTAGTTGATGCCCCCGTAGAAGCCGATGTGGAGGCCCCAATGACCGGGAAAGAACGCGTATTGGCCCAGTGAAAATCCCCAGTACCCGGGAGTCCACAGCGCGCCCACATACGGCGGAGCCACCCATACTCCCGGCACCCAGTAATATCCCGTGGGAGCCCAGGACCAATAGCCAGGCGTCCAGATGTAGCCATCGCCGGGGCATGGCGGCTGGTTGTAGACAGGCAGCGGTGGAGGGGGCTGGGGAGCAGTCGCGGCGGGCTGTTCGAAGTTTGCCGATTGGTCGGTCTCCTCACCAGCGGTCGAGTTGGAAGCGTCATTCGCAGCGGAAGACGCGCCAGACTGATCGCTCGGACCTGCAGTCGCACCAGCCTGGTCGCTTGCACCTGTGGTTGTATAAGTGGCGGGCGCCAGGTTCGCCGACGCCGGATCAGTTCCCTGGTCAGCCTGCGCCTGGGTCACGCTATCGTTCACCGGATTCTGGGTCTGGTTGTGTTTGCCGTGGCATCCGCTCGCAAAGAGAGCAGTTGCCAACCCGAGAATTGACAAGTTTCCGTACCGGGAAAAGAGGTTCATTATCATCTCCAGTTTCGCTACCTTTCCGATGCCCTTTATAGCTCGCAGACTAGCCAAATGCACGCATTTTCTCAAACCAGAGGAATGCCGGCGCGAGGCTCGTGGCGGAGATTTAACTGCTTCAATGCGGCGTCCAGGAGCCCATCCGCCCGTGGTTATTTGCCGGCGGCGTGGTTACCGGATGGCGTTGGGCGCGCGGAACAAGCTGGCCGCATATCTCCGCATCCTGTCCTCTTTCGAAGCCTTCAATCACATCCTGGCCGCGGCAGATTCGCAGCTTCATCTCATCCAGTTCCTTGCCGCTCAGCTCATCCGTGCGGTCGAGTCCGCTAAAGGGGTCGCGGTCGTAGCGAAAGATGAAGTCCTGAGGCGGCTTTTGTTTGCCGTAATCGAAGTGGTTCCAGGTATAGAGGGAGGCGTGGCCGTCGCCTTCGGCTATCAGGGCGTAAAGCTGCGACCAGGCAACGCCCGACGGCGGATTCGAGTTCCAGACCGGAATGCCCTTGCCGCCCCGCATCCAGCGTGCGCCCCATCCGTGCTGCGCAGCGTCGTAATAGAACGCGGTGAAGTAAGTGGTGGCGGCGCAGTTGCGGCAGTCGTCGTAGAGCGCGATCAGGTCGTCCTGAAAGCCGTCGGCAAAGTGCTGCCAGCCAAAGATGCGCAGATTCACGCCGCTCAGCAACAGCGTGATGGCATGACTGGTAAGTGAAACGCTCCACACGCTGAAGGTGTCGTCCTCGGGCAGCGATTGCGGAGTTTTGCGATAGGTGGTCACCACCAGCGCGGCATCGTACTTGACGCCGATTTCGCGAATGGCCGACCAATCCTGAACTGCGAGCGAGCGCGTGACCCAGACAATGGTGTCCTGGTCCTTGGGATTGTGGAAGTCCATCCAGCGAAAGGTATCGGGAGGCTGTTGCGCAGGGAGAAGAGATGCCAGGGGCAGCACGGCGGCAGCGACAAACGCCCACCGCGCGATGAAGCAACGCATGATTTAGGTATATCAGAGACAGGGTGCCCGAGCTTCTGCCTTCCAGCCACTAGCATTCATCTTTAGAGAGCTCCTGTTCGACATTCACCTCGAATCCCATCACGCGCCAAAACCTGCTCACCAGCTCCACAGTCTCCACTGCGGTCACGGGAGAAGTTCGCAACCGAATCGCAGAACCGGGCGTGAGATTCGCCAGCGCCGCGGGCTCGGCGGCGAGGGCGATGCACTTTTCAGGCCGGTAGGTACAGCCGGCAAGGTCGGCAATTGAAAGCTGTGTCGTGGGCGTAGCGAAGACCGTTTGCGGCGGGGCCATTCGGTCGAGCAGCCACAGGATTTCGAGCTTCGATTCGAGTTCGTCGGGCACGCAATCGATGGCCAGGTCCGCACCGCGCACCGCGTCTTCAACGGTCGATACAAATTCGACCGCCGGCAGCGCCTCACGGCCAAGTTCTTTCCTGATGTACTCCTGCGCGTGGTGCAGCGTGGATGGCATCACGTCTTCCAGCAGCACGCGAAACCCCGCGCGGGCAGCGCCGAGCGCGAGCGAACGGCCCAGCGGACCGGCTCCGATGATGGCGACAGTCTGACTGCAATCCACGGGCATCTGAATAAGAGAGTTCCAGCCGCGCCTCGACTCTCATCCACAAAGTCAAAACGCGAGCGCTCTATTTGGAGGTGAGCGCCTTGGCCACATCGGCGCTGTTGGGCTGGGCCTGCTCCAGGTGATCGGCCACGCGGGCCCGCTCTTCTTCAGAGAGCAATGGGACAGCGGCCAGAACGCGGCGCAGTGTGACCGCGACGTCGTCAATGTAGTTCATAAGGCGAATGGCTTCTCCTGAGAGCGGCATAAGGGGTCCTCGTAAGTTGAATCAGCCTTCATTGTAGGCCGTGGGACGGGGTGGGCGGCAAACGAAGGCGGCGAGCTCCCAGGTTCCAACTTTCGGACTTTGGCTCTGGTGCGTCCGCGCCGCGCGAAAATGGTTTGTTCACAGATTCTTTTTGCCGGCTCGCTCATGTTTGCGATTTGTTTATGCTCCCCCTTTGTTAAAGCTTGCGGATGTTTATGCATCGGGGCGAAAAACCGCGCTACAATCCGTTCTCGCGGCGGTAAATTCATTCAATGGATTTCCTGCTCATGACCCAGAAACGAGGTTCGCGATGACGAGAAGATACCTGATGGCCGCGCTCGTTGGCGGCTCTCTCGCAGTCTCAACACCTTTGCTTGCGCAGGATAAGGCAAGCGCGCCCAAAGCTCCCAACCCTGCTACGTTGGCGGAGGAAAATGCCAAGCAGCTTTTGCTGTCGATGGACACCAACAAGAACGGAAAGATCTCAAAGCAGGAGTGGATGAATTTTATGTCCGCTGAGTTCGACCGGCTCGATACCGACCACAGCGGCGAGCTCGATCCGCACGAACTGCTGGCCTCGCGAGTGGTGATCCACCACGCGCGGCCCTCCGATCAGGGCAAGTGACCGTTATCAGCCATTAGCCAATTGCCGGTAGCCCTCACCTATTGGCTACTGGCTGTTGGCTGTTTCTCTCGCCCCGCAGATTTCCCTCCAATTCTCATGACCCATCACTGATAATTCTCAATACAAGCTGTACAGATCCTGTTCGCATCGGGGGAGAGTTTGACTATGGGCATTTCTAGGCGCGAGTTTCTTGCGCGTGTGGGGCAGGCGGGAGGATTCAGTGCCACGTTTGTCGCGATGCAGGGACTGGGATTGATGCCGGCGCGCGCATTGCCCGCCCCACGGCTCGATCTCGCGCCGGATTTGGGCATAGGCACGAAAGTGGCCATTCTCGGCGGGGGAATCGCAGGTCTTGTAGCCGCCTACGAGATGAAGGCTCTCGGCTTTGACTGCACGGTGCTGGAGGCACGGCATCGCCCGGGCGGACGCAGCTGGACCGTTCGCACCGGTGACAGCGTGGTCTTCACCGACGGATCTCTCCAGAATTGCAACTGGCAACCCGGAAACTACCAGAACTTCGGGCCGGCACGGCTGCCCTCGATTCACACCACCATCCTCGGCTACTGCCGCAAGCTGGGCGTGCAGATGGAGGTCGAGGTGAATTCCAGCCGGTCGACACTTCTCCAAAACGATGCGGTTAACGGTGGCCGACCGATGGTGCAAAGACAAGTGGTGAACGACACGCGGGGCCATGTGAGCGAGTTGCTTTCAAAGTGCATCGCCCAGGGCGCGCTCAACGACGACCTGAGCGCTGAAGACCGCGACCGCATGCTGAGCTTTCTGCGCACGTACGGGCCGCTCGATAAGGCCGGAAGGTACACTGGCTCCGACCGCTCCGGGTATTCGCGTCGGCCCGGCGCCGGCAACGAACTGGGCACGCTCAATCAGCCCATCGACATGCACACGCTGCTCGACGAGAACTTCTGGGGCGCGATCATGTTCGAAGAGATGTTCGACATGCAGGCCACCATGTTCCAGCCGGTAGGAGGCATGGATCGCATCGCCTACGCCTTGGCCAAGTCGCTCGGCCCAACCGTGCGCTACAGCGCCGAGGTGAAAGAGATTCGCAAAGCCGCCTCGGGAGTGCGCATCGTCTACAGCGAAGGCGGTGTGCAAAAAGTGCTCGAAGCCGATTATTGCCTGTGCGGAATGCCGCTCTCGATCCTCAAAAAGACTCCCAACGACTTTAGCGGACCGGTCAAGCAGGTCATTGAACAGTGCTCCTATGCGCGCGCATACAAGATCGCTTGGGAGAGCCGCCGCTTCTGGGAGCAGGATTACAACATCTACGGCGGCCTCGAGTTTGTGAAGAACGGCCCCGACCCCGTCTGGCTGCCATCGGGCGGCATGTTCAGCGAGCGCGGCGTGCTGGTGAGCGGGTACGGCTTTGACACCCACTCGGACTTCGACAAGCTGCCCCTCGCCGGTAAGCTCGACGCCTCGCGCGGAACTGTTGAGCGGCTGCACCCTGGCCACGGCAAGGAACTGGAAAAGCCGGTCTATGTGAACTGGGGACTGGTGCCCTTCAACGAGGGTTCGTGGATCTCATCGTACGAGCCTGGAACGAACTCGCACACAGACGAGGGCTCGCCAGCCTATGAGACACTCATCGCGGCAGATGGCCCGATCTATTTCATAGGCGACCACGCCAGTCACGTTCTCGGGTGGCAGGAAGGCGCGGCGCTCAGTTCGCTGCGCGCGATCCAAATGATTGGCGAACGGGAACGGGTGAAACGCTCCTGAGACTACTCCAGCGCTGAAGCCTATTCGCGAAGGAGTCGGCGTCCCCTACTGCTCAGGGGGTATCCCCCCTCCCCCCTATGAAGAGGGGTTAAGTGGTTTGTTTTCAGTTACCTGTACCCCTCCAGACCCCGCCGCAACCCGCTGAAAGCAAATGGGTTAGACGGTGGAGATTAGATAACAAAGGAGTTACTGGCGGCCGTTTGCAGCGGTTTTGGTGCAACCTTGCGATGAGCTCTCTTTCCCCGTATTGAATTCTCATTCCCCGTATTGAATGTAGCGCGAATGGAGGAAATTAACTGCAATTCCGGCGGGTGAAATTCAGAGCGGTCAGTGTACGGAGACGCCGGGTTGGTCTGCGGTTCTCACAGAAGCGACTGACGGTGAGAATTACAGGTCGAAGGTGCGCTTTTGCAAAAGCAACCAAAAGTTGGCCGCTCCAAGCCGAGCGTTGTCGCGTTTCAATTCCCTCGGGCCAACGAAACCGCAAATCCACGTTTTGGGATCTGAAGCCAAATGCTTGCCGATTGTCAGGACTGTGATCGCATATTGGCGAAGATTCACTGGTTCAGAATGTTTACCGATATATAACTTCCGAGTTGGCGACGACTCGCCCGAAAAAGGAGAGATCGCCGTCATCGGTAAACATCCGAAGCACTAGAATGCTTGGGACGGACTAAATCAAAATGATCGAGACCAGAAGGCTCTTGTGCTTCAAGCGCGTTGTATTTCATTGGCTGTTGCTCTGCATTGGTTCGATCTCCGCTCTGGCGCAATTTCCTCCTGACGCGCCGAAGACTGCTTGTTCGCACCAAGTCCAAGTTTCTACGGTTGACAACCTTACGTTCAGGGCTTACAAGAATGACGTGACGGGCGATGCGTGCTTGCAGGCATTCCGAAATGGCATGGTGATCTTTCGACGCACGCTCGGAAACGACGGAAGCTACACCCTCGGCCAGCCCGGGGACGAGTACGGGCCAGCTATTCCAAACGGAAAGGACGTTACCGGTCGTGGAAACCCTGATATGCTCGTGAGTTTCTACACAGGTGGTGCACACTGTTGCCTGCAGTACTACGTTTTTGAGCTTGAGCCGACCTTCAGGCTCATCGCCACGCTCGATGGCGGAAGCGGTGATGGTTCTCGTTTTCAAATGATCGACGGAAAATTCTATTTTGTGGGAGCCGACTGGACATTCTCTTACTGGCAGGCTTCATTTGCAGACTCACCTGCACCGGGAGTGATAGTCGGATTCGTTGATGATCCAATTGGAGGCGGCTATCATCTAGCGTTGGGCAAGATGAAGAAACCACAGCCGACACCAGAAGAATGGAAGGAGGCGTTGTCGGAGACGCGATCTGCATTTGGTCAAACCAATCCATTTTCAGGTGGAATCGGATCACAACTCTGGGGAAATATGCTCGACTTCATTTATGGCGGGCATTCCAACTTAGCGTGGAAGATCCTCGATGAGTCTTGGCCCGCTCGCAGAAAAGGGAAAGACAATTTTCTATCCGATTTCTGTTCTCAACTGAAAACGAGTCCTTACTGGCTTGATCTGAAGCCCACAATTACGGACCTACCCCAGCCGTGCGCCAATGCGCGGCCCGCGAAAACCGGGTCGTAGCTCAAAAGACGGCTAGGCGGGCCTATTGTTGTCGTATCACCGCCAATGCGGAAGTTACTCGCTTTTGTCGCCGCGCCCCTCCGGGGCGCGCATTGTCTTTTGGTGGCGCCCTTCCTCGGGTTTCACCCGGGGCTAACTTCGATCGTCCCTCCGGGACTAAGAAACGAACCTCGCGGTTGTATCACCGCCTATGCGGAAGTTACCTCGTGGTTAACTCTCATGCAATTCCTAACCAGGCAGGCTCGCGCCTGAAGTCATCAACAATTCCCGGGATCAGGCAACTCGTGGCCGTTTGGCCAACTCCTGGTTGTTTTCGCAGCTTTCTCCAACTGCGAATCCCCGGCGCGAGAAATTCGCCCGCATATTTAAAATTCCTGGAACTTTGCCGGCCGTTTCTGCGTTATAGTAGTAATTGACTAACCAGTTAGTTAAGAATATGCCCACCGACACCCCGTCCCGCACCCAAACCGACCGCGCCGACCAGTCCCGCGCCCGCATTCTCGAGGCCGCTATCGCCGAATTCAGTGAAAACGGCCTGGCTGGCGCGCGCACCGAGCAGATTGCCGAAGCCGCCGGCGTGAACAAAGCCCTGCTCTACTACTACTTCCAGAGCAAAGAGGCGCTCTACACCGCCGCCATTGAGAGCGTCGCCGAACGCATTGTGGCCAGCAGCATGGCGGCCATCTCGGGCAAACGCTCGGCAGGCGAGCGCCTGGTCAATTTCGTGCTCAATCATTTTGACCGCATCCACTCGCAACGCACATTCCAGAGCCTAATGCAGCAGGACATGATGCGGCTGCGCCAGGGCGAGACAAGCGCGCTCGACCCGCTGGTCGAAAAAGTTTTCCGCCCCATGATGTGCGCGGTGAAGGAACTCCTGGCCGAGGGCATGCGTACCGGGGAATTGATCCGCGTGGATGAGTGGCAGATGATGTACGCCGCGCTGGGCGCGAATGTTTTCTACTATCTTTCCGGCCCGGTGATGGGCCGGCTTATAGGCAGCGATCCCCTGGAACCCAAAGCGTTGAAGGCGCGGCGCAAGGCTGCAATCGAGTATCTGGGGCAAACGGTTTTTACCGACCGCCGGCACGGCGCGCGCGTGGCAGAACGCGTGCTCGCGCGCACTCCCATGCCCGCCAGCGGTCCACTGCAGGAATTTGGAGTGAAGACGAAGTGAACGCACGCAATCGAGTCTTTCTTATCCTCGGGTTGCTCACGGTGGGGTCGTTGATCTGGTATTTGGCGACCACCCGCCACAGCGGCGACCTGCAACTGATCGGCACCGTCGACGCCAACGAGGTCGTGGTTAGTTCCAAGATTCCGGGCCGCATTCAAACCCTCACCGTTGAGGAAGGCCAGACCGTCAAGGCCGGGCAGTTGATCGCCACCATTGAGAGCAACGACTTACAGGCAGCGCTCAGTGCCGCCGAGGCCACAGTAGCCAGCGAGCAGTCGAAGCTGAAGGGCGCGGTGGAGACCGAACGCCAGAACCAGGGCGAGACCGACAGCGCCACGCTTAGCGCCGAGGCACAGGTGCGCTCAGCGCAGGCGCAACTTGCGCAGGCGCGGGCCAACTACGAGCACCAGAAGGCCGACACCACCCGCACCGTTGCGCTTGCCCAGCAGGGCATTATGAGCGAACAGGCGCGCGACGAGCAGACCACGGCTTTGAATGCGGCGAAGGCCGCCGTGGACGCAGCCGGCGAGAACCTTGACGCCGCACAGGCCCAGCTCAGGCAGGCCCGGGCACATGAACTGCTGACCTCGGTTTCAGCGCAGACCGTATACCAGACCCGCTCCGATGAGGCCAACGCCCGCGCGCTCGCCCAGCAGGCGCGCGTCGAACAGGGCTACTCGCAGATCGTCGCGCCCATCGACGGCATGATCAACGTTTGGGCAGCGCGCCAAGGCGAAGTGGTTTCGGCCGGCTCGGCAATCGTCACCATCATGGACCTGACGCAGACCTGGGTCTACGCGCCGTTGCCTGAAACCCAGGCCGATGCAGTCCAGATCGGCGACAGCCTGCGCGTGGTGATGCCCAGTGGAGAGACGCTCCAGGGCAAGGTTATCGGCAAGCTGGCGCTGGGCGATTTTGCCACGCAACGCGACGTGAGCGGCATGAAGCGCGACATCAAGACCATCCAGATCAAGCTTCTCATCCCCAACCCTGAAGAAAAGTACGTGCCCGGCATGACCGCCGAAGTTTACGTGCCGAAAGCGAAGCTGGTGAAGCGATGAGCACGTCGAATAACGGAGCGATGGAGCGGCCAGTTGCCATTGCCGTTGAAAACATCGTGAAGCGCTACGGCGACTTTGAAGCTGTCAAGAGCGTCAGCTTTGAGGTCGCGGAAGGCGAGATCTTTGGGCTGCTCGGTCCGAACGGCGCCGGCAAGAGCACGCTCATCCGGATGATGACCACGCTCATGCCGGTCACATCGGGTAAAGCGCTGGTCGGCGGGCTCGACGTGAGCAAAGATCCCGACGATGTCCGCCGCATGATCGGCGTCATTCCCCAGGCGCTGACCAGCGATCCCGACCTCACCGTCGGAGAGAACCTGTCAATCTACGCCAAGCTCTATAGCGTACCGCGTGCGCAACGCGAAAAGAACATCGCCGCGGTGCTTGAAGCCGTGGATTTGACCAAGTGGCGTGAAGCGCAGACCAAGACGCTCTCAGGCGGCATGCGCCGGCGGCTCGAAATTGCGCGCGGGCTGGTGCACAATCCTCGCATCTTCTTTCTCGACGAGCCGACCACCGGCCTCGATCCGGTTTCGCGCATCGCGGTGTGGGAGATGCTCGACAACCTGCGCCGCACACGCAACCTCACCATGCTTATCACCACCCATTACATGGAAGAGGCCGACAAGCTTTGCGACCGCATTGCCATCGTCGACCACGGCACGCTGGTCGCCCTCGGCACACCGATCGAGCTCAAACACAGCGTTCCCGGCGCCAACGTCGTCGAAGTGCACTTCGACCGCGAGACCGAGGAGTGGCAGACTCGATTGGAGAGCCTCGAAGGCGTCACCAGCGTCCAAGCGCAGAGCGCGGGCTATTATCGCGTGCTTACCTCGTCCGGCTCCCGCACCACCATGCAGTTGGTTGAGCTGGCCTCGTCACTGGGCGAGACCCTCACCTCGCTCAACGTGCAGAACACCACTCTCGACGATGTCTTTGTCCATTACACAGGCCGCCAGTTGCGCGATGAGACCGTGAAAGCGCCTTTGGCCTCATGGGCGATGCTGCAGCGGCCTGGAGAGCAACGATGAACCGATTACTGGCCATCGTCGAGCGCGAAATGCGCAAGTTCTTCCGCTCGCCCACGCTCATGGTCATGTCGCTCATGATGCCGATCATGCAATTGCTCATTATGGGCAACGCCTTCGGCGGCAAGATTGTGGGCACACACGTAGCCGTAGTGGACTACGACCATGGCCCCGAGGCAGTGAAGGTCCGTGAAGCCTTTGACGCCATCGCCGCCAACATCAAGACCTTCACCACTACCAACTACACCGACGAGGTGCAGGCGCGCGAAGACGTGCGCACCGGCAAAATCGACGCAGCCGTGATCATTCCCGCACAGTACTCGCGCCGTGTCTCTTCAGAGGATGCGCCCCAGCTCGGACTGGTTGTCGACAACTCCGACCAATTCACGTCGTCGAGCATTGAATCGGAGATGACATCGCTGGTTGACGCGTTGAACTCGCCTGCGATTGCCGACCGGCTGGCCAAGAGCATCGCGCTCGAGATCGTCGAGCTCTACCCTTACGTCAACTACATGAAGTTTCTGCTCCCCGCCTGCATAGCTTTGGCCATGTACATCTCGGTCATGATCGGCGGCGGCATGTTATACATCGACGACAAGGCCCGTGGCGTCCACGAGGGCTATCTTGTAACTCCCATCACTCGGCTTGAGCTGGTCATGGGTCTCAACACGGCCGGCGCGATCAAGGCCACACTTTCAGGTATATGCCTGACCGTCATCGGCTCGCTCATGGCCGGCCTGGGCGTCATCTTTCATCCATGGGTTCTGCTGCAGATGCTGGCGCTAATTCTCGGCACGGCCATCGCCTTCAACGGCATGATGTTTCTGTTCATGGTCCGCGTCGAAGATCCGCTCACCCCGCGTGCCATGTTCGGAGTGCTCAACCTGCTCCTTTTCTATCCATCCGGCGCCATGTATCCCATCGCCTCATTTCCCTGGTGGCTCCGAGCCCTCGCGGTCATCGATCCATTCACCTACTGCGTCCACGGCTTCAAATCGATCATCCTCAAAGACGGCGGCTTCGTCGCCATCCAATACGACTTGATTTTCTTGTTCGTCTTCGGCATCGGCACGCTGCTGGTGGCCACGCCGCTGTTCAAGAGGACGCTGTGAAAGATAGCGGCGCTACGGCAAAATCGGAGTTGCTTGAGGGAGGGCGAAGATCGCGCATGTCGCCGTTGACATCCACCCCGACAGCCTGCGTCCTCCGAGGACCTCGGGGCTGAGGAAAACGTCGCTCAGCAACAGCCACTCGCCTTGGACGGACTCCGATTTTGCCTTGGCCCGCACCTCTCATGGGGTGAGCACAAAGCAGACAGTTGAGCGCGTCGACGAGGCCGCTCGGAATCCGATATAAGCCGTTTGAGGACATAGGCTTGCGATGAGATTTCCGGAGACTGCAAAAAACGTGTTTTTGCGGTATGAAACGCAGAATTTGCGGCGTAAGTCCTTTAGAACGCAGATCGACCCGAAACAAATGTAACAATATTTTTGTTACATTTTTGGAGTTAACTATTTTAGTTTCATTGATATGACACCGCAATTACCCTATTTACTATCTGAGCACCCCGGGGGTCCGTTTTTTGCATTTTCAGACTTCAGCGGTTCGCTGGAGCGCGGATGAGCGGTGGTGGAGCGTAATGAAATGCACCCCGGCGGCAGGTTATCTTCAGGGACTTGCACGATTCAATTCTGCGCGCGTCGTGCGTAATTAACTGCAAAAGGCAGACGGCAAAATTCGGTTTATTTGCCGGGGAGAATTGCGGGTTGCCCCATCCAGGTTCTGCCTGGGTGGGTTTACGGCTTCACGCAAAGTAATTCACGCCGGCCGAATTCTGCTCGCCCTCGTCCTGATTGTCTTCGACCAGGTCGTCGTCATTCTCTTCGGCGCCGGCGGCCTTTTTCACGCGGGTAGCCGCTGCGCCATCTCCCATCTTGCTCAGAGCATTGATGTCGAAGGCCGGCGAGAGATCGTAGTCGGCGCGCGGCGTCCGGTTCGGGGCAATGGTGCGGATTCCGGGAATGGGTGCGATCTCCATGGCAGCGCCTCTTGTTCGTTCATCGGCGCTGAAATGGGAATCTTTAATATTGGCTTCCAGAATTGTGTTCGAATTCGAGACAGGTTAACAAAATTCGCGCACCCGCCGAGACACGGCAGCGTGGCACCAGAGTTAGTTGACGAGCAGCCGCGGATCCTATACGCCAGCTTGCGGACCAGCGTGATGGCAGACTCAGGCAATTGCGCCGCCTGAGCGCCCGCGCTCTGACCTCCTGACGCAATCATCGCCAGCACGACGGCCCATCGCAGCATGCTCATTTGCCGACCTCCTCGAGTCAAAGGACTGGGTAAAAGAGTGTGTTGCTGATTGCAGTTTCGCCTTTGGATGGTGAATGAATGGGAGGATTTCAGTGAAAAACCGGCAAAATATGCCACATTACCGGAACAATAAACTCCAGCCGTGGCAGCACGCCTGCCTTGCTAAACTGGGGCCATGCAGGATGAGATAGAGTTTCGGCGGGCGGCTGAGGCGGCGCTCGACGCTCTCAAGAGGCACTTGATCGAGCGCGAAGAAGAAGACGAGGGCTTTGAGGTAGAAGAGCAGGCCGGGGCGCTGAACGTGCTCTTCGAAGACCTGGGTAGCAAATTCGTCATCACGCCTAACACGCCGGTGCGCCAGATCTGGATTTCGGCGCTGGCCACCAGCTTCAAGCTTGACTGGGAAGCGGCGAGCGCGCAGTTTGTGCTGCCGCGGACCGGTGAGCACCTCATCCCGCTCCTCGACCGGCTGATCGGCGAACACCTGGGAGCATAAACCTCGCCCGCATTTCTCGCAGCACATGCGACAAATGAGGATTGGCGGATTGGCGGTTTCGCCTGAGGGTCTGGAGAGGCTGCGGAAAACTCGTCAAGCGCGCTTCAATGCCAGAAAAACATCCCTCAGGGGCTGAAGCCCACACTCATTTTGCTGATATGTGCGGCGCGAGGAAACTCGTGCCCTGATAAGAAACAAGACCAAGTGCCGGCACATTGAGATTCGTGGTCTCCCACCCTAACGGCAAAAAGCGCCGCTAGGATGGGGCACCCAGATTTTTCATTCATCGCGGGTCGGCAACGACGTTGCCGGACTGATACGAGACTGAGCCCGGCAGGCTCTTTCATCAAGCTGTAAAGCCATGCCCTGACACTTCGTGACGTTCGACTGTATTTTTCAGCAACTTGTGGAGACCGACGCTACTAATGGAAGGGGCCCGGCAGTTTCGCCGGGCCCTTTGTATAACTCCTGCGCTCGCCCTTAATCGGGCAGCGCGTAAACCGTGTTCAGCACCTTGCTGGCCACATTCTCAGGCAGAGGCGCATACGAGAGCGCTGAAACTTCGCCCTCACCGCTCTTGATGATCCAGCTCAACATGTCGCGAATCACCTTCTCCTTGGCGGGGTCGGCGAGATGGGTGTTGATGAGCAGGTAGGTGAAGCTCGATATCGGATAGGCATCGGCGCCGGGTGCGTTGGTGATGGAGACGCGGTAGTCGGCAGGCATTTCCTTGATGCTTGCCGCGGCCGCCGTCACGCCGGGAATCGAAGCCGTAATCCAGTTGCCGGCTGCGTTCTGCACAGCGCCAAAGCTCATGTGGGTCTGCAGAGCATAAATCAGCTCAACGTAGCCGATGGTTCCGGGAACCTGGCGGACGAGCCCGGCCACGCCTTCGTTGCCCTTGCCGCCCACGCCAACCGGCCAACCCGGCGAGCTGCTTGCTCCCGGACCGCTGGCCCATTCCTTGCTCACTTTGCTCAAATAGTCGGTGAAGATGAAGCTCGTTCCACTACCTTCGGCGCGGTGCACGACAATGATCTTCTTGTCAGGGAGACTTACTCCGGGATTGTCTTTGGCGATACGCGGATCGTTCCAGTTGGTGATCTTTCCGAGATAGATATCAGCCAGCAGCTCACCACTGAATCGCAGATTGGTGATGCCCGGCACGTTGTACACCGGCACCACGGCACCCAGCACGGTGGGAATGTGGACCAGCTTTTCCTTGCAGCCTGCGATCATGTCGTTGTTCATCGGCATGTCGGACGCGCCAAAATCGACCAGCCCCGAACAGAACTGCTTGATGCCGCCACCCGAACCGATGGACTGATAGTTGATTTCAACGCCCGGGTGCGCGGCGCTGTACTCAGTGAACCACTTGGAATAAATCGGATTGGGAAAAGTGGCGCCTGCCCCGGTGAGCTTCTGGGCATGGGCCACGTTCAAGGCTAAAACAAGGCTTGCAACAGCGATTAAGGCTCTTTTCACGTTTCACTCCCTCGCAGGATTCCTGCCGGGACTCATTCTCTACGCCGAATGTTACGGAATGTTGAATTGATCTTATTTTCAAGGAGTTGAGCCTCTCTGTTGGCGCCACTTCCTGGCCAATTCAGGACTGGCAAGGGCTTTGATATACACGCCTCCGACCACCGACCTTGCCTGAAAGCCCTTCTGAATTCCGGTCTTGGTGTCATACCAGTCGGTGAGAGGTACGCGCGTTGGCCCTTCGTTAATCCAGCGATTGATGGGGGATATCAGAGCGGCGAAATCGTCCTGGCTGGCGAGAGTTGCGGTCCAGATCTCCCAGTCGAGCTTGGTGTAGTCGGCGCGGTTGTCGAGCGGCAGACCGTATTGATTGAGGTGTTTGAGGTAATAAGCAACCTCGGTCTCGCGCACACCGGCTGGGAACAAACCCAATCCGAGAAGCTGATCCCACACCAAGTTGTACTTCTGGCTCCAGGTGCCCGGCTTGTCGAAGGCCAGTTTGTAATGGTCGCTCCCGTTTTCAGTATCGATCGCCATGGTTTGCCACTTTGCCGCCATCTCGTGCGCCAGTCCCCGGTACTGTTGAGCGACGTCGGCCATGCCCAGAGCGTCGGCCATTTGGGCGTATGCCGCCAGCGCTTCAATCGCCTTGATAGAGAGGTTTGCGTTATGCGCCAGGTGTCCGGCAAAGTCGTCGGTGGAGAGCTGGTTGGCGGGGTCCAATCCCTTTTCGCGCAGATACTCGGCCCACGCGGTGAACTGCGGCCAGTACTGGCGCACGAAGTCCCACTTCCCTTCTGTGCGTCCCAGCGCGTCGGCAAGGATCAACAGGTTCCCGCTCTCCTCGACCGGCATCTGATCTTCTTCAGTCTTTTCTCCTCCGCCGTACACCTGTCCATCGGCCAGCGGATAGGTGCCCAGATCGTGCGGTGCAAACGGCCATTTCCAGCGCGGCAGTGCGGCGTACTCGAGGGCGGGCTTCATCAGCGCCTGCAGCAGCTCAGGGTTGAAGAAGAGAAAGAACGGCGCCGAAGGATAGATCACATCAACCGTGGATATGCAGCCGTTCGAATAATTCTCTTTGGGGAAGAGCATCGGTGTGCTGTCAACGTCGGCAGCCAGTTCATGCGCGGCAAGCGTCTGCCGGTAGGCCAGCACGGCAAGCTGGGCGTAGTCTTCGCCGCCGGCTTTTTTCAGGTCCGCGGTCAAATCCGAGTCAAACTTTTCGCCTTGCGCCGAAAGCTGCGCATATTGCTCGTCGGCCTCGGCCAGCATCTGCTGCACGGTTTTGTTGTTGCGCTGCCAGTATGGCCTGAGCTTGCGCTCGAGAAACTCAATGGAATACTCCTGGGTATATGCGAGCAGCAGATGCCGGCTCACCGGCGCAGCGCCAACCTGCCCCAGCGGCAATTCAACTGCAAGATGCGCTGCATGGTCGCGGGGCATGCGCGGCATATCGAGATCGTCGGCATCGGGTAGCTCGCCGCTCGCAACAAACTGCCGCATGGCGTCGTCTGACTCGACGAGTTGCGCCTGCGCGGAATCGGGCACGGCCAGCCTGAAGTACCCCCAGTCGATACGCAGATTGTCGCCCGGCCGATTCAGCACCTGCTGGTCGCGCGAGCCCACACTCAGCACCGTCAATCCCGGCGCGCGACCCCGGCCCCATGTCACCTGCTCATCGGGTGTGTTGACCGCAATCACCGGATCTACATCGATAAACAGACTTACATCGTGCCGGTCCTGGGCCGTGGCGGCAAACGAAAGATATGTGACTGGCCGCGACAGCAGGTCGAGATCCCAGGGAAACGCGGGCGTGAAAAAGGTGACCGTAAGCGAAACGCCGCCGGCCGCAAAAGTGTAGATGCTGCGCGTTGGCGTCACCTCCAGGCTGGTCTGCTCCATGGCGGGGACGCGCATGCCCCACGGCTCGGCGCCCATAAACCGGTAGACTTTGCCGTCAATCCGCACCAGGCCGTCAATCGGTTGCCTCGTACCCGTCCAGTGCCTGGTGTCCTCATCGGTCAATCGGTCGGCCATCGACCACACACTGAAGTATGGGTCGTGCGCGATCAGAGGCACCGCAGGCGGACGCTCGGCGGTCTGTGCCGTCGCAATCCGAGCCGTCCCGGCAAGACACGCTACGCCAATCACAACCAACCCCAACCATTCACAAACCTTTCCTGACCCAGCCACTCGCCGCAAATCGCCCTCCATTGTTCTTCGGAACAAGAATTCTAGATGATGAGACGCCTGAGTTTGTGAAATCGTTTCCAGATTGGATAGGCTGCCTGGCTCATGCGCCGCAATGCCCTGCCGCGCTACCATATCGAAGAGCCGCGGCGCGCCAGACAGAGACGACGCGGTCGCGCAATCCATGGCCACGAAAAAGAAATCGGCAAAGCTGCTTCACTGCCCCACCTGCGGAATGCTGGTGCGTCCTGAGGACGAGGATTTTCCTTTCTGCAGCGACCGCTGCCGCAAGATCGATCTGGGTAAATGGGCCTCTGGGGTCTACAAAATCACCTCGCCCGTCCTCGATCCCGAAGTGCTTGAAGATCTCGACAACCCCAGCTCCAAACGCAGCGGAGGGCGAGAGTGAAGGCTAGCCCCAGGTGGCACCTTATTGGCGCTTTGACCCTGGCCGGACTGCTAAGCCTCTACGCATCCTACTTCGGTTTGATGGGCTTGCTATGGGGAGGCTTCCCTCGGAACAAGTTTCCCATACCGCTCATCCTTCTATTCTTCTTGCCATTGCTGGCGTTTCCGATGTTCATGCTGGCCGCAGCTTCATCCAGGCTGGCATCATTTTGCCTGTGGGCGCTCGGCCCCGCCTACTCGCTCGCCATGTTTCAAATCGATGCCGAAAAGTTTGCCGGCAGTTTCATCCATTATCTCGGACTGTTTTTCGATTGCCTCTTTGACAAGCTGGCGATCGTACTCTGGGTCACCGCATGGCTGGTGCATTATGGGAGCAGGATCTGCGCCAAGTCCAGCGGCGAAGAGCCCGCTCCAACGATCGGATCGTGAAATGAATTCGGGTCAAGCGCAAGCCAGTTCTTCAAAGAAGACCGTGTGGGCTGGTCTCGTAGCAACTTTCTTTGGCATCGGCTACATCAAGCCCGGCCCCGGCACCTGGGGATCGATTGCGGCTACGCTCATATGGGCTGCGTTTGCCCTGGGAGCGCATCCTTCGCGGCAAGCGCTGCTGATCGCTACGCTTGGGGCCATCGCCGTCGTGCTCATTCTGGGAGTGCCCGCGGCCACCATCGCCGAGCGCGAGTCTGGCCGTACCGATCCCGGCTTTGTGGTGATCGACGAGGTTGCGGGCCAGTGGATCACGCTGCTCTTTTGCCCGCCCGACTGGGCGCACGCGGTCATCGCGCTCATCCTGTTTCGATTGCTCGACATTACCAAGCCGTTCCCAGTGCGCCGGCTGGAGCGACTTCCGGCAGGATGGGGAATCGTCTTCGACGACGCAGGCGCCGGGCTGTATGCTTTGGGTATAGCGTCTCTGTTGCGCATCTGGTATTAGCAGACGCGGAATCGCAAGATCAGAATGCCACGCGCCGCCGCACAATCCGCATTTGCTGCCGTCCCGGTCCCGCGCATCGACCAGGTTTCGCCGGCCGCGGCCATGCCCCTCGCCGAGGTGGAGTTGACCGGCGCAAACCTCGGCCCACACGACTATGGAACACCGGTGGTGCTGGTGGACGGCGAGCCTGCGCACATTCTCATGAGCCGGCCGTCGCGCCTCATCTTTCGGGTCCCTGAGAACGCATCCACCGGACTCGTGGAAGTACGCAACCCGGCCGGAGCCGGCAATACGGTGCCCCTGCGCATCGCCCACCAGCTTAACGAGGGCCTGCACCCCGTCACCAGCCCCGCTGTCAGCCGGTCGGGCATGATCTACGCCACGGTAAGCGGCCCGCGCGGCAAGCAGACTCCCGTTTCTGTCGTCCGCGTCAGCGCCGACGGCCGCGACACCCCATTCGTGACCGGCATCCTGAACGCAACCGGCCTGGCCATCTCGCCCGATGGCGATCTCTACGTGACCTCGCGCGCCGAAGGCAACGTCTACCGTATCGACTCCGGCGGCGAATACACCGTTTACGCTGAGGGCATGGGCGTGGCCACGGGCGCAGCCTTTGACGCTGAAGGCAACCTCTTCATCGGCGATCGCAGCGGCACGGTTTTCAGAATTAATCCCGAGCGGCAGATCTTTGTGCACGCCACGCTCGAGCCATCGGTCTCGGCCTATCACCTGGCCGTCGACGCAACCGGCACGATTTATGTCACGGGACCCTCGATCTCTTCGAACGAGGCGGTCTTTGCCATCGATCCCCACGGCGAGACGCGCGTCTTCTATCGCGGGCTCGGCCGCGCGCAGGGCCTGGCCTTCTCGAGCGAAGGCGATCTCTACGTCTGCGCCTGCCTGCACGGGCACAAGGGACTGGTACGCATCACGCCCAAGGGCGAAGCCTCGCTGGCCCTGGCCGGAGTGAACCTCGTCGGCGTTGCCTTCTCGCCGCTCGGCACCACCATCCTTGCTACCAACGACGCAGTCTACGATGTCGACCTCGGTGTGGAGGGATTGGCAATTTACTAGACCGCATTTTATGTGGCGATCATTTTACTTGGCGATCAAGCGGATGGTGATGATCTGGTGCGGCTTCACGGCGATCCGGAAGGCGTGCGGGCCATCCGCGTCAAGCGGCTTTTCATCCCTCTCGACGGCATCTGTCAACAAGACTTGCCCGATGGAGACGAGCGGCACATTGATAGTGACTGTGCGCGGCTGCCCGCCCAAGTCAAGCAACCGCAGAATGGTTCCGTGGCCGTCTTCTGCCGGCTTAAAGGTGTCGAGCAGCAAATCGGGATCGTCGATGGATAGAAAGCTGGCCTGATTTCCATCGAGAGGTCGAGGCAGATCGAGCGCCTTGTCCTGAGATTCAATCTGGTCCTCTTCCATCGGAGTTGCCTCTTCCCAGCCCATGCGGCTCAGTGCCGCCGCATCGGTGTTTGCCGCGCTGGTAACGATGTAACGGAAGCGGAAGTGTCCGCCCTGCTCAGCCCGGTAGTTGGTATGCCAGTAGTTGTTCATCACGTAGGAGAAGATGCTTCCGGGCCGCTGGCCGAAACGGGTCGGCCATTCGCCTCGATTGATGTCGCCGAGCGTCACCAGCGAGGCGTCGAGCGGCATGACCGCTGCCGATACGCCGTCCTGCTCGACCGCAACCCAATGCTGGACAGAGAACCATTCGTGGCCCGCGCCCGGATACATATCCTGGGCGGGATCAACGGCTCCATTCTGGATCTCGTACAGAAACCGCGGATGGGTCATGGCAAAAGGAAAGGCGAAATAAACGGCTTCCTTCTTCAATTCCGGTGTCTTGTCGATGTCTTCGATCAACTCGATCTTCTTTTCGTTTTCAAAGACGCGAATTTCGGTGTGAATCTCAGGAGTGTTTTCTGCCGATGACTGAAGCAGCGCGCGCCAGCCCCATGGCGTGCGCTCGACTGAAATGAGCCGTCCGTCCCTGGACGGATGAGGATGCAGCTCAGGCCGGGGAGAGACCGCGCGATATTGAAGAATGCTGTTCGGCTCCTCATCGCCGCCGCTCACGTAGAGGTATTGACCAAAGCGCCACGAACTGTTTGTGTCGACCAGTTCCTTCATCAGTTGCTTGTCGTAGATGCTGCGAATGCTTCCCGTGGACGGATCCAGTTCGACGCGATAGAAAGGACTCTCAATGGTGCTCGACGTTGTGACTGGCGGATTGGGCGCGACCGCGTGGGCAGCTCTCAGCTCGTAGACCTTGTAGCCGACGGCTGGAACGCCGGTTGCCTGGAACTCCACCCTGCGAAAGTTGGGACCCTCATGAAGGACCAAATAGGGAACGGTCTGATTGGTGGCGCGATCGGCAATCTCCATTGATTTGTCGAGGTCGATGGCGACTTCGCCATTGCGCTTCCAGTTAAGGGTGTTGAACACAATGAGACTATCGACACCCGCAGCGATGGAGTCAGCCAGGCCGGCCATGCTGCGGCGCAGAAGATCGGTGCGCAGGCCGGCGGCCGTGGTTGCGCGCGAATCCTTTACCCGCAACTGCTCGACCGCTTCGTCACTGTCGGGATCGGAGACGCTGTTCCACGAGGTCCAGGTATGCTCGTCCATCAGGACCATGTTGGCCCACATCGAGTCCAGCTCATCCCGATTGACCGAATATCGCGGATTGACGAGCGTGCCGATGGCGGCCAGCTTCTCTGCCGACGGCGCGCGGCTCTCGTTCTCGCGCTCCATGGCTGCGTAAAAAGCGTCGGAGCCGATACCGTCTTCCCAGTAAGGGCCGCCATCGCCGCGCACCGTGGGTATGGCATCGCCAAACTGACCGGCAATGTTCTCGAGCGCATCATGAAAGCCGGAGTACTCGATCTTCGGGTAGGCGTAGAGCGCATTCCACTCGTCGGCCAGCTCAGCCTGCTGCGGGAACAGGTCGGTATTCTCAACCTGCGAGCCGAAGAGAATGACTGCGCTGGCCCGATAGCCGGGGTGCTGGTACATCTGAAGAAAGAGCGGGAGAACCTCCTCTCCGGTTTGCGTTAATGGAGGCAGACCGAAGAGGAACTGCATTTGCATATAGTGCCGCGAGTACCACATCAACACCCTGCCGCCATCCGGACCCTCCCACCAGAATGGAGTGTTTTCGTTCAAATGCCCCTGAAGCAGCACCGGAGCGCGATCGTTGTTGCTCCCGGCCAGAAAATAAGGGATGTTGGCAGCGGCCAGGATCGACGCATACGACCATGAATAGGAGGGCACGTCAGTGATGTTGGCGTAGTTGAACGGAGTGCCGTCGACGCGGCTGAATCCGGCGCTGGGATACAGCGAGCGGATCAGAGTTTCAGCAGTTGGAAACCCGGTGAGAAGGTTGCTGGATTGCGCGGGGATAAAGATCTTCTTCTGCTGGATGGCCTGAATGATGCGCTGCTTCTCCTCAGGTGAGCGCGAGTTGAGAAACTGCTCCAGATTCCACTCGCCGTCGGTACTGAAGCGGAAGGCAGGGTGTTGCGCAGTCAGATCCATTGCTTCATCGAGAATGCGGCTCTGAATCGCGGCGACCTTCGCCTGGTAGTCGGTGTAACCAACATCGAGGTGCACGTGGGGCACCAGAAAGAGCGTCCATTTTTTCTGTGGCTCAAGTGTTTCGTTATCGCGCGTCGTGTGTCCATTTACGTTAACGTTCACTTGCGCATGCGAGCCGACAGCGAACTCGGGGACATTGAAACTGACGCGCTCTTCTCCAAAGTCCTGATCCCCGCGCAGGGGGCTGGTAAATGTGTGGCCGCCGATTGCAAGTTGAACTCGCCCGGTGGACAGGCGGCGGAGATAGCGCACGAAAACGTCGACTCGCTCGTCGAGCGATGAGCCGTCCTTGCGATAGAAGATAGTCGGCTCGGTGCGTATGCTGACCGCGCCCGGCAGAGCATCGATTGTCTCAAGCTCAATGGCGTCGTAGTTGAACCCTGCATCAGGAACACCCTTGTCACTGGTCGAAACGGCCTGGAGCGAGATGCTGTTCGCGCCGGTCTTCAGCCACGCACCGGGAAAGTCGATGTCGACTTCAGCGCGCGAATATGCCGGGTAGAATGCGGCAACCATGTCGCCCATCGTGTAGTCGAGTTTCGGATTGGGATAAAATGTGCCGTTGCGACCGTTGATGGTTACGTGCAGGGCGGGGACGCTGGAGTGCTCAATGATGACCGAGACCTTGAGGCGATAGGCGGGCGCGGGCCGGCCCGGTATTGAAAAGCCGATCTGCCGTGGCGCCGCAGCCGGGTCCGCTGGTTTTCCAGGCATGGCCGCGGGTGCAAAAGCGTACCAGCCTGTCCCGGGTTGATCGTGGCCGACGATAAAGTCGACTGGCTTCTGAGGACTTCCGTCGCCAAATTCGCCGGAAGAGCCGTCGAAGACCCCGACGCGCCACACTGTTTGTTCCTGGGATTGGGCAACCAAGGCGAGCGACGACACCAATGCAATTGCTACTGCGAAAGCCTTCAAGCTCATACACCCTCCGTGCCGACTTTGCGCGGCCCATGAAACACAATACACGCCGCAGCGCCAGTTCGGGGATCCGCCGACACAGCCCTGTGCGAAGATCGTCAGTTGAACGCAACTTCCTGATCTTCGTCAGTCCCTTCTGGTTGTCATTGGTTATGAGCCTGTTCTTCCCGCGATTAGCCAAAGATCTTTGACTGTCTCGAACTCTAATTCGACTTCGCCGCATTCGGCGTGAGCCTGCGCAGCAAGAACTCCTGGGCAATGGCGCTGATCATGCGCTCGCCGGTATTGATCAGGAAGGTGCCGGCGAATGCTCCCGGGCCGCGATTCGATTCTGGATAGTAGGTTTGCGAGATTGCAGTTGAAATCAGATCGCCGCCCATGCTGGAAAAGTTCGGCTGCTGGCGTCCCCGGTCGCTTCGGCACACAAACGGGCTAATGAGCGCGTGGATCGCGCGCGATCGAGTTGTACCTGTTCCCTGGTAGAAGTAGCGTGGATCCTGATGGAGAGCTATGGGCAAAACCGCTCCGCCCAGCATGAGATCGGTGAAGCCGTCGGCATAAAGGGAGCCGAACCGCTGGCCGTATCCTCGCAGCCCTTGCTGGTAATCCGGCCTGTCAGCCGCCTGGTTCGCTGCCGACAAAATGGCCACGCCCGCAAAAGTTACGGGGTCGGTGGAAACTTTGACAGCCAGCGTGAACTTCATCCTGGCGGTGAGCGGCGCAGCATTGGAATCGTAAGCAACCAGATAATTCGGAATAAACCCGAGAACTCTCTGCTTCTCCTCGATCCGCACCTGTTCAGCGGCAATCTCCGCCGAGCTTGCGGTCACAATCACCGAGGCAGCGTCGCCTATGGGTTTGAGCGCGATGTTTCTGAGTACGAACAACTGCCCCGTCGTGATGGAGAATGGTTCAGACTGCCAGTCGGCAAAGCCGTTGGCGCGGATCAACACGCGATAACCGCCGGCTGGCATTACTCCGTCCAGTGCAAAGACTCCGCTGCCATCGCTCAAGACGGTTCGTGAGGCACCGGTCGCGCCCTCGAGAGCGATGGTCGCTCCCGGCACAATGGCGCTGCTTGCGTCCAACACGGTGCCGCTGATACTTCCGGCTGCGTGATTTACAGATGAGTCAGGAGGATCCGATGAGTCAAGAGAATCCGACGATTGTGCAGTAAGACATGAATTCGCGGTTGCCAGCACGAAGAGCGTCAGCCACGCCGCGAACTTCATGTGAGGATTGAAGCACTTGGTCAAACCCAACTCCCTCGTTCAAAAAACTGCGTGCCGATACGCAGTTGTACTGTGAAAACGCGTATCCCACCTTCGTCGCTGAGACGATTCTGTTGGCGAGCATTCTGTCACTATAGTGGCGGAGACGATTCGCTGGACGCGATCGAAGATTCCGTGGGGGGCGCATCCGGCTTGGCGAATGCGTAACTACCGTAATCGATGGTGAGCAAAGCGGTGCCGCCGAATCGCACCTTCGACTCGCTTCTATTGGTCTGCGGGACCCAAAACTCCCCGATTTTTTCATAGCGATGATGAATCTGTGTACTCTTGATCCACCATGATGGATTCTCCGCGGGTTCAGCTTCGACTCGGACGACCGCAAAATCGTTCGCATCGATCCAGATCTTGCCTCGGTAGAGAAGTTTGTTTTTCACCTTTGGTTCGACGGAAAAGACGTAGAGCAGCCGTCCATCCTCATTTGTCTGGGTATCAAAAGTGAAGTTGTAATTGAAGGGAGTGAGCGCAGCCTTTTGCTGCCGTGAATCTTCCTGCTCGGTTTCGAGCAGCTTCATTAATACATGGTTTAGAAGAAGGTGGGATCCTGACTCATCGATCACGTGGAACGTCTTACCGGATCCAGCGGTGTAGATGACTTGTGCGTGCATGTCCGCCGACATTGAGCGGCCCAGGCCGTGGAATTCGATATGGTAGTGCCGCTGGGAAGTGAAGTAATTCAATTGCTGCGCACGCGTTTGGTTCTGCGCCACCATTCGCCACACGATCTCAGTGGGATCTGAGGCGTTGGAGCTCTGTGCAGACTGAGCATGAGTGCACAGCGCGTTGGGAGTAAGAATGAGAATCGCGATGGGTAGAAATGTAAGCGCGCTTTGTTTACGCATATCGAGCCCTCTACATTTCGACCGCGCTGACAATCGCTCAATCGCCTGCATAAGCCACCTCAGCTTGTTCTTCTGCAATTCTCAGGCTGTGTTCGAAGTCGGCCAACCGGGCCTCGATGTCCAGTTCCCTCTTCTTGCGCTCGATGATGTCGTCCCGGTAGCGTCGCAAGAAGTAGTCGATTGTTTCCACGCGGATCCGGATCGACCCGGATGGCTTGTTTTCATCGAGATCTTTGAACGAGAAGTATGGCGTGCCTGATTGTTCGATGATTCCTTCGATGACGCCATATATTGGCGCATCGTGGCCGCACTTGAAGCTCGATACTTCAAGCGCGACGAGGTTCGGATGGCGCGCGGTAAACTTGGCGGCCCACACTTTGTGGTTGGTGCTGGTGGAATAACGGTTCTTCCACACGTCGCTGATATCGAGCGGATGGGTGATGAGGCCGGCGCGGACTTCATCGCCGAAGAGCCGCTCCAGCAGATCTTCGTCAAGCGGCAGTGTGCTTTGCGAGAACACCGGATATCCCAGCTTCTGGAACTCCTCCATGATTTCGTGGTTCAGGCCGGGATCGTGATGATAGACGCGGCCGAGCATGACAATACCGATGCGATCCTCGCGTTCCAATTGATCCAGCGTCTCGCGCGCCTGGAGGCGAATCTCGTTTTCGCAATCGGTGAGCGCCTGGAAGCCAACTTCGACGGCCCGGTCGTTCTCCTCGCGCGACAGGCCCAGCATCGGCGCCCACGCTTTATACATTTGCTCGGCACACATCTTCCGGTCCTGCAAATTGAGAATCGGATCGAGATACGTAATGCCGTTCTCTGCGAATAAATCGCTCTCTTTGGTGAAGGCGGCTTTCACTGCATTGGGAGTGGCAGTCACTGTGGGGCAGGCGTTTGAGCCGGTGAGGTTAACGAGCGGCGTGTGCAGCACGTCGTACATCGGGAACCAGATGGCGTGGAGCGGCTTCTTGCTGTGCTTTGCGGCTAGCAGGTTATAGACGTGGGCAATGCCGATCTTCGACGGATAACAGGGATCGACAGCGCCACGGCTCGCGCCCGCCCGATAGAGATCCGGCGTGGTGTAGTCGGAGTAAACAATGTTTTCGGCCTCGATGCCGAGGCTTGCGAAGTACGCATTGAAAAGCGGCGCGTAGGTGTAGGTGTTCAGCAGGCGCGGAATGCCAATGCGAAACTCTTTGCGCCGCTCCATGAGAGTTGCGCGTTCCTTGACGGCTTTGGAGACAAACAGTCCCTTGGTGCTCGGAATTGGATCCGCAACAAGACTCACTTCGCGATGGCGGAAGACGTCGCGCGCGGCAATGTCGACAAAATTAGGATTTGCGGCCTTGATCTTGTCGATGTCGGCCTTGATATCTTTCATGTCGTTCAGGTCTTCGACGGCGCCCTTCTCGCAGGTGGCGATAATCAGCCGCTGCTCGCCTACTCGAAGCGGGACCTTGGTTTTGCGCGGCTGGAACTCTCCTGTCGGCTTGAGAACCTCCACCTGTTTCTTTGCGCCTGGTGCTGCCAGAATCTGAATCAGCGGCTCGACCTTGGCGCGGAGCGATGTGCTGGATGTGGAACTGCAGCCGCATCCTCCACCCGCGTGATCGTGAGCATGGCCGGTGCTGCACGAGGAGCCTTGCGAAGCTGCTGGAAGATTTGCCTGAATCTGCTCCAGACTTGGAAGATCGACGTTGGGAAGATTGGCGACCGCTGCAGCTACCTCCTGTTCCGTTGCGGCGCGGTCTTCGGCCGGATGCGTCGCGACCAGTGCCTGCGAAGCTGCGCCGGTCACGTCCACATCGATGAAGGTGCGCAGGCAGTTGTTCTTGCAGAAGTAGCAGCGGGTGTCTTCGTTGCGGGTGGTGCGATAGCGAATGGCGCGGACGGCATCGAGGCCGATGAAGGTGGTCTCTTTGCCGCGCCTCCACAGGCGCAAAGCCTCCTGGGCCGCGCCTATCGCGCCAGATTCTCCGCAGTGCTCGTGAACGATGATCTCCGGCTCCTTGCCGTTGGCGCGGAAGCTCGAGCGGATAAAGTCGACTTCGGCCTTGACGACAGCGAGATTGTTTTGCGTTCCACCCTGCAGCACAAAACGAGTGCCCAGCGATGCGAGATTGGGAATGCTGGCGACGTAGAGGAAGACATTCTTGGGCAGCACGTCGGCCAGGCCGGCGAGAATCTCCTCCGAGCGCCAGCCCTGGCGCTGGAAGTTGACAATGTCAGACTGCATGAAGACGGCGCAGCCATAGCCGAACGACGGCATGGACTTTGCGGAGAAGGCGATGTCGGCAAACTGCTCCACTTTCATGCCGAAGCCCTCGGCTGTGGATTGCAGAAAATATCCGTTGCCCGCCGAGCATTGCGTATTCAGCTTGAAGTCCTTCACGCGGCCGTCTTTAAGCACGATGAGCTTGATATCCTGTCCGCCGACATCGATGATGACGTGAGGGTCTTCGTAGAACTTGAGCGCAGACTCTGTGTGCGCGACGGTTTCAACCAGCGCCACATCGGCCTTGAGCACGTCTTTCAGGATGTCTTTGGCGTATCCAGTGGTTCCCACGCCCAGCACTTCCATCGCTGCACCGCGACTCTCTACTTGCTTGCGCAGGTTCTCGAACATTTCGATGGTGTCTTCGATCGGATTTCCATTGGAAAGCTGGTAGGCTTTGCAGAGGATTTCACCGCCCTTGCCGAGCAACACGGCCTTCGTCGACGTGGATCCGCCGTCCACGCCGACAAATCCGGTGATCAATTCTCCCCTGGCGAACTCTACTGGGACAAACTTCTTGCGCCGGTATGTTGAGCGGAACTCTTCGAGTTCGGCCGAGTCCGTAACCAGGCCCTTGCCGCCGGATGCGGCTTTTTCTTCGGCGCGCCCGTAGTCGATGTACCAGGCCAGTTTTTCAACGCCGAGATAACGGCCAATCTCCGGCTCCTCATCCTTGCCAAACTCGACCGCGCCGAGGGCAGCGAAGTATTGCGCGTTTTGCGGAACCTTGATCAGTTCCTCCGGTGTTGCGCCTTCAGGAATCTCGACCTTGCGCTCTTTCCACATGCGCGGAATGTTGGCCTGCCAGGCTTCGCGCATACCGCGAATGAACCCATTGGGT
>DATJSB010000250.1:0-7133 GCA_035504315.1 Occallatibacter sp.
ACCGTCGCGGTGTACGAAGTGTTGTAAGCCAGAGCTGCAGACGGAGTGAATGTGGCCTGATCGTTGCTGCTCGAATAGCTCACCGTTCCCGTCACCGCTCCGTTGCTGCTGGTCAAGGTGAACGTCGACGCCGTGAATGTCGAAGCGGTCATTGCTTCGCTGAAGGTTGCCGTAATGTCTGGGGCCGTGATCGACACGCCCGTGGCATTGTTCGCCGGCGTCACTGCCGTCACGGTTGGCGCGGGCGGCGGAGGTGGTGCGCTCGACGAACCGCCGCAGCCCGATAAAAAAACTGCTGCCATCGCAACAACACCCGGCATCCTCAATTGCATCGTCGAACTTCTCCTTCTCTTGCCAGGTATGGCGAACCTGTCCAATACAGCAGACCGCCTATTCAGGAAACGGGCCGATGGTAAATCAATTTAGTAGCGACACGCAAGCTCGTAATGCGGCGATGACCGATCCTTCAAAACTGAATTGCACCAGACGCTTGATGTGCCGAGGAGTCAGAGCTCCCAAGTGTGTCACCATCTGGTGGCCGCAGTGCCAGCCCATGCCCGTCGGCAGCGCGGTGGATGGGCAATGAGCGCCGGTAGTTCGTATAGGAGCTTTTTCTTCAAGCTGTGGGCTACAAGCCACAGACTATTTCAGTTCCCGCTCTTGCCCAGCCCGAAGATTTTCTGAATGATGTTGCGATGATCGTTGGGGTGATCGCAGGTATCGGTGGGCGCGGTGCCGTCGAGAAACGCCGCGGTGTAGTCGTCGGGGCAGGCCTGGTCGGCCAGCAGATTGGTCACCTGGTCGAGCGTCACCACCTGTACTCCCTCAGGCGGCGTGAACTCGTTGGTATCGGAGTACTGCGGCAACTTGATGGCGTTCTTCATGAACTCAGCCCAGATTGGCGCTGCGACAGTTGCGCCTTCAAGCCCGTGCCCTAGAGGCGTATAGTCGTCGTTGCCTAGCCACACAATGCACAAAAGGTTGCTGGTGTATCCGGCAAACCATGCGTCGTGGTCGGTGCCCGTCTTGCCCGCCGCCGGCGCATAAAAGCCCATGTTGCGTACTCCCGCTCCCGTGCCCTTGCCCTGCAGCACGCTCTCCAGCAGGCTGGTCGTCAGGTAGGCTACGCGCGGGTCCAGTACCTGGCGCGAGGTGGGCGTGTAGTCGGTAATCACGTCGCCGGTCGGGGTGCGAACGCTGGCCAGCATCCAGGGATCGAGACGCACGCCGCCGTTGGCAAACACGGTGTAAGCGCCGGCCATATCCAGCGGCGTCGCGCCATAAGAGCCGATCGCCATCGACGGCGTTGGCTCCGCGCTCTTGATGCCCGCGTCGCGCGCCAGCGCCGCCACCCGATCGAACCCGACCATGCTGGCCAGGCTGATGGTGGCATTGTTGTCTGACCGCATCAGCGCAAAGCGTGCCGTGATGTTGCCGTAATACTCGCCCTCGTAGTTGCGCGGGGTGTATTCGTACGGAGTTCCTTCGCCGTAGGTATTCTGCGCGTCGTTGAGGATCGTGACCGGCGAAAACAGCTTGGTTTGCCCGGGCAGCATGGTGCCTTCTGCAGCGGTCTGGAAAGCCGTTGCATACACGAACGGCTTGAAGATCGACCCCGTAGGCCTGACGGCCACTGCGTGATTCACCTGTGAAACCCCGTAGCTGCGCCCGCCCACCAGCGCCAGCACCTGGCCGGTATGCGGATTGAGAGCCACCAGCGCCACCTGCGGGTAAACATAACTCTTGCCCAGCTTGCGGTCGCGCGCATGCACCTGGTCAACGCGCGCGTCCACAACCTTAATCGCCGTGTCGATTGCATTGGTGGCCACGCGCTGCAGTTCTGGATCGAGCGAAGTGTAGATCCTCAACCCTTCGCGGTTGAAGTCGCGATCGCCCAGCCTCTGCAGCAGCTGGTCGTGAACCAGGTCGACAAAGTAGGGTGCCTCGCTGGCATCCATGCTGCTCGGCGCAAGGTGCAAAGGCTCGCGCTTTGCGTCTTCGGCCTGCTCCTTGGTAATCGCCCCGGTTTCAACCATCGAGTCGAGCACCAGGTTGCGGCGATCGAAGGCCCGATCCTGGTGGCGAAAGGGATTCAGCCGGCTGGGGCTTTGAATCACTCCCGCCAGCAACGCGCACTCTGAAAGCGACAGCTGCTGCACATCCTTGCCAAAGTAGTCCTGCGCAGCCTCGCCAAATCCATCGATCGAGAAGCTTCCCCGCTGCCCCAGCGGCACCTCGTTGGCATACATCTGGAAGATCTGCTTTTTGCTGAAGCGATTCTCCAGCTGGAAAGTGATTACCACCTGCAGGAACTTGCGCTTGAAGGTGCGCTCCGGCGTGAGGAAGAACATCTTGGCAAGCTGCATGGTCAGCGTCGATCCACCTTCCATGTAACGGTGCCTTGGGCTAAGGTCGTTCAGCACCGAACCAATCAGCCGGTAATAATCCACGCCACTGTGTTCAAAAAAGCGCCGGTCCTCGATGGCCACCACCGCGTTCACCAGGTTGGGCGGAATCTCGTCATATGTAATCAGGCGCCGCTTGGTACGGTTCGAGTCCTCGCTCAGCCCGGTGATCAGCAGCGGTTCAAGTTCGTAGCTCGAGAGCGCTTCGCCCCTGTCGTCGTCAATCGAGTCCACCACGCCGCCGCTCACGCGGATGGTGGCGCTGTCGGGCGCGTGAAATGACTGCGGCCCGGGATGCACCGTGATCGACTGCGCGTTCAGCTTGTAGGTGCCGAGCTGCGACTCGGGCGTCGCGCCCACCTCTGTGTAGCCGGCCTCGCGCAGCTCGTTGGCGATGAGGCCGATGGGCAGCTTCTGCCCGGGGCGCACTTCCCGCGGAGCCGCATAGATCTTCGCCGTGTCAACGAACACCGGCTGCTCAAAGCGCTGTTGAACGATGCCGCGATACTTGAAGTAGGTGAACTCAAAAACGCAAAAGCCCACAAACAGAGCCAGCGCGACGGCTGCCCCGCAAATCAGCAAAAGCTGCCGGGCCAGCGTATGCCGGCCCGTATTCCGCGCGATCTTGATCTTCAATGCCATGTTTAAGAACAGCTTTCAGCTACCGGTTCTCGGCTCCATCGTGCTGAAAAATACGTTTGCGTTGGAGCGTCCGTTCCGTTTCGTTCTTTTCCCTTTGATGCAATTCGCTCCAGGTTGTACGCCCTGGCTAAGAGCCAACAGCTGGCCTCTAACTACTCGCTATTGGCTACTCGCTACCGTCTGCCTCTACGCCTCTCCCAGCAGCAGCTCTTCCTGCACCTTTTCCTTCACCAGCGCCGCAACTTCGGCCAGTCGAACGTCCACGCTGGTGCCGGTCGCGCGCGACACCAGCTCCACTTGGCCCGAGGCAGTCTTTTTGCCAACATTGATGCGGTAGGGGATGCCCACCAGATCCGCATCTTTGAATTTGACGCCGGCGCGCTCGTCTCGGTCATCGAGCAGCACGTCCAGGCCCTCTTCTTCAAGTTCCTCGGCCAGTCTTTCGCCGGTCTCGCGCAGCAGCGCGTCGGCCACATTGGTCACCGTGATCACCACGGTGAACGGTGCAATCGAGGCCGGCAGGCAGAATCCGTTCGCATCGTGCGACTGCTCAATGGCCGCCGTCAGAATGCGCTCGATGCCGATACCGTAGCAGCCCATGATCGGCTTCACTTCCTTGCCGTTCTCGTCCAGCACGGTCGCGCCCATCGACTCGGTGTACTTGTAGCCCAGCTTGAAAATGTGCCCCACCTCGACGGCCCTGCCGACCACGAGTCTTCCACCGCATCCGTCTTTCGGGCAAGCCTCGCCTTCGTTCACGCTGCGGATATCGGCCATCAGCGTCCAGCCAAAGTCGCGGCCCGGTGTCACGTTGCGCAGGTGGTAATCGAGCCGGTTGGCGCCGCACACCATATTCCTGCGGCCTTCCAGCGCCTTGTCAACCACAACGGTGAGTCCATCTCCGAGCGGAGTCTTATCGGTATCAAGTCCCACGGGTCCCAGATATCCTGCGGGAGCGCCTAAGTATTGCTCTAACTCCCCAGCCACCATCGGCCGCAAGTCGGCGCCGCCTATCGCGCCCAGCAGCTTGGTCTCATTTACCTGGTGGTCGCCGCGCAGAAACACTGCAACACCATGCCACGTACCTGTCACCGCGCCCTTCTTCGCATCCGCCCCATGCTTTAGAACCATGTACGCCACGCACTTGATGTCGCTAGCCGGCGAGATTTTGAAGAACTCTGCCACATCGGCAATGGCCGCGCATCCAGGCGTCGAAACCAGCTCCGGCATGCCGTCACCCGTGGCAGCCATCTCCTCCAAAGGTTCAAGCCGTGAAACGGCCTTCTCTAAATTCGCTGCATAACTGCACACCGGGCAGCTGGCAATCAGGTCCTCGCCCGCGTCGGTGTACACCATGAACTCCTGCGACTGCGACCCGCCCATCGATCCCGAATCGGCCTCGACCGACACGAATCTCAACCCGCTGCGCGTAAAGATGCGGCGATACACCTGGTCGTGCTGGTTGAAGCTCCTGTCCAGCCCGGCCTCGTCGATGTCGAAGGAGTACGAATCCTTCATGATGAACTGGCGCACCCGCAACAGCCCCGACTTCGGCCGTGGCTCGTCGCGGAACTTGGTCTGAATCTGGTACCAGATCTGCGGCAACTGCTTATAGGAACGCAATTCGCCGCGCGCGATCGACGTCACAACCTCTTCATGGGTCATGCCCAGGCACAGCTCAGCGCCCTTGCGGTCCTTCAGCCGGAACATATTGTCGCCCATCACCGTCCAGCGGCCGCTCTCCACCCACAGGTCTTTCGGCAAGAGCGCAGGCAGATAGAATTCCTGCCCGATAGTGTCCATCTCTTCGCGTACAATCCCCATCACTTTGTTCAGCGACCGCTGCCCCATGAAGAGATAGTTGTAGATGCCGGCGCCGAGCTGGCGAATGTAACCGGCGCGGAGCAGGAACTTGTGGCTGGCCACTTCGGCGTCCGTCGGGGCCTCGCGCAGAGTGGGAATGAATAACTTCGACCAACGATGCATAAATAAAGACGCGCAAACTTTCCCGTCCGAAGCGTATTCTGTCTCTTCCGTTCGCGAAATCAACGCCCTTGTCATCCTGAGCGCAGTCCGCATCAGCGGACGCAGTCGAAGGATCTGCGGTTGCTTTTCAACGAAATACGGAGTCGCCACGCAGGCAGACGATAGAACAAATTACAGCAGCTTCTATTCTAAATGTTTATGGTTCGCGGGGCCGTCGGCTGCAGTGATGATTGCCCACGCCGCCAAAACCGCGGAGACTTTCTGGAAGTTGTATGTCTCCTGCTGCCGACTGTTTATGCTTCCGTAAGAAACTCTCTTCAGAGAAAGGCTCATTCCGCCTCCCGTCGAGGCTTCAATCGCACGAAACACTCGGGTCGCCTGGGGCAAGCGGGTTCCATTTCTCGCTCGCCCCATCGGGTAACTGTCTGACCTTTGAATCGGTCAACGTCTCGTATTGGTCGACCCCTGACGCCCGTCCTCAGTGCGTCTGCGCGTACTGCACCGCCATATCCAGCTCGTGCTCAGCCTGGTGCAGTAACTGATCTGCCCTTTCGGCATGACCGCCCATTCCGTAGCCGTTGGCTCGTTGGAGGTGCTCCAATTCGTGCATGGCGTCAATTACGTGATGGTGCACCTTGTCGACATCGTGCCAGTCGCGTACCTGGGCCATGGTGAAGACGCCGGACGCGAATGCAACTGCCATGGCAAGTATCAGGTAGAGGCTCTTGATTTTCATTGTTCTCTTCTCCGTTCGCATGTAAATTGAACCCGCCGCCGGCGGGCTGTATGGAACATACGGTACAGTATCAGCGGCACAGTTTTGTACAAATTTTCTGTTTAGAATTCTGATCTCAGCCGGTGCCTAAGAGCCGGTCCTCAGCGGATTCGACGGACTTCGACACTGAGACCCGATCAAAGTTCGCCCCTCAACCCGAAGGTCTTTCTACTCCCTACTCCCTACTCCCTACTCCCTATTCCCTACTCCCCACTCCCCACTCCCTATTCCCTATTCCCTACTCCCTATTCCCTACTCCCCATTCCCTATTCCCTATTCCCTATTCCCTGTCTTTTTCAAATCAGCTCCACTCCCCACAAGTCATGCAGGTGCACAATCCCTTCCACTCTACCTTCCGCATCCACCACCACCAGCGAAGTGATCTTGCGCTCTTCCAGGATCGCCAATGCGGTCGCCGCAAGTTCGCTCCCCGTTATGGTTCGCGGATGCGCGTTCATAGCCTCGCCGGCCGTACGCCCCAGCGCCGCGCCGCCTTCGCGCTCCAGTAATCGCCGCAAATCTCCATCGGAAATCACTCCGCGTAACCGCCCATCCTCCTGCACCGTGGTAATGCCCAGCTTCTTCGACGACATCTCGAAGATCACGTCGGCCATCGGCGTTGTCGTGGCCACCACGGGCGCCTCTTCGCCGCTGTGCATCAGGTCGCGCACCTTGGCCAACTGCTTGCCCAGCTTGCCGCCGGGATGCAACTCGGCAAAATCCTCGGCACGAAAGCCCTTGCGCAGGCTCACCGCCACGGCCAGCGCGTCGCCCAACGCCAGCATCGCGGTGGTCGAGGCGGTCGGCGACAGGTTCAGCCCGCACGCCTCGCGCTCCACGCTGCAGTCCAGCGCCACATCGCTGGCCTGGGCCAGAGTTGATTCAAGATTGCAGCAAAAGCTCACCAGCGCGTCGCCCTTGCGTTTGAGCGTAGCCAGCAACCGCAGAATCTCCTCTGTTTCTCCTGATGCCGAGAGCGCAATCACCACGTCGCCTGCCATCAGTACTCCCAGATCGCCGTGCACCGCCTCAGCCGGATGCAAAAACAAGGCCGGCGATCCCGTCGAGCTCAGTGTCGCCGCAATCTTCTGCGCAATGATGCCGCTCTTGCCCATCCCGGTCACTACCACGCGTCCGTTCTGCTCGCCGCAGCGCAAAATCAGCTCGACCGCCCGGTCAAATGGCTCGGCCATCGGCCCTTCGAGCCGCGCTGCCAGCGCCTCGAGCGCCGCTGCCTCGGTGCGCACCAGCGCCGCCGGACGATTTGCTTCGTCATCGTGTTTTGGAATCATCGGTTTCTGATGGTATCAGGTCGGAGGCAGGGA
>DATJSB010000251.1:0-23373 GCA_035504315.1 Occallatibacter sp.
AAGCTCACCAAACTCGGCGGCGACGGCCCGCCGGCCACCATGATGTTCGCCAAGTTCTCGCCCGACGGCAAGCAGGTGGCTTACGTCCGCGCCAACAACATCTACGTGCAGTTGCTTGCCGATCTATCCATCCTTCAGCTCACCTCCGACGGCTCCGTCGACATCATCAACGGCACCACCGACTGGGTCACTGAAGAAGAATTCGACTTGCGCGACGCATTCCGCTGGAGTCCCGACTCAAAATCCATCGCCTACTGGCAATTCGATCAGTCAGGCGTTGGAGAGTTCACGCTCATCAACGACACCGACTCAGAGTATCCACGGGTGTTCAAGTACAAATACCCGCATCCCGGCGGCACCAACGCTGCGGTACGCGTCGGCGTCATCTCTGCCTCAGGCGGCCCGACCACGTGGATCAAGCTCGACGGCGATCCGCGCAACAGCTACATCCCGCGCATGGACTGGGTGGGCGACTCCAACCAGATCATCCTTCAATATCTGAATCGCCTGCAGAACGACGACAAGGTGATACTCGCCGACGCCTCTACCGGCCAGGCGCACCTGCTGTTTGAAGACATCGACAAAGCCTGGGTCGAAGCGATGCCGGAGTTTGATTGGCTCGCCGGCAAGGATGGCCGCAACGATGACCTTCTCTGGCTGAGCGAACGCGACGGCTGGCGTCACGCGTATCTCGTCTCGCGCGCCACCGGCCAGCCGCGGCTCATCACCAAATTCGCCGCCGACGTCATCGAGCCCGTCCTGCTCGACTCAACCAACGGCTGGTTCTACTTTCTCGCCTCGCCCGATGACCTGATCCGCCAGTACCTCTACCGCTCGCGTCTCGACGGCACCGGCACGCCTGAGCGCGTCACTCCCGCCGATCAAACCGGCATGCACTTTTACAATGTCTCTCCCAACGGCCGCTGGGCGATCCACTCGTTTTCAAGCGCGTCGCACCCTCCTCGATTCGAATTGGTCGAGATCCAGTCGCATAAGGTGCTTCGCAGTCTCGTCACCAACGATGACCTTGTCGCAAAGGAAAACGCCATCGATCCTGAGCCCGTCGAATTTACTGAAACCACCGTCGGTAGCGGCGTCAAGCTGAGCACCTTTGTGGTCAAGCCGCCGAAATTCGATCCTGCGAAGAAATACCCGATGCTCGTCTTCGTCTACGGCGAGCCTGCCGCCGTAACCGTCAAAGACCGCTGGGGCTTTCAACAGTACAAAGTCATCGCACGCGAGGGCTACGTTATCGTCAGCTTCGACAACGCGGGCACTCCGCAGCCTCGGGGCCGCGAGTGGCGCAAATCCATCTACGGCGCCATCGGCGTCCTCTCGTCCGAGCAGCAATCCGAGGCCATCGACTCCTTTGCCCAAACGCACTCGTACATCGACACCACGCGCATGGGCATGTGGGGACACTCCGGCGGCGGCTCCATGACCCTGAACGAGATGTTCCGGCATCCCGGCCAACTTGTCGCGGCTGTCGCCCTCGCGCCTGTCGCCGACGAGGCGCTCTACGACTCTATCTACCAGGAGCGCTACATGGGCCTGCCGCAGGAAAACGCGAAAGGCTATCACGACGGCTCGCCCATCAGCTTTGCTGACGGCCTTCAGGGCCACCTGCTCATCATTCACGGCTCCGGCGACGACAATGTCCACTTCCAGGGAACCGAGCGCCTGGTCAACAAGCTCATCGCGTTGGGCAAGCCCTTCGATTTTATGGATTACCCCAATCGCACTCACGCATTGGTTGAAGGTCAGGGCACACTCTTCCATCGCCAGGTGCTCCTCATGCGCTATTTTGAGGACAACATCCCGGCTGGTCCGCGATAAGCGCTGTCTGTCTCGATGAGCGCAAGCATTTCGGGCTATCCATGCGGCCTCGTGGATAGCCCGCCTTTCATGAAGTTTTGGTACACTCGCACAATGCGAATTCTGGCCGCACTGCTGATCGTGGCTTCAGTGTCTTTCCCCGCCCTGCATGCCCAGCAGACCGGCGCGTCAATCGATCTCCCGGCGGGTGTCCGGGTCGTGCTCCAGGCCAAAGGCGACGGAGTCCAGATTTACACCTGCACCAGCACACCGGGCGGAGCCAAGTGGGTCCTGAAGGCTCCCGATGCGAAGTTGCTGGATGCGTCCGGCAAGTCAATCGGAGCCCACTTCGCCGGACCCACCTGGAAACTGAATGACGGAAGCCAGGTTCAGGGAGAACTGCTCGCCAACAAGCCCGCACCTGAAGCCGGCTCCGTTGCGTGGCTATTGCTGCGCGCCAAGGCCGGAACCGCCTCGGGCGCACTAGCCAATGTCGCTTATATTCGGCGTACTGAAACTCACGGCGGAGCCGCACCCGCATCCGGCTGCAAAGGCGCCCAAGACTCCGGCAAAACTGTGCAGGTTCCTTACGCTGCCACTTACACCTTCTATTCCGAAGCTGCGCCGAGATAGCTCACGATGCCGTTGGATTGGGAGCAGGGAGCGCTGGCCGAGGGGCTCAGGTGTTATCGAAACCGTAAATTCTTTGATGCTCATGAGCACTGGGAAGGCGTGTGGCTGCGCGCAACGGAGCCGGAGAAGACGTTTCTGCAAGCTCTGATCCAGATTGCGGCGGCATTTCATCATTTCGAGCGCAAGAACTGCGTCGGCGCCGCATCGCTGCTGCGGGCTTCGCTTCGCAAATTGGAGTTGTATCCTGCCGCATTCGGCGGGCTCGACGTCGATGCAATCCGGCAGTGCGTTCGCGCGTGGTTGAGCGCGCTCGACGCCGGGCAGCCGGTGCCGGAGCTTTCATTTCCGAAGATCCGGTGAGACCCGGATACAGTTCCTTCCACGTACAATCTTCTCAATGGCCAACTGGTACCGGCGGGTTTTTCTGCTCGCCGTCCCGCTCATTCTTTCCAATCTCACGCAGCCGCTGCTCTCAACGGTTGATACGGTTCTCTCCGGCCATCTGCCAGGCGCGGCCGCGCTGGGCGGCGTGGCCATGGGCGGCATCTTCTTCAACGGAATCTTCTGGACCTTTGGCTTTCTGCGCATGGCCACTACGGGCCTGGTCGCGCAGTCGCACGGCGCAAGAGATGAAGAGAGTCTCCGGCTCCATTTCTGGCGCGGAATGATCTCGGCAGTTGCTATCGGCGCCGTGATTGTTCTGCTGCGGGGGCCGCTCATCGCTGCGTCCTTATCACTGCTGGGCGCAAGCCCGGATGTCCGCCAGAACGCGCTGGTCTATTGCGGCATCCGCATCTGGTCAGCGCCGGCCGCGTTGGCCAACTACGTTGTGCTGGGCTTCCTGCTCGGCCGGCAGCACGCGCGCATGGCGCTGGCCCTCCAGGCCGCGGTCAACGTGGTCAACGTCGCTGTCGCGCTCACCCTGGTAGTCGGGCTGCACTGGGGAGTGGCCGGAATTGCCTCGGCAACTTTTTCTGCGGACTGGGCCGGGCTGCTCGTGGGCCTGGTGCTAATTCGCATCGTGTGGCCGAGCGGCGCCCACAGACCCTCTACCTGGAGCGCCATCGTCGATGGCCCGAGCTGGCGCCATCTCTTCGCGCTCAATCGCGACCTGCTGCTGCGCACTATCAGCCTGGTGGCCGCATACGGTTGGTTCACGCGCACCGGAGCGCGGGCCGGCGATGCTACGCTTGCCGCCAACGCAGTGCTCCTCAATCTGCACTGGATCGCGACCTACGCGCTCGACGGGTTTGCCAATGCAACCGAGGCGCTGGTAGGCGAGGCCGTGGGCGCGCGGCGCGCCGGCGACTATCGCGCCGTGCTGAAAGCATCAACCGTCTCAGCCGGAGCCGTTGCCACGGCTCTCTCGCTGCTGTTTGTCTTTGCCGGTTCAACGCTGGTCGGCATTTTCACCAATCAAGCCCCGGTGCGCACCATGGCGCTGCGGTATTTGCCGTGGGCCATGGCGCTGCCGCTCGTCTCCGTTTGGGGATACCAGATGGACGGCGTCTTTATCGGCGCGACGCGCGCCCGCGAATTGCGCGACAGCATGATGATTGCCTTCCTGGGGTATCTCGCCCTGGCTATCGTGCTGGGGCGCATCATGGGTAACAACGGCTTGTGGTGCGCGTTCTGCTGCTTCATGATTCTGCGCGGATCGCTGTTGGCCGCGCGCCTGCCGCAAATCGAACGCGCAAACTTCGCGCCCGCCGCAGTGTGAAGTGCAGGCGCCCGAGTCGTCTACTCGGGCGCACGTTTGAAGTGCCGCCGCGCTACTTTGAGATCAGCAAAAGCAACGACTCGCCGCACTGATTGTATGTGACCCCGGCTCCGCCAATCAGTGTTTCGTTGCCCGGCGTCACCCACGTATTGGGCCCGTCATTCCAGTTGCAGGTATCAGTCACGCGGTACCAGTTGGTTCCAGTTGGCGGCTGAGGCAGCGTGAACGTCACCTCACCCGACCATCCGTTGTAAGCGATATACATCGAATTCGAGTCGCTAAAGTACGACCCGTTCACCGTGTAGGCGATGGCGTAGTTGCTGGTGTTGTTCCAGTAGCTTTGCGTGGCCTCGACGCCCGCCGGCTCCCACCATTCAACTTCGCTCGACGTGTACCAGGTCACCGGCCGGAGAGAAGGATGCGCAAGCCGGAAAGCGATGGCCCGGGTTGCGAAGTTGGAGAAGTTCGACTGGTCGGTAGTCCAGCTATAGTTGAGCCAGTTTGCCGTTGAGTCCACGTTGTAAGGGTTGTTATTGCAATTGATGGAGCGCAGATACTCGTCGCCGCCAGCGAAGATAGGCGTGCCGGCCGAGAGCATGGTGAACGCGAAGCCGGTGCGCGCCGCACGACGCTGGTCTTCCGCTGCTCCTCCCTGGTTCCAGCTATAGTTGGAGGTCGCCCCGCCGTCTGACGGCCCGTACGGCCAGCCCTGGCTGTTGTTGGTGCCGTTGCAATAGTAAACGTCGTTCAGCGCAAAGCCGTCGTGGATGTCCATGTAGTTGGTTGAGTTCCACGGCGAGCGGCCATTGGCCTGGAAGATGTTTGACGAGCCCGAGAAGTCATTCGCATCCTGGGTGATGTAAATGGTCATGTTGCCGAGCTCATTTTGCGCCTGCCGCAGCGTAGCTTCGAACGCTCCGTTCCACTCTGACCATCCCTGCGGGAACTGTCCCTGGTCGTCACCTCCGGTTGCCGACCACGGTTCGGCATACAGGTCAAGGCCGCTGCCGCCGGTAGCCGGCCGCACCGTAAAGTTCGCCAGGATCTGGTTGATCGCAACCTTGGAGTCGGAAGAATCAAAGTTGAATCCGCCATTGGGGCAGTTTGGCGCAGCCGATTCGTACGACTGGTTGAGGCAGTTGTTGCCGAGGATCGGCGCTTCATCGAAGCGGAATCCGTCCACTCCCATAGTCTGGCTCCAGTAAGCCAGCGAATCGATGATCATGTTCTGCGCAACCGGGTTGTAGCTGTTGAAGTTTGCGCCCGTTCCCGTGTCGTCGTAAAAGTACTGGTTGCCTGTGGTCAACTCGTAATAGGTCACGTTGTCGAGACCGCGCCATGAAAAGATCGTCGCCGTCGTCGGGTCCGATCCGCTCCATGTGCCGCCTTCGGCGGTGTGGTTGTACACCACGTCCATGTACACCTTGATGCCCTGGTTGTGGAACTGATCCACCATCCACTGGAACTCGGCCGTCGGGCCTCCGGGGGCCTTGTTGTAAGCATAACGGCGATCGGGTGCGAAAAAATCCTCCGTCTCGTATCCCCAGTAGTTCTGATTCTGAGTTGAGTCGGGAATCACATCGTTCGCATCGTTCTGCGTCTCTTGCAATGGCAGAAACTCGACTGCTGTGACTCCCAGGCTGGCCAGGTACGGCGCCTTCAGGCCGGCTCCGTAATAGGTGCCTTGATACTCTGACGGAGTACTCGGATCCTGCTTGGTCAGCCCGCGCACATTCACCTCATAAATCACGTCGTCTTTTTGCGCGCGTGTGGGGTTGGCACCGGTACTCTGCGTGCTCGGCTCCAGCACAATCCCCTTCGGTGCGTAGGTGCCGCTGTCGAGGTCGCGGTTCGATGCACCCGAGGCGAAGATGTCTGCGTTCTGGTTGTTCTCGTTCAGCGGGTCCTGGCTGATCTCACGCGCGTAGGGATCGAGCAGGAGCTTGTTGGGATTGAAGCGATTGCCGTTCGCATCCACGTCAGAGATAAAGCCAACCGACGATCCCTTGGTCCAGCTCGAACTGTAAGGCCAGTTTGGTCCCCAGGCGCGATATCCGTAATACACCGTACCGGTGATCCCATCGGCTTGAATGGTTGAAACAGGAACAAGCACCTGCCAGACGTCGTTGCTTTGTTCCGTGAGCGGGAAGGTGGCCGACTCCTGCACGCCGTAGCCGGCGGTGTAAAGGTAGAGAACGATGGTTGTTGCCTGCGACGAGTACACCCTGAAGTTAATCTGGGTGCTGCTTGAGTTGTAAAAGGCGCCGAGGTTCATGCCATCGACGGTGGCGTGAGCCTTTGAATCTGTAATACCGATGGAGCACGCGCCAACAAGCAGCGCCGCTAGTGTCTTCGGAAATATCATTTCTGGCCTCCATTCCTCGAAGGGGGATTTGTCTATTGTGCTTGAACGAATAAAGCCGCAGGAAGGAGGTGCGTGCAGGTACCTCGTCGACAATTGCGAGCACGGTAGAGGAAAGACTCTGATCTATGCAATCTCCGCCACCCCCTCAATGCTTCAATTTATTATCAACACGAAAATAATCTGAAATCAGCAGCTTGCCCGAATAAAGCAATCGACCCTGTAATCTGGAGTAGCCGGGCTTAACACTTCACTGGGGCATTCTGTATTCTTGATGCTGTTTCAATCGGTCTGGCGGATAACTCCCGGAGCACAAACAATATTGATGAGACACACCGCCCAATTTCTGCTTTCCGCACATGCAGCTTCGCAGTTCCCCATGGCGGGCGCGCCTGAAGTGGCGTTTCTGGGCCGGTCGAACGTGGGCAAATCGAGCCTGCTGAACGCGCTGGTGGGCGAAAAGGCCGCAAGGGTTTCGTCGACACCGGGCCGCACCCGCGCCATCAATTTTTTCCTTGTCTCGGAGGAGCGCAATGGAAGGAAAATGACGTTCGCCGATCTGCCCGGATACGGTTACGCAAAGATCTCAAGGTCTATCACTGCCGAGTGGCCAAAATTTATCGAGCCGTATCTCTATGGCCGCGGGAATCTCTCCCTCTGCGTCTGCCTGGTCGACTCGAACGTCGAGCCGCAGTCAAGCGATGCGCAGTTGTTCGACTGGCTCCGCGCTGCGGGGCGCGACTTTGTAGTCGTCGCCACCAAAGCCGACCGCCTGAGTGGAAATGCGCGCGCGCGTAACCTTGCCGCGCTCAAAAAGGCGCACGAGCTCGATGAGATTCTGGCCGTCTCGGCCAAGACAGGATACGGCCTCAGGGAACTGTGGGCCAGGATCGAACAGGCACGGTTGGAAGGGGCTAGGCAATAGGGATCAGGGATCGGAAACAGATTCACGCGTATCGTTAGTACCGCCAGCTCCGCTAACTCCGCTCTTGGTTCAACTGTTCAACTTCTCCATCAACGCCGCAGCCGCGCTCCATCCGCACACCACCGATCGCATGCGCCGCGCATGCGAACCCAGATACCGCGGCGAAAGGCGCAGCCAGCGGCGATTCACATGGTCATCCGCGGCCAGCGAGCCAGCCAGAATCTCCTCGATTCGCGCCGCCACGCGCGGTTGCGCTGCAGGAATCTCGACGGTGAAGAGCGTTTGACCGGCTGCAAACGGTTGCGGTTCGATGCGCCGCGCGCCGAGTGCCACGAACTCGGCATGCAAGCTCGTCGGCGCACAGTCGCGAGCCGGCAGCAGATCGGGCTCGACGCCACGGTCGAACATCTCGCGCTCTATATCTTCAGGCGCCGCTCCCACGCACACTGAAACCGGCTCGCACTTGCGAATTTGGTTCTTGAGAATACGCAGCGCCTCATCGAGCGTCGTAACAACAAAGTCGACCGTGCCCTCGCGCATGGCCTGCCTGCTTGCGGCCTGATCGGCGGTTGCAATCAGTGTCGCTGCTCCCGCAATGTTCGCGGCAACGGTGGGCGCGATGCCCGCTTCGTCCAGTTTGCCCGCGTAGAGCAGCTTCCCGCCCGGGTGGTCTCGCTCCGGCGCCCCAGCACACCGCATCAGCGCGGCGTAGTTGCGATACACCCGGGCCATGAATTCGATGACTGCCGGAGATGCGGAATCGAGTGACAGGGCAATCTTGCTCCAATAGCTGAAATCGGCGCATTCAGCGTCATTCAGTAGGACATGACATCGCGCCATCCGTGCGTCCTGACAAAGAACACGAACTCGCCCGGCTTTGCCGTCACATGAAGGTTCTTGGCGTACCTGCCCTTGTAGCACTGGTCAGGGGCAATCACTCCGGTCTTGATAATATCTGCAATCGAGTACCACTGCAGCGGGCCCTGGGTTCTTCCTTCGTTTGAATCGCAACTGAGGAAAATGTCAATCGACGCGTTATAGGTTCCCTGAACCGATAGCAATTTTGCGTCCGCAGGGAGCACAGCAGTAGCAGGCTGGTCGCCATTGAGCGTGAGCCCCGTGTTTTGCAGATCGTCTTTGTGGTCGACGCGGATGAGCAGGTTCGAAGGTTTGACCGGCTCGCCGGTTCTGCCGTCGAGGATGCGAATGGAGATCGTGGGACCGGTTTGCGCGGGCAGACTCGATGCGGCCGCAGCGAGGATCAGCAGACTAACGCATCCAGGCCCCGCGCCCCGAAAGGCAAGAGCTGAAATCCTCTGAAGGATCATCTTTATACTCTGCCACGCCGGGGGTAGAAGTTACCAGGAAGAGTATGGCTGCCCGTCGGAGCCGGTCTCATCGGAGCCGGAGTGGATGTCGTCGATGCCGGGCTCCGTCTGGTCGATGGAGAACATGGCGTCGCTGGTGTCCGTGACCCAGCTGTCCTTGGTGTGGGTCATCGGATCAATGGGAATCTCGCGCAGGTATCCGTTCTGGACCAGGTCGTCGAGCGACTGCGGCGCCTTCTGCTTGTCCATGGTGTAGGAGTCGATGGCGTCGCGCATGGTGTGCAGGTCTTCGCGGAGGACGGCCTCTCGCGCTGCCTGGATGGACGACGTGAAGCGCGGGATGGCCACAACCGCCAGGATGCCGATAATGGTCATCACAATGAGCAGCTCGATCAGCGTGAAGCCCGCGGATTGTTGGCGATTTTGCCGCACGTCTTCCTCAAATCCTTCCCTGCGTCACCAGGTGCTGTATTTCGTGCCATCCAGGCCGGTGCCATCCGACTTCGAATATACGTCGAAAACGCTCTGGCCGCCATACGAGTCACTGTCGGGATCGTCCTGCATCGAGCGCAGTCCCCACTCGGCGTTCCCCGTCATGGGGTCGATCGGGATATGGCGGAGAAAGCGCAGCTTCTTGCCCTGCACATCCACGCCGTCCACCAGCGTCTGCAGGTCGGGCGGATAGTTCTGGCTGTCGACCTTGGTTTGGAAGGCGCCCTTGTCGGCCGCGTCCTTGTACTTGTCGATCGCGTCGCGCATCATCCACAGGTCGTAGCGCAACTCGCGCTCTTTCTGGCGCTGGTACTGAAAGCGCGCAATCGGATAGGCCGCTCCGGCTAGTATCGAGAGGATCGTGATGGTGACGATCAGCTCGATAAGTGTGAGGCCCCGTTCGCCGGGACTCACGCTCTTTGGCTGCTTCATGCGCATGTCCGCTGCCTACTTTACTACGATTGTGGTTTGCGCGCCCTGTCCCTGTACCTGCTGCTGTGTGCTGTTCATAAAGGACGCACTGGTGAAGGTAAGGCCGGTAGTTCCGGCAGCCTTTGCCTGAAATGTAAGGACGCAAACCGTACCGCCGCCGCTCACCCCCGGCGTGTGCGGCGGGCGCGAAGCCACCACGGTCAGGCCGCCTTTGCCGTCTTCGGTATGAATGACCGTGGCCGGCTGGCCATCGCGATTCAACAGGTTACCCGAGGAAACGTTGACCAGGGAAAGCTTGGCCGGGTCATAGTGAATCTGCAACGGAACGAGAGAGACGTCGACACCGCCATTGAGCACGACCGGGACCTGGAAGCTGGCGCCGTTATTCACGGTGCCCGGTGGTGGATTGAATGAAAAGGTCGCCGCTCCGCCGGGACGCCCCGGGTTCGGAGCTCCGGCTTGCACCCCGGGAGCCGCCGGGGCTGTCTGGTTCGACAAAACCTGCGGAGTGCCGGGCGGCCGAACCGTCTGTGCGGTCTCCTGCATGACCGGCTGAGCAGATGCCGGGCGCGCGGCCGGTTGGGCGGCTGGCGGGGCTGTTGGTTGGGCTGTTGCTGTTGGTTGAACAGGAGGCTGCACCGGCGGCGCAGTTGGTGGCGGACTCATACTCTGTTGCAGGTTCGAGCGCATCTGGGCGAGAGCGATGGGCGCGGCAATTTCGGCGCTCTGGCTGGGGACGGCTGCCGTGAATGCCGGCCCCGGGGCGGGCTGCCGGACAGGTTGCTGGGCAGGTTGCTGGTCCAGCGCCGTGGGCTTTACCTCTGGAGCAGGAGCTGGAGCGGCGTTGTCGACATCGAGATGGCGAAGGTCGATGGACTGGCCCGTGCCGGTGTCGATCACCCGCAAGTTGCGCTGCTGGATATCGGGCGAGCGGACGATGTGCGGCACCACCACAAACACGATTTCGTCCTTGGTGATGGTGTGGTCCTTGGAGCCGAAGATGTATTTGAGGATGGGGATGGAGCTGAGGCCGGGGATGCCGGTCCAGCTCTGTGAATCCGAGTTGTCTTGAATTCCGCCGATGAGACTGGCCTCGCCCTCGTGCAAGCGGATCACCTGATCGACGACGCGCTGGCTCAGGATGGGCTCAGTGACACCGCTGATTGTGACCGAGCCGCTCTGCGCGCTAACGGTAATTTTGAGTTTGAGGGTGACATCGTTGTCGTAGTGAACGCTGGGCGTCATCTCCACATCGACACCGACATCCTCATATTGGAACTGGGTATTGACCAGCGAGCTGACCAGGGCTGTGGCCGCGCCGGTTTGATAAGAACCGGTCGCAATCGGGATCTTGGAGCCGACCTTAAATGCGGCCTTTTGGCCGTCAGTAGCGCGGAGTCGCGGGTCCTGCAGAATCTGCGTGTCGGTATCGGTAAGCAGCAGGTTCAGCGTGGCCGATCCGATGGTGACGGCGAAATCTGAAGCCTTGAGGTGAGCCAGGTTGTAGAGAGTAGGAGAAGTGGAACTGGTCGTTCCTGTTGTGCCGGTCGTCGACGATGTCGAAGACGAGCAGTTGCTGCTGGTGCAGGGGGGCGTCAGCGCCACACCCACGCTGCTGGGCCATTCAATGCCGAGGGTGCGCTCCCAGTTCTTGCTCACTTCCAGCACGGCCATGTCGACCACCACTTCAGGACGCGGCTTGTCGAGGTCTGAGACGAGCTGCTGGGCAAGCAGTAGCTCGTCGGGCGTACCGCGCATCACGATGGCGTTCTGGCTCTGCACCGCGTAAACCTTGGTGTTGGGCATCAGGTTGCGAATAGCGGTCTGCACGTCGTTCAGGTCGTTCTGCTGCCATGCGTTGGCCAGGTAAAAGGTTTGAACCGCCTGCTCGTCGAGCTCGGTGCGCTTGGCGCGGCTGTTGGTAGCCACAAAGATGGTGTTCGAAGTCACAGGGCGCCAGAAAGTGTTGGACATGGTGCCCACGATGCGCAGCGCATCGAGCAGCGACACGTTGTTCAGCTCAACCGAGATGCGCTTGGAGTTCAAGTCGGGGTCAAAGAGAACGTTGATGCCCGCAGCCTTGCCAATCGCCTGATAGATGACCTTGGTGTCTTCAGTCATGTGCAATAGCGGGATGGGCGCATAGGTGAGCGGCTTCAGCTGGGGAGGCGATCCGATGGAGGCCAGCTCAGCAGCTTCGCTGCTGAGCTGAGGAATAGCCGCCTCGGAGGTGGGTGCAACCTCCTCTTGCTTCTCACGAACGCGGGCGATCTCCTGCTGGGCCTCTTCATTGCCGGGGTCGATCTCAGAGGCATGCAGAAATTCAGCGAGCGCGCCCTCAATATCGCCGGATTGAAAGAGCTTGCGCCCCTGGCTGACGTGCGCGGCCGAAGCGGAGATGCGGACGCGGTAGAAGGCGGTCTCGTAGCGCAGATCCTTGGGGTTCTTCTGGTAGGCTCTCTGGTAATCCTCAAAGGCGGTGTCGTAGTCCTGGCGCGCCTCGGCAGTCTGGCCGCGCTTGTAGAGCGAATTGGCTGATGGGCCGGCGGCAAATGCAGCCGGAGCCGGCAGGCTTGCCAGAACTAGGAATACCAGCCACCCCAATCCCGCGAACAGCCTTGAGCATAGGTTTCGTGACCGGCGAATTCGGGCGGCAGCCGATGGTTCAGTGCGATAAATCATTCTGCTCCCAGACAATAGTGCGGCTGGCGGAAGTGCGGCTCGACAAATCGGGGTCTCTGAGCCGCCGCCTTCGCGGTTCCGTTGGCTGACGCAATTCAAATTGAGCCAGTAAGGGTTCATTTTACGGCGGCTCCGCATTCTGTGGGAAGGTTGAGGCAGCGAAAGTTCGCCAGGGCTTCAGCCCGTTCAACCGAAAGTTGCCAAAATCGGACTCGGGCTCTGGCTCTCGATGGCCGATCCGCTACGCTCAACCGTCCTCTGACGCACCCCCTGAAAACCGAGGAATTCGCCCGCCTCCATCCCACCCCCGCACCGCTCCCGTGCCCCTCCGCATCCTTATGAATGCTACGATTTAAACCTGAGGATTCGCCCGGATGCCCCGCCAGACAAGCCATGTGATTATTGTTGCCAAAGACGCTCCGTCCGCCGGCAAGCCCGCGCGCCCGCGCGATCCTGTGGCCAGCGGTGAGCGCGATGCAGCTTTCAACCGGCAGGCCAGTCACAACTACTTCCTGCTCGAAAAGTTCGAGGCCGGCATCGCGCTGCGCGGCACCGAGGTCAAATCGATCCGCGAGGGCAAGGCCAACCTGAAAGACGCCTACGGGCTGATCAAGGACGGCGAGGCCTTCCTCCTGAATATGCATATTGGACCGTATTCTCATGGGAACCTGGCCAACCACGACGAAACCCGCACACGAAAACTGCTGATGCACAGTGGGGAGGTTCGCAAACTGTTCCAAAAGACGCAGGTCAAGGGGCATACGCTCATTCCGGTGCGGCTTTATTTCAGGCATGGGCGCGTCAAGTGTGAGCTGGCGTTGGCCAAGGGCAAGCAAGATTGGGACAAGCGGGAGACCGAGCGCCGCCGCGAGGCCGACCGCGAGGCCCGCGCCGCCATCAAGGACAACAAACACAGAAACAGGGATTAGTAGAGCCCCGGGTGGGGACTAAGTTTCTGAGCCTCTGGCGTTCTTGTTCCGAGGCTGTCTGCCTGAATAGCATGGCATCCCGAGGTGCAGCAAACCGCGCTTTACGCGGCTCGCGAAGGCGAAAGCCAGAGATGAACGACGACGGCTCGCCAGGATGAACGATCCAAGTCGAACGGAGATCCGCGGTTGCTGGCCGGCTTTTGGCAAATCTCAGGCCTTTTTCGATGCAAAACCAGACCTTTTATCCGGCCGGGTCTCAGATGAAAGAATGGGTTCATGCGAACTGAATCCACTTTTTTGCCATTGGCTGAGATCGAGACTGAACTGCTGGCGGTTTTGGCAGCCGATAGCCAGACTGCGAAGGGTGCCGACGCCAAACCGGCTCCCGTATTGCTGACCGGCGATGACGCCGTCAAAGCGGCTGCCACGGCGGTGCTTGCCAGCGGCGAGTACAAGGCCGGAGTGAACGAAACGGTGCTGCTGCACTCGCCCGCCGGATTAAAGGCGAAGCGGCTTCTAATGGTTGGCATGGGCAAGCTGGCAAAGGTGCAGGCGCAGGGCGTGCGTAATGCGGCGGGGACCGCGGTGCGGTACACCAAGCCGCGCGGAATCAAAGAGTTGGCGCTGGCGCTGCCGGAGGCGGATGGGCTGGACGCAGCCCCTGCTGCGAGGGCGGCCGCCGAGGGAGCGATGGTGGGCGACTTCGACGCCGATACCTACAAGAGCGACCGCAAGGATGTGAGGATAGAGCGGTTTCGCCTGGTGGCGCCAGAGACGGCGGACAAGACATCCATCGAAGCGGCGTTCAAAGAAGGCGTAATCGTGGGCGAGAGCCAGAACTTTGCGCGCTCGCTGGTGAACGAGCCCGGCAACAAGCTGACGCCGACGATTCTTGGCCAGCGTGCAGCGGAGATGGCGCAGGCGGTTGGGCTGGGCTGGGATGTGTATTCAACCGAGAAACTGCACGAGCTGAAGATGGGCGCGTTCTGGGCGGTTTCTCAAGGGTCGGCCGAGCCGCCGGCGCTGATTGTGCTGCGCTACGAGCCGGAGGGCGTAATGGATGGGCCAATCCTCGGTCTGGTCGGCAAGGGCATTACCTTCGATACCGGCGGAATCTCGATCAAGCCGTCAGACAACATGGAGAAGATGAAGTACGACATGGCCGGCGGGGCGGCGATGATGGGGGCCATGCGTGCGATTGCATTACTAAAACCGAAGGTGCGCGTGATTGCGGTGGTTTGCGCGGCCGAGAATATGCCCGATGGTAAAGCCTTCAAGCCTGGGGATGTATATACGGCGATGTCGGGCAAGTCCATTGAGATCATCAACACCGATGCCGAAGGGCGGCTGGTTCTGGCCGATGGCATCAATTACGCGAAGCAGCTCGGCGCAACCCACTTGATCGACGCAGCGACGCTTACCGGCGCTATCGGCGTGGCCCTGGGGCTGGTAAATGCCGGCGCGTTCTCAAATGATGATGAGACGTATGCAAAATTCGAAGAGGCGCTGAAGATTTCGGGTGAGAAATTCTGGCGGATGCCGCTGGGCGACGAATACGCCGATCAGATCAAGTCGGATATCGGCGATATCAAGAATACCGGCGGGCGGCATGGCGGGGCGTGCACGGCGGCCGAATTCCTGCATGTCTTTGCCGAAGATTCGCCGTGGATTCACCTGGACATTGCCGGCCTGGCGTGGATTGACGATGCGCGGCCGTACATTGCCAAAGGGCCGAGTGGGATTGCGGTCCGGTCGATCGTGGAGTGGGTGCGAAGCTATTGACGCATTCGCATCCCTTCATCGGAAAAAATCAAGCTTCGGATATGCGGCGCGCTGATCGGTACGCCGCATTTCTTAGTCTGCGCGCTGGTGAGCCTGCGCATTTCCACATTTGAAATTCTTGATTACTGCATAAGCGCATGAAGTCAAGCCCTATTTCGCCGATGGAGTGTGTGAGGGGCAAGTGCATTTTCCGAGCAGCTAAATCCCGAAACCGGGCAGCCGAGTCGACGTGACCATCATGGAGCGGCGACTTTGCGAAGAACTGAAAAAGACACAGTAGCTCGGAAGATACTGTGACTGCGATGGCGGAACGTGTGGAATTGCTTGAAGCTGCGCTTGACAGCCGGCCTGACGGTATCGCGCTGTTCGGTAAAGATGACGCAGTGGTGTTCTGGAATCGCGCAGCAGAGGCGATCACGGGCTACGCGGCGGCGGAGGTCCTAGCGCAGACGATTCCTGACCCGCTCGCTCCGCTGCTTGAGAATACCGCTCTGCAAGAGGCTCTGCCGCAAGGTCCGCAGCCAAGGCGCGGCATGCTGGTGCGCGCAAAGCACAAGTTCGGGCATTGCTTTGATGCGATTGCCAGGCGGGTGTTGCTGCGCGACGCATTGGGCGAGCGCATCGGCACCGCAGTGGTGTTTCATCCGGCCGCGAGCCTTGAGGCGCTGCCCCACGGCGAGATGCCCGAGGGTGAACGGCTGGAAGAGAACCAGGCCGATTTTGAAGAGCGTCTGCAGGAAGAGTTTGAAGACTCCGAGCAGGGCGGCGCACCCTTTGGCGTCTTGTGGATCAACGTGGACCAGGCACACGAGCTGCATAGGACGCATGGCGTTGCGGCTTGCTACGCGATGCTGACCAAAGTGCGTTATGCGCTGGCGCAGGGCATGCGGCCGGTGGATGAGATCGGGCGATGGGGTGCGGATGAGTTTTTGATTGTGGCCCATGAGCGCTCGGATGAGATGCTTGCGGCGCACGGACAATCTTTGGCAGGGTTGGCTCGGACCGCGGATTTTCGCTGGTGGGGCGATAGAGTATCGCTCACGGTGAGCATTGGCGTGGCGCAGTTTCGCAACGGAAGCGGCGAGACTCTGGCCCAATTGCTGGAGCGCGCGCGGCAGGCGATGCAGACAAGCGCAGCCATGGGCGGAAACCGCGTGACGGCGTCAGCGCCAATCGTGAGTGCCCAGGGTGCACTGACGCAGGATGAAAACGGTTGTGGAGAGCCGAACGAGAGCCGCGCAGCGGCAGGAGGCGAGTGATGTTCGCCATCATAGGCATTGCGGTCGTATTTGGCGCGGTGATCGGCGGGTTCCTGATGGAGAAGGGGAACATGTCGGTTCTGCTGCAGCCGGCGGAGCTGCTCATTATCGCCGGCGCGGGTGCGGGAACGCTGCTGGTGGCGAACCCGCTCCGAGTACTGCAGGCGATCATGAATGGGCTGACGGGCGTGCTCAAAGGATCGCCATTTACCAAGGCGCGTTACCTGAGCACGCTGAAAATGATGTACCAGTTTCTGAACAAGGTGCGCAAAGAGGGTCTCCTGGCGGTGGAGATGGACGTGGAGAAACCGAAGGAGAGCACGATCTTCAAGAACTATCCCGAGTTTCTAGCCGATCACCATGCACTTGATTTCGTCTGCGACACGCTGCGCACGGCGATTACGGGGGGCGTGGAGCCTTTCGACATGGACCAGATGATGGAGCTGGACATGGAAGTGAGCCATCAGGGTGCGGTTCAGCCGGTGGATTCGCTGACCACGGTGGCCGACTCGCTGCCCGGGTTGGGAATTGTCGCGGCGGTGTTGGGGGTGGTGATTACGATGGGAGCGCTGGGCGGTCCGCCTGAGGAGATTGGCAAGCATGTGGCGGCGGCGCTGGTGGGAACCTTCCTGGGCATCCTACTTTGCTACGGGTTGGTGGGTCCACTGGCGGCGAACATGCGCAAGACCGCCGATGAGCACAACGATTATCTGCATGTCCTGCGGGTGTTGATTCTGGCGTTTTTGAAGGGCGCGGCGCCGATGATTGCGATCGAGCTGGGAAGGCGGGCAATTCCCGCATACGCGAGACCCAACTTTGATGAGATGGAGAAGAATTGCAAGAGCCATGCCGGCGGAGCGCAGGCAGCCGCAGCCTAAAAGGCAGGGAACAAGGGAATAAGGGAACAAATGGCATCGGCGAAGACACAACCGGTCATCGTAATCAAGAAAAAGGGCGGTCACGGCGGCCATCATGGCGGCGCGTGGAAGGTGGCCTATGCCGACTTTGTTACGGCCATGATGGCGTTGTTTATTGTGCTGTGGCTGACGAGCCAGAGCGAGCAGGTGAAGAAGGCAGTGGCCGGGTATTTCCAGGATCCCAGGGGGACGGCGAATCTGCTGGGGACAACGATGTCGGGCAACGGCGTTGCAGTGACGACGCACGACGAGGCGTTGCAGAAGCTGAAGGAGAAACTAGAGAAGGAGATCCAGGCAAAACAGGAGCTGGAGAAGCTTTCCAAGCAGATCGAGATCACAATTACGCCGGAAGGGCTGAGGATCGAATTGCTGGAAGGCAAGAACGGGACTTTCTATGAGAGCGGTAGCGCAAAGCTGAGCGAGAATGGGCAGGAGTTGCTGGCACTGCTGGCCGGGGAGTTGAAGACGCTGCCCAACGACCTGCTGATCGAAGGGCACACGGATGCAACGCAGTACTCCACCGATGCGAGCTACAGCAACTGGGAGCTTTCGGCTGACCGCGCCAATGCGGCGCGACGGCTGATGCAACAGGATGGAGTTCGCAGTGACCAGGTGACGCAGGTGCGCGGTTACGCCGATCAGCTATTGCGCCTGAAAGACAATCCATACGATCCGTCGAATCGGAGGATTTCGATCCTGGTGAAGAATTCGGCGACGGGTGCGCCGCCGCAGATCAGGGATGGGACGGTGGTGGGGGCTACCGGAGCGGCGCCGAGCGCGGCGAGCGGGACTGCGAGAGGACCCGCTGGAGCGAAGAGCGGGGCGGGAACGGGAGGAGCCCTGACGCAGCCAGGTGGAAGCCAGGCTGGCGCGCAAAATCAGAGCGGGGCAGCGCAGCCTGCCGCGCAGGAACCGTCACCGGGTACGCCTGCCAGTGCCGCTCCGGCGAAGAGCGGCTTGATGAGCAAGCTCATGGGACTGCTGCCGGGGAAGAAGAAGTAGTTCCGTCATCAGGGAATGAAGGCGCGCATGGAACACGGAACCTGCCGGGTTCTGCGTTCCGTTCGGCGCGTTTCATTGAGGATTAGTAGTCGATGCGAAGCCCAAACTGCATCCTGCGATAGGTGCTTAACATACCGCTATAGCCGCCGAGCGTGCCGCTCGTAATGCTGGGGTTCAGGTTCACGGGGCTGTCGTCGAATCGCACTTCATTGCCCACGTTGTATACCTCCGCGTCGAATTTGAGTTTCATTTGTTCGTGGAGGTCCCAGGTTTTGGCGAGCGCCGAGTCTACATCGAAGTAGCCGTCGCCGCGGAAATTGTTGCGCTGGCCCGCTTCGCCCGGATAAGGCAGCCGAACGGGAAAGCCGTTAAAGATGCCGTTGTTGATGGCGCTGGCGGTATTGCCGGCAAACACCTGTGGCGCCCCGTCGATCAGATGTTTCTTGACCTGCACGTTTCCGGTGACGACTCCCCCGCCTTCAAGCTGCCAGTTGGTTTGCCATCCAGGTGACTCAAGTGAGAACGGCAGTGAGCTTGCCCAACGGCTCAGGCCGGAGATCTGCCAGCCGCCGATCAGCGCCTGCGCAACACCGCCCACCCCGGACAAGACTGCCTTACCGCGGCCGATGGGCAACTGATAGATGGCATCGATGGTCACAAGCTGGCGTGAATCGAAATCGGAGACGCCTTTGTTGAGCTTGGGATTCCACGAGTTTTGAATGCCGGCGCCGCCATATGAATCGGATGAAAACTCGTTCGAGCGCTCCGCACCCGAACCCATGTCGATGGACTTTGAGAGCGTGTAGCCGATGTCGGCGGTGAGGCCATGTGTCGCCGGGTGACGCAGCGAGACCTGAAGCGCGTTGTATGAGCTGGTGCCGATGGACGACCACGCATAAAGCGAAGAGAACTGCGGCTGGAAGAAGTTGTACTGCGGGCCGTTGGGATTACCGTAGAGATCGAGATCGTAGAGCGCCGAAGTTTCGCCGGCACCGTAACGATAATAAGTCCAAAGGTCGGAGTAAATGGACTGCGTCGCGGTTCCCTGGGGAAAGTCTGCTCCGAAGATATCTTCAAAGTACTGGATGGGCCGGACGGTAGCCGCGCCATTTCCGCCGTTCTCATCGGAGATTCTTGAGAGCTCATCGGCTGCGGCAAAATAAGAGCCGCCGCCGCCTGGATCGACTAGATCGAGGGGCTCGGCGAGATCGAGTTGTTCAAGCAGATGGCGACCGAGACGACCGACGTAGTCTTGTTCAAACAGGAAGCCGCCGGGAAGTTCGGTCTGGAACGAGAGATCGAAGGCGTAAGCGTAGGGAGTCTTGAGCCGGTTGTCGATGCCCCAGGTGATGGCCAGGCCGCAGTTGAGGTTGGTGGACGGAGTGTAGGGATAGGTAACAGTGGCAGAAGGGCTCGGACAGCCCTGCAGCGGCGGAATGTTGTGCGGGCCGGTGAAGCGCGGCGAGGTTTCAACGTAGTAGTAAGAGGCAGGGCTTACGGTGGAGTTGGAAAGGCCGAAGGAGCCTTCTTGATCGAAGGAATTCACGATGCCTTCGCCGAAGTGGTCAAAGTACATGCCTGCGCCGGCGCGGACGGATGTGTGTGCATTGGGAGCCCAGACTGCAGCCAGCCGTGGCGCAATATTGTTCTTCTGCTTGGCCCAGTAGCCCGGCATGTGATTAGCCTTGCCGCTGGGTGCGAAGGAGAGAAGTTGATCGGGAGGCACAGTGCCGTTGTTAAGGTCGCCTGCCGCCGCCGCAGCGGCGCGATTGATGAACCACTTGTGCGTGTCGACCGTAGGCGAAATCTGCTGGCCGTTGCGCTCGTAGGGTGCCTGAAGTAACGAGTGGCGCAGGCCGAAGGTCAGCGTGAAGTTCGATCTTACTCGCCAGGAGTCCTGCACATAGTACTCGAACTCGTTGGCGCGGAAGTGGCGGCTGATGCTCGCGCCGTCGGGCTGAAGAGTGCCGCTTGTGGGGCTTGTGACGGAGTAGTTGTATTGGAGAGTGGTCTCGGGCACCAGGCCGACCAGTGTGTCGTAGGCAATCTCGTAGGAGTTTTCAAATCCGCTGCCCACCAGTGGACTGTTACTGTCGCAACTGGAGGATTGGGTCAGCACGCAGGGATCGTTGGGCGCGTCGTAGAGCCAGTAGGGGTTGGTGCTCGCGCTCGAATAGGAATTATTGTCACTCGCGCGATTGTTTGAGATGCCACGCCAGTTGCCGCCGAAGCTGAGCGTGTGGTTGCCCTTGGTCCACGTGAGGTTGTCAATGATGTTATTCACCGGCACGTTGATGAGGGCAGTGAGCGCCTGCCCGGTGGGCTGGTCGATGAAGCGGAAGTCAACCCAGTCACCCTGGCCGGTGCCGATTCCGCGCGTGGAGTAGCCCTGCCTGATGAGCGCGTAACGGAGGTCGTTGACGATGTTTGGCGACAGCGTCCACGTATAGCCTGCGGCGATGCCCTTGGTGTTGTCTTCAGACCATGTGTTCTGCGGCTGGCCGGGAAGGTTCTGGACTCCGCAGGTATCGGTGTTCACCACGCCCGGGCAACCGGCTGAGGAGAAGCTCGACTCAAGGTTGCCGGTGTCTTTTTGCAGATTACCGCGGATGAAAAGGTGCTGCTTGTCGTTCAGGTTGTAGTCGATTTTAAGAATGCTGGTGTTGAGCGTCTTGGGGGCGGGCGCTGAGAATACGTAGCCCTCATTATTGACGCCATCGCCTACGGTATTGAGGATGCCGTATTCCTTGGCGGTGCCGAGAGGCGAATAGTACGAAAGCACATCTGCATCCGGACCGCAGCCAATGCTGGGCGAACACGGCATTCCGGTCCCACCGGGGTTGGGGGTCTCGTCGATTTGCAGCACCTGCGAACCGGTGAGCCACTGCGTGTTGCCGTTCTGGTCTTGGTAGCCAAGCTCGCCGTTGTAAAAATTGGCGGTAGGCAAAACTCGCGTGACAACCTCGTTGATAGCCTGGCGTTGGCCTTCGTAGTTGAAGAAGAAAAAGAGCTTGTCTTTCTTGATTGGCCCGCCGATTGATGACCCGAAGGTGTTCATTACATATTTCTGCGGAATATTGGGCTCGCCAAGGTATAGCTCGGTGTACTTGTTGAACCACTCGTTGGCCACAGTGTTGGTTGGCCGGTAATACTCGTAGAACGCACCATGGAGCGCGTTGGTGCCGGTCTTGGTGACCAGCGAAATTTGCGCTCCCGAGCTGCGGCCGCTGTCGGCGTCACCGTTTGAAGTGGTGACGCGGAACTCTTCAGTGGAGTCGAGTGTCGAGCGCAGGACACCGGTGAAAGCAGTGCCGTTGAGCTGATCGTTGTCGTCCATCCCGTCGAGCGTGACGTTGCCCTGGTCGGAACGGCCGCCACTTACCGAGCCGGAGCGGCTGTCCATGGTGTTGTTTTCATCGGGATTGCCGAGGTAAAGCACGCCCGGCTGCAGGGTGAGCAGCGCGAGCGGGTCGCGGCCTTCCATGGGGAGGGCCTGGATGGTTGAGTTATCAACCGAATCGCCGAGCGTTGCGTCGGTGGTGTTGAGCGTTTGCGCGGCTCCGCTTACGTCAACGGTCACCGTGCTGGACTGCACCGTAAGCGTGAAGTTGACCGTGGCCGGTTGATTAACGAGCAGCTCGGCGCTCTTGGTTTGTACGCCGAATCCGGGGGCGGAGACGGTGATGGTGTATCGAGCGGGTGGAATCTGCGCGAAGACATAACCACCCATGCTGTCGGCAATTGCGGTGTAGTTGGAACCGCCGGCCGCATTCACAATCTCGACTTTTGCGCCGGGCACCACGGCGCCGGTTGGATCTTTGACAACGCCGCGAAGTGAAGTGGTAGCAGTTTGTGCGGAGATGAATGCGGGCCAAAACAAAACGCCGGCAAGCACCCATGCAGAAAAGAAACGTCGCATGACTGGACCTCCAAAACCCACAGCCTGGATCTTTCGAAAGACCTCTTCGTGCTCAACTCAAATGAGACGTGCGGTAGATCGCTGGTGGCGGTAGCGATCGATCAACGGAATCAACGAACGGATATTCAGCAGCGGAATAAAGGCGCTGCGCGCGCATCGAAGCGAGATCGTGAGATAACCTGCGGGGAAGCGCAGGATATAGGTAAATATTCTGAATCAAAGTCCGTTGTTTTTCAAGATCGAAATTGCTCTTTCGATCAAGTTGAAAACGGAATAGAGAGCGGCTTTTCCCCTTTATTGCTGCTGTTGCTGTTGCATCTGCTGCATGTCGAGGAATGGCACAGGCGGCGCGGGCGGCTGTTGCGCGCGCTCCACCAGGACGCTCCAGTCTTCCGGGATCGGCAGCTTGCGATCAAGGGCCGGCGCGTGGTCGCTCGCGTCCACCTGGACGGCGACAAAGAGTTCGCTGTCGGTGTTGCCGCGGAAGATGCCGTGGGTGGGAGGAACATCGGCGTAGTCGCGGCCAACCGCGGTGCGGATGTGGCGATGATGCGCCACTAGGTTGTTGGTGGGGTCGAAGCCGACCCAGCCGAGGTGAGGGATAAGCGCCTCAACCCATGCGTGGGTTGCGTCGGGAGTCGAGCGGTCGTGGTCTTCGCGGCTGCGATAGAGATAACCGGAGACGTAGCGGGCGGGAATGCGCACGTGGCGCAGCAGCGCGAGCATGGTGTGGGTAAAGTCCTGGCAGACGCCCTTGCCGCTCACAATGGCCTCGTCGATCGGCGAGTCGACGCGCGTGTGGCGGGGCACGTATTCAAAGTAGTTGTAGAGGCGCTGGTTCAGCTCGTGCACCAGCATCAGCGGATCGTCGCGGCGAGTAACACCCATCTGCTCGGCGAGCAGAATCACGGCGGGAGTTTCAACGGCGAAAGTGCTGGGCAACAGCATCTCCCAGTAGTCGCCTGAGGCAATCAGCGCGTCGAGCTCGCTCCATGCGTCGGGCGCGAGGAAACTGGGAACATCGGGGAAAGGCTGCTGCTCAACCACGGATTCAGCGACGATAACCAGCTGGTTGTGCTCGCCGGGAATGTCGAAGTGCTGCACGTTGTTGCCCAGGTGGTCTCGATAGCTGAAGACGCGGCAGCGCGGGCTGACGGAGAGTGAAAATGTGAGGCA
>DATJSB010000252.1:0-45782 GCA_035504315.1 Occallatibacter sp.
ACCGACGAGATCAACCCCAGTCCCTAACCTCTCTCATCCACACAACCAGTCGTGTCCACTTCGAAAACTTGTGGACACGACCACCCATTCCACCACAACCGACTATCACTTACCAGACGGCCTGAAAGACACGCTTACGAAAGGGGGCGTCGGTCGTGTCCGACTTCAGTTTGTCTAAACAGAGGGGTTCACCCCACTCGACTGTGCCCATTTTTGTGCCCACCCTGGGTCAAAATAGGGCATAATCTGGGGTGTATGGATAGCAAACCGGGGAAGGGAGGCGACGGATAAACCGCACAAAACATAGGAGCTTATAGCAACAGGTAGCAGCAGGAGCAAGAGCGAAGCGCACGGCTGTTAACCGAAGGGTTGTAGGTTCGAGTCCTACCTGAGGAGCCAAAGTTTATTTAGAATCAATAGTTTAGAAATAGCTTAGATAAAAATACCATCACAGATACCATCAATTCTAAATGTGACTGGCTCCTCCGAGGCGAGGGCATTTACGCGCATGCCGGGAATGCGGCGGATCTACGGTATGCGACTGTTGCCAGCCCGTCTGGAGGATCACGTTCGCGTCAGCTTGGGTAACCAACTCGTGCTCGCCGGGAACCTTCGCCATTCTGCTTTCCGTAGTGCGCGACGGAGACGGTCGGCAGACCGTTGGGGCCGCTGGTAAGGATGTCTTCGATGTCGAGCGGCATCCACGGCGGGTTGAGGTGAATCCTTTCTTGGTTGATGTCCCCCGCGCGAAGTGCCGTCCGTGGATGCCTGACGTGACGCGCTTGTGAGGTGGAGGGAGGAAATACAGCGCGGACGTTGCCACGAAAAGCACTCTTCTCTTGAGGGTCTTTCCACATTTACCGAAAACGCCGGCACAGACAAATGGATCTTCAATAGAAGTGTCCTGCGTGGATATGCCGCTTTGTGCTCAGTGATCGACGCGTCGGCCGCCTCGTGGAAGACGGCGATGAAGGTGCAGCGTTGTCTGCTCTGATGGAGTCATCGAATGTGCGGCGTGACGGTAAATGCGTGCGCTATAAGAAGGGTTGGAAGGAATCGGGATTTTCTTCAAGCGGCTTTCGAACAGTGTTCCGAACACGCTCACCAAAGATCGTGTCATTCGGGCGCAGCCGGTGCGCTGTGAATCCAGCATCTTCCTGGGTCGAGCCGTAGCAGATCGGTTGCTTGTTGTAGAGCCTCCGATAAGGGATCGGTAAACCCCTCGCCTTCAGGCGACGGATGGGGCTAGGCTTGATTGGATGAAGACTACAAGCGTGGCAGCCACACGGTGTGGGACTGCAAGTATCACCTAGTGTGGACGACGAAGTACCGGTATCAGGTCTGAACTTGAAAAAGCCCGCCTGTGACTCAGGGCAATCGCATTTCAAGATGCGGGAAGATTATGTTTTGAAAGGGCACGGCTTTAGCCGTGCCGAAGCAGGCGCAAGAGGAAGATTCTGGCTTCAGCCACGGAGGGGTGGTTTCAGAGTGCAGCATAACGCGTCCCCCGGGGGCTAAAGCCCGGTCGATTCGGGGGGTTCTTTTGGCACGGCTGAAGCCGTGCCCTTTTGAAAACCACTGGATCTCAAGATTCCAATTCCAAATGCGATTGCCCTGGCCTGTGACTGATATCACTTTGCAGATAACCGGCGAATAGTGTATCCGTCATTTCAATGCCGAATGTCACGATGTGTTATAGTTGGCACTGTGCGGTTATGCACTGGACCGGGTGAAAGAAATGACAAAGAGCTTGCAGTCGCGCAAACGCCAGCTTGTTCGGGATGCGATCTATGATGCAGCGATTGAGTTGTTCGCAAAGAAAGGCTTCGATGAAACGACTGTCGAAGAAGTAGCCGACGCCGCTGGAATCTCGCGGCGATCCTTCTTCCGCTATTTTGAGAGCAAAGATGATCTTCTTGCCGTTAACACCATGATTTGCGGAGAGGTTGTTCGCGGGGCTGTCGCATCCTGTCCGGCGGGCCTCGGCCTTCTCGATGTGGTGCGTGAAGGAGCGTTGGCGGGTGGCATGTTCACAGAAAATCAGGAACATACACGCCAAATCATCGATATTGCACAACGGAGTTCATCTGCCAGACAGGCTCACCAGTCTCGTTTGATGGAAGTGGAGCAAAAGCTTACAACTGCATTTGCCAGCCGTTTGAAGTCGACGAGTCAGTACTCCCTGAAACCGTATCTTCTGTCCGCCATGACCATGGCGGTATTGAATGGGGCAACGGTCTCATGGTACATGAAAGAACATAAAGAACTATCCAAAGCGGTGAGGCAGGCTCTCCTCACTCTTACGAATGTATTTTGCGATGAATCTGCCGTGCCGGCCGTTCCGGACGCAGGATCGAACAGAAATGCGTCCTCCTCGATCGCACCGAAGAAAGCACGAAATATCGGAAAGAAGAATTAGAGACGTTTGTGCGCCGGGTATACACCCGTCCTCTTCACATTCAAATATGAGCCAAGAGTTTGTGCTTATCGCTATCCTATTGAACTGCCAAAAACACCCCTTCCAATCCACTTCACGGGCCGTTATGAGCCCCGAGTTCGTACGGATTCGAACTAGAGCGAATCCACCGGACCAGGCAACGGCACCCTGGTCGACGTCTTGCGGGATCGGTAACTCGTAGTCCAGCCGCAAGATAGCTCACCCGCCCCGTAAGCCCCAATGGGAGCAGTGCGCTAGAGTAAATTTTCTGACATTTTGAGTTGACAATGGCACCACATGCCACATACTATTATCGCGAACTGACACCCAGTGCCACAAATGCTGAACAGAAAAGAGAGCGCCGGTTGCAGGTCAGAAATTCTTGGGAGGCTGGAAAAGCCGAAGGAGTAAATGATGAGGGGGACAAATCTAGGCCGGATCACGTCTCTGCTGAGCCTGGTCGTATTGGTCGGTGTTTTCGGATTGACTGGGCTGACAGCCACCGCCCAAGTGACCACCGCCGATATTGTTGGAACAGTCAGCGATCAGTCGGGTGCAGTCATTCCCAATGCCGAGGTTACCGTTCGTAACGAGGGTACTGGTGAGATTCGGACCATGACCACGACGTCGACTGGCGAATACGCATTTACCGAGCTGCAGGTGGGCAGTTATTCAATCTCCGTTTCGGCACAGGGATTCAAGAAGTTCAGTGTGCCAAATATTGCCCTCGCAGCAGGAGACCGCATCAGGGTTGATGCGAATCTGCAAGCGGGCGCAGCTAACGAGAGCATCGTCGTGCAGGCCATCTCTCCGGCGCTTGAGACCGACAGTTCCGCTTCCGGTGATATGCTTGGTAACGTTTCTGTCCAGGACCTCCCGCTGAATGGCCGAAATTTTATTAACCTTCTACAGGTCGCGGCGGGCGTGAATGCAGCACAGCCAAGCAGCTTACAGGGAGGCAACAGAAATCTTGACCGGAGGCCGACGGGAGCCTATTCGGCAAATGGAGAATCGGAATTCTATAACGACAACATGGTCGACGGTCTCGATAATAATGCCGGTGGATATCTGGCGCTCCGGCCCTCAATTGAAGGCATAGAAGAGATCAAGATCCTCACCAACAACTACTCTGCGGACCTGGGGCGGGCGGCTGGTGCGGTCGTTAATGTGGTCACAAAATCGGGGACCAATGAATTCCATGGATCGGCCTTCGAATTTGTTCGCAACGATTTGTTCGACGCGCGAGATTACTTTGCGAGGACGGGCTCCAAACCGGAACTTCGCCTGAATCAGTTTGGCGGCAGCATCGGTGGTCCCATATTCAAGAACAAGACCTTCTTCTTTGGTGACGTAGAAGAATTCCGCAACATCAAGGCGGCCACTGGGCTTTACACGGTGCCCACCGCATATGAGATGGCGCATCCTGGAGATTTTAGCGACCAGTGCAATCCGTTTACCTCTACACCTACCAACTGTGATCCCGGCCCCGTGATTCCGCAAGCTTACCTCAGTCCGATCGGAGAGGACTTCTTCAATTTGTACCCCAAGACGGGCCAGATCTCTGGCCTTCTAGCTAACAACTATCAGGGCACAACCAAGACAATCCAGAACTACACCACCGCCGATGCAAGAATCGATCACCATTTCAATGCAAACCAGACGCTTTTCGCGCGCTACGCGTACAATCCGGTATCGACCGCTACCCCCAGCCCATTCCCATTAGTTGATGAAGCAGGGGTAAACGGAATTCAATCGGGCGGATCGATCAACGGAATCAGCGGCTATAACAACATCACGACGCAGAATGGCCAGCTTGTCTACACGGATATCTTCAAACCCACGCTATTAATGGAGCTAAGGGCCGGCTATACGAGATTTGCGAGTGTTGCCAATTCCTTGAACGACGGGAAAAATGTCGCGCAGGCCTTTGGCATGACTAACGTGAACCTCCCGTCGGTTCCCGGAACGTCAGGGCTGACTCAGGTGGTTCCTGGTGGCTACTCCTCTATTGGAGATGTGATCTCTGAGCCGCAATCGACGACTTGGAATGTCTATCAGGCTAACGGTGCTTTGACGTACATTCGGGGACCTCACACTTTCAAATTCGGCGGCGCGGTGATTCACAGGGAAGAAAGTAATTTTGGCGCCCTCGCCCCCGTTGGATTGGCTGCGTTCGACGCTTTATATGTACCATCCTACGGCCTCGATCTACCCTTCTCTCTTGAGGCGCTGCTGGTCGATTTTCCTGCCGCCGTGATTCGCGAGAACCAGCTGAACTCGCTGATTTGGGAATACTGGGAGCCCAGTGTCTACGCGCAGGATGACTGGCATGCGGCGCGGCACCTGACGCTGAACCTCGGTCTCCGCTATGAGGTCTTTCCGCCGAACACCGAGAAGCGCAATCGCGGGGCAAACTTCAATCTCAGTACACTCAACATGGATACCGTGTCAACCAGCAATTCACATCTCGGGGTAGCGACTGGGTACGAAGAATTTTCGCCTCGCCTTGGGTTCGCTCTCGAGTTGCCGCGTCAGGCCGCAATCCATGGCGGATTTGGCATGACATTTTATCCGACCGACATGGTTAATGTCGTCGGTTCTGACAACATCCCCGACTATTTCTACAACACCACACAACTCCCAACCGCATCTCTCGCGAGCATGGTAGTTCCCACTGCAGTCAGCCCATCTACCTTTGCAAGCGATGCGAATATCACGAGCGTGAACTCAGTCCCGCGGAATCTGCGGAATCTCTACGTGGAGCAGTTTTCTCTCGAGGTGCAGAAACAGTTCGGCGCAAATGTTGTCACGATCGGGTACGTTGGCGAACTTGGGAGAGAACTAGGTTACAACTACAACGCAGACGTGCCACTGCCTCCTGGAGGCGGTACTGTAGTGCCCAACTACATCTATCAGACACAGTTTCCCAATTTGACGACAATGACAATGAATAACAACGCCGGAACCTCGGCTTACGATGCGCTGCGAGCAGAATTCCAGCGCCGCACGGCGCAAGGCCTTACGGTCAACGCGAACTATACCTGGGCCCATGGCCTGACTGATACGTTCAGCAACTCGTCATATAACGGCAGCTCCGGAGTAGGTGGGGGACTGCTGCTGAACGATCCACGCTATGACTACGGTAACTCCGATCTCGATATTCGTCAGCGTTTCGCCGCATCGATCAACTATGAGATTCCATTTGGAAAGAACTATTCAGGGGTAAAGGGAGTTGTTTTGAAGGGCTGGCAGGCGAACACCATTGCCTACTGGCAGACCGGACTTCCGTTTACCGTAACCAACGGCGCGCCCGTCACCGGGATCACCCCAACCGGAAACCTACCCAATCCGCTATCCGGCGCCAGCGTCACGCAGGATCTTCTGCCAGCCGGCGCGAACGCAGACCGACCGAACCTGATTCACTCGGCAAAGGTTTCCAATCCGACCATCAACGCGTATTTCGACACAACTGCATTTCAATTGCAGGCGGTCGGGACTGCCGGGGACCAGCATCGCGATCAGATCTATGGCCCGCACGACAGGCGCATGGACTTGTCGCTGTTCAAGACCTTCCCGATCACCGAGCAAACGTCGTTGCAGTTCCGTGCGGAGTGCTTTAACATTTGGAACATTTCGAACTTCGCCACGCCTAACAATGGCATTACGCTTTGGAATACGGACGGGAGTTCCGGGCCGGCGAATGCCGGTGCAACTCCGAATACGACAACTACCAACCTGGGTACGATCAGCTCCACCAATGGGGCTGAGGTTCCGAGGCAGATTCAGCTCGCTTTGAAATTTACGTTCTGACGGCGAGAATGAATCAAGACTAATCCAAGGTAATTCGTGCGCGAGCTCCCAACTCTGAGCTCGCGCATGCGGTTTTTCGGTCAGACAATCGCAGATTCTCTGCGATTCGTTCGCGCTGATTCAATTAACTACTCTGCGGTCCATGGACTGAGGCATTCAAATGGCCGTAGTCTCGATTTGAAGAAATTGTTGATGACCCGGCTATCGGCTTTCGTGCAAGCCGACAAATAAAACTTGAGGATCAATTCGACACATGCGCATCAGCCGGCGGGTATTCCTAAACAAGACCATGGCAGTTAGTGCGGGAGCCCTGATGCCTGGTGCGTGGGCGCGGAAGCCTGATACCGCCTGGAAACAAACCTGGGATGCTGCGCTGACAACGCTGGCAGGTAACGTCAGGTTGGTGCCGCACTTTGACCAGCCCGTACTCTTTGAGGGTTCTGTTTACCGGGGCACGTGGCAGGAGTGTGGACCGCACGAGAGCCTCGCATATGCGGAATTGGCGGAGTTTGTGAAACCGGCTGAGGGCCAACCTTCGCCGCTTGAAGTTGCGAAGAACACACACCGAGCTTTCTTTGCACTGCAACGCGAGGACGGCCAGTTGCCTGCGAGCGTGAAGCTAAGTGGAATGAATTGGGGTCAGTGCCAAATGGTGGTTCCTATTGCGGCCACTGCGTGGGAGATTGCGCAGACGGCGAAGGATGAGGCATTTCTGACCGAAGCGTACAAAGCATGCAGCCGTTGGGATGCATGGCTCCGGCGCTATCGCGACACGCGCGGTACGGGACTGGTAGAAGCTTTCTGTACCTACGACACCGGGCAGGACAATAGCCCGCGTTGGGCGGGTGTTTCTGACGAATGCCCAGATCATGATGCGAAGAAGTTCTCTCCGGGACAATCGGTTCCACGGCTATGTCCAGATCTTTCAGCGACGGTCTTCGGCGGACGCGTGGCGCTCAGCGCGATGGCCACAGCTTTAGGGAAGCAAGCCGAAGCGCAGCGATGGACTGACGAAGCAGAGCACATCCGCGGGCTGATTGTGACGAAGTTGTGGTGCGAAGGGGACGCGAGCTTCTATGACGTCGATCCCGAAAATGCGTTCGTTCGTGTTCGGTCCGTCGCTAATTGCCGCGTGCTCGGCGAGCACGTTTTGAGGCTTAATAATGCCCGTGAACGGGTGATTTTCAAGGCGCTTTGGGAGCGGCAACTGCACAATCCGAAGGCGTATTGGGCCAGGTATCCGTTTCCCAGCATCGCCCAGGACGACCCAAAATTCGTGCGACCCATTCCACGTAACTCGTGGGGCGGCGCCTCGCAGGCCCTTTCGGCTCTGAGGACCTTGCGCTGGATGGAATACTACGGGAAATTACGTGAGCAATATACATTGATGGAGCAATGGTGCGAAGCGATTGTGCGCGCAGAAGCATTTTGTCAGCAAATGGACCCGAAGACCGGCGAATTCACGAAGCCGGACCCAGGTGGCTATTCGCCATGCGCACTCGTTTTTCTGCATTTTGCAAAGAGGCTAGGGCGAGCACCGTCTCCGCATATCTAGATAAGACCGAGGCTGGTCCAAGTCAAGATGCTGTTGAAATCCTGTAACGTGAACAAAATCGTCAACAAGTATGACTGCCACTAACTTGCAGTTGGGAGGCTAAATGATTAGCAAGTCTGTCCAAAAGGCAAATGGTTCGCTTCATCTGGCGATTTTTGCCACCGCCATCATGTTCTGCGCAGGGCCACTGTTCGCAGAAGCTCAGCTCGCGCATGATCCGTCGTCAGGTTCCGAACCCAAATTGGTCGTAGCCAATCTACAGGCGTCCTGCAATTCTGAGGTGCTTCAGGCGATCGCCTCAAAGCTATCAATAGGCGTGAGCGTAAAGAACGTCGCCGACGCTCCGAGGTTTCAAAATGGCGTGAAGTATTTCGCGGCGAGTGGCAATCGTCCGGCTTTCTGCGAAGTTTCCGGTAGTTTCGTAACAGACCCGAAAGTTGGCAGAACCGCCAATTTCCTTGCAGTGTTCCCCGAGGCCTGGAACAGCAAATACCTTCAGATCGGATGCAGCGGTCATTGCGGCAACTTCTACGTTAGTGATCCTGCCGTATCCACAATCACGATTACCAATCAGGGGTATCCCGGTGAATCCATCATGAAGGGTTATGCCTCCTTTTCTACCGATGAAGGGCACGAAACGATGGCAGGAGGAGACTGGGCGGTTAAGGGACCGGGACAGATCGATCAGGGTGCCGTCGATGATTTTTTTTATCGGGCAGATAAGACGCTGGCTCCACTCGGTAAAGCATTCGCAGCTGCCTTCTACTCCCAGATGACCGGGTCGGCGCAGAAAGTTGTTCGCTCCTACTTCATTGGATGTTCGGGGGGCGGACGCGATGCCCTCGTGGCGGCGTCGTTCTTTCCGGAGGAGTTCGACGGAATCATCGCGGGTTCGGCTTACGCAGATATGGTTGGCGTTTCGTTCCAAACCGAAGGCATTGACTTAGCCAACGCTCGCTCGAAAGATGCCGGCGTTCCTCCAGTACTCTTGGCCAAGGTTGATTCTTTTGTAAAGGCCAACTGTGACGCGCTTGATGGGGTCAAAGATGGCCTGATTCAGAACCCGGCGGCGTGCAACTTTATCCCTTCGCGCGATCTTCCTGTTTGCGACGGCAAGAATCCGGCAGACAACTGTTTCACCAAGGCGCAGATTGAATCGATCAGTGCGGCGGTATCCGCTGTCACCGATGAGCACGGCAATGTAGTCCAGCCTGGCTACAGCATAAGCGAACTGAATGTGGCGATGGGGACATCGGCTGGCGGTGGAATCTCTTTGACTCCTCTTGCCGACGCGGTGATGAAGATATTCGTTCACAAAAATGATCCAGACTACAAATTGGACCAATTGGTCAAGTTTGGGGACGGCGGTTCTGGGCCCGTTACGAATTTCCATACCATCGTTCCGCAATCGGAAGCCGCATTTGCCAGGTCCGTTGCGCATATGGGGATCGGCGCGCAACCCGAATCTGCCAGGACGCTGATCAAGCAAAATCGAAAACTGCTGATTTGGGCCAACCTGAGCGATGAAAAGCTGACACCATACATGTCGATCAACTACTACAAGCGGTTGTCCAAACTCTACGGCGGCTACACGAGGCTACAAAACAACGTTCGCTTGTTCCTGCTGCCGGGAACAGGCCACTGCAGCATGAATGGTTGTGGTCCAACCAGCTTCGATGCGATATCCGCGATGGAAGACTGGGTGGAGAATGGCAAAGCGCCTGATTCGCTCGTTGCAACTCAGTTCGCGACCAGGCCCTCCGCCAACAGGCAGATGCCGCCCGTCGTCGATCGCAGCAAACCGCCGGTCCGGACGATGCCTCTATGCAAATTCCCTGAGATGGCACATTACAGCGGTAGGGGTGACGTGAGCGACGCGGCCAACTGGAGTTGTCCGGCGAATGATAAGTCGATGCTGAAGATCGGTGAAAGCGGAAGGCAGGCAGGTGTTATCGAATAGGGCTCTGGGCCAGAACCCATTTTCGCCGACAATTCTGCTTTCTAGCTATTTACTTGACGCCACCCGATACAACAGATTGTGGTTTCACCAGTTTCGCAAATGGAACTGGGGCAATCTGAACGGCTTGTTGCGCCAGCCGAAAGAACAGTTTGCCGCGTGACGCCGAGGCGCGGCGGTTGAAGCGGAAGGTGAACTCGTTGAGATAGTCGTTCAGATGCTCGGCAGACACCGCGCCCTGGTGTGTTCCCATCAACCAGCGTTTCAGTAGTCCAATGACACGATGTACGCGCGGCAGCGGATGCTCGTCATCGGGTTGTTCTGTTTGCACATGGCGCTGGTGGACATAGCCGTCCAGCCCCAGGTAGGACTTGAAGCCATCGGTTCGCACCGTGCTGCCGGGTTCTACCGATGCGGCCATAAAGCCATGCAAGGCTGTTCGCGTCAGATTCGGGATTGTTTGCAGCCGGACACGGCCTATTTTCCTTCCGTCCTCCTCAACGGCCACGGCGATGATCGCCTTGTTCACGGCCAGCCGCCCGATCAGGCCGGATTCCTCGGCGCCCCAATAGGCTTCATCGACTTCCACTGTGCCCGACAGGCGGTCGCGGCCTGGACGGACCATTGCCCGGCGCAGCTTATGCAACATCGCCCAGGCTGTTTTATAGCTGCCCAGGCCCAACACTCGCTGCAGGCCAAGGGCGCTGATACCGTTCTTCTGGCTGGTCACCTGCCAGATGGCGCGAAACCAGATCGTCAGGGGAAGATGGCTGTCCTGAAAAACAGCTCCAGCCGTGACCGACATCTCGTAACGGCAATGACCGCAGAGCCGACGGTCGCGCCGTACGATCCATCCCTCGGAGGCTGCGCAACGCGGGCAACCCCACCCCGATGGCCAGCGCAAGGCCGCCAAATACTCAGCACAGGCCGCTTCGCTGGAAAAACGCTTCTCCAACTCAAGCAACGTTTTGGGGAAATCCTCGACCACAACCCAAAACACTACTGGTTGGGGTTGGTGGCGTCAAGTAAATAGCTAGATTCTGCTTTAAAGTTCGATTTATTGGATGCCTGACCAAGTTGTCAATGCACGCCGGCGGAATTTGCCAGATCTTCTTTAGTTGGCCGTTTCATCAGAAATGGCAGAGGAACAAGACACATTACAATCATGCCCATTACGAAAAACACGTTCAGAAACGACAACACGTTTGCCTGTCCATCCACGATCATCTGAAGCTGCGCCAGCGCTTTGTGTGTTGAGCCCGGGTCCTGGCCGCCATGCGAGAGCATCGCGAAGTATCGATTGAAGAAGACATTGCCGTGGTTGAGGTGCGAAACCAGGTCCGTCCGGCTTGCGGCCCGATGGCGAGCCAGGAATGTCATCAAGTAAGACACACCAATCGCTCCGCCGATGTTGCGCACAAAGTTCGTAATGCCCGAAATCTGGTTGTTCTCTCTGGCGGCTACTCCGACATAGGCCAAGGTCGAAATAGGGATGAAGATGAACGGAATCCCTATGATCTGCACAATTCGTATCCACACCATGGTGCGGAAATCGATCAAGTCGTTGACTTGCGTCATCAAGAGCATTGTCAGCGAGGTACAAAGAAATCCGAAGGCAATCACCTTCCTCGGATCGAACTTGTTAGCGACGAGTCCGGCCACAGGCATCAGCAGCCCCAATACGAGCCCTCCAGGCGAAAGCACCCATCCTGTTAGTTCGGCCGAGTACCCCATTTGTGTCTGCAGAAATTGAGGAATCAGGATGAACGATCCGTTCATGGCAACCCCTAGCACGAAATTGCAGACGACCGAGGTTGCGAAGTTTCGATTGCGAAGCAACTTAAGCTTGATGATGGGATCGTCGACGGACCACTCGCGCCAGATCATGATGACTAGCAGTGCGATACCGCCAAAAAGGGTAATGCGGATGGCGTTAGACGCCAGCCAGTCGAGTTCCTGGCCTTTATCCAGTGCGTATTGAATAAACCCGACGCCAAGCACGATGGTCGCGATGCCGACTGAATCCACGCGCCCGCGCCTGACCTCGATCCCCTGCTGGATGACATGGGGCGGGTCTTTAATGACGCGCTGCGTGAGTAGTAGGGAAACTATGCCTACGGGAAGATTGATAAAGAAAATCCAGTGCCAACTGAAAGTGTCGGTGAGCCATCCACCCAGTGTCGGACCGATGGTGGGCGCTACAAGGATCGCCATTCCATAGATGGCGAACCCCATATTTCGCTGCTCAGGCGTGAAAGTGTCGGCGAGGATCGCCTGTTCCGTGGGCTGAAGACCGCCGCCGCCCGCACCCTGAAGCACGCGACAAATCACCAGCATCGGCAGGCTGGTAGAGAGCCCGCAGAGCAGTGAACTTGCGGTGAAAAGGAAAACGCAGATCATATAGAAGCGCTTGCGCCCCAGCAGGTCACTGAGCCAGCCGCTCATGGGGAGCACGACTGCGGCGGAGACCAGGTAACTGGTGAGTACCCATGTCGCCTCATCCATGGTTGCACCCAGATTTCCGGCGATATGGGGAAGCGCAACGTTGGCAATGGAAGAGTCGAGCACTTCCATGAACGTGGCAAGGGTGACGCTCATGGCAATCACCCATTGACCGAGGGTGGGGCGTGAGGCGGCGTTGGCGACCGGGCGCGCGATGGCCTCAGCACTCATTTCACATAGACCTTTGCTTCGACTGACATGCCAGGCCGCAGCTTATTGAGACCGGATTGACCTGAGTTGAGCTCGATCCGGATCGGAAGGCGCTGAACAACCTTGACATAATTGCCCGTCGCGTTCTCAGGAGGCAGAACACTGGACCGCGCTCCAGTGATGGCAGGCATACTTTCGACGGTTCCCTGGAACGAGCGGCCGAGCGCATCGACGTGGATTTCAGCGCGGCAGCCCGGGTGGATGTTGCGAAGCTGTGTCTCTTTGAAGTCCGCTGTAATCCAAAGGTGCGATATGTCGACAAGCATCAACAATTGTTCGCCCGGAGCGACGTGATTCCCAAGCTCTACGCTGCGCTGAGTTACAACTCCGGCAATGGGCGCCACAATGTGCGCAAAACCTAGGTCAAGTTTCGTCCGATCGAGTTCGGCGTTGGCAAGTTCTACGCCAGCCTTCTGCGACGAAGCTTCGTTCTCGCGCATGGCAAGTTCGTGGGGAGCATTCTTCGTCACTTCGGCTAGGTGAGCGATCTGAGAGTCGACCTGCGCCTGCTTTTCCTGCACGGTCTGCTCAGCTGAAGCGAGAGATGCCTGAGCGGCGGCCAAGCGTGCTGCCGAGGCCTGCGCCGTAGCCGAGTAATTTTCCAGCACCTGACGGGAAGTCTCATCTTTTTCAAAGAGCTGTTTGTAGCGTTCTGCCTGCAGTTCATCTCGCTTATCCGTGGCCTCGGCTTCCACCAGGTGCGATGCAGAGCTTTGGCGGTCCTGCTCCGATGCGGCAAGCGCAGCCCGCGCATCCTCAAGCTGCGATTTGGCCAGGATAATGTCAGCAGCGGTTGTGTTTTGCGTAATAGCAAGATTCGAACCCTCCGAGCCGGCGCGTGCAAGCGCCTGTGCATACTGCGCGTCGGCCTGCTCCTCAGCAATCGTCAGCTCCCGCGTGTCCAAGTCGACGAGCGGTTGCCCCGCTTGCACAGCTACGTTGTCATCTACATAAACCTTGTCTACTGTGCCTGCTATGCGAGGACTCACGGCGTTGATGTGCCCATCTATTTCGGCATCGTCTGTGGTCTCATAAGTGCTGACGTGGATATACCACGAGATTGAAAAGCCGATGCCGGAGAGCAGGAGCAATGCAGAAATAATCCTGGCGCGCGGAGACATTGTACGAGATGGTGCTTTTGTCGCTTCTGTTTCCGATGCATTGTCCGGCGTCTCTTCTTCGTGCAGGATCTGGTCTACAGCCTCGTTCATCTCTTCAGTTTTCATGGGCGCACCCCCTTCAATATCTGCGGGACGTCGTTTTCGGCCGTTCCAATCGCGCGAGCCAGGTTGATTTGAGCGAGGCGCAGCGAATAAAGGCTGTTGATGTAATCGTGATCCGCTGCCGACAATTGATCCTGGGACTGGGCAACCTCAACAGAATCGGCCGCACCGACTTTGAACCTGTCGATCGACTGCCTCAAGGTTTCTTCGGCCAGAGTTCTGTTGCTTGCCGCCACATCAAGCTGGTTGCTGGCCGTGTCTTCATCTATCCATGCGGAACGGACTTCGAATCGGACATCTTCCTGTTTGGCGGCCAGCGCCGCTCTCTCCTGCTGCGCTTCGGCATCGGCCTGCTGCTCGTCGGCCCTGACCTGTCCACCATTGAAGATGGGAATGTTTAGGTTGATTGCGCCCGAATACACGTCGGCGCCGCTATGGAAGTCGGCGCCCTGCTCGCCGAAGAATCCGCTGAGCCGAACGCTCGGTAATCTTTCGGCGGCTGCGGCGCGACGTGTCTCCTCGGCCGACTTCAGTTCCGCCTCCGATGCCTTGACATCGTTGCGGGACATCGCCTGCCGGTAGAGCGCATCAAGAGAGGGCAAAGCGGGAGCGCCTGGCTCCAGCGTCTCGGCCAGTTGAATCTCGCGATCAACCGACAGGCCGATGATCCTGGCCAGAATCATCTTCTGCTTTTTGCTCTCGCCGATCTGGCCCAGCAATTGCAGCTGCCTGGACTTAAGCTGCACCTCGCTTCTGTTTACTTCGATGCTTGAGGTTGCGCCGGCCGCTTTCTCCTGAACCGCCTGATCGTAGATTGCCTGGGCATACTTGACTTGCGACTGCGCCGCTGTTACCCGCGCTTCCTGAGCAAGAACCTGCAGATATGTTGCCGCCACCGCGAGCACGATCTGTTCGCGTGCGTCCCGCTGATCGAATTCGGCGGCGTGCCCGGTTTCCTTTGCAGCCATCAGATTGCGAAATGCCACCATGTCGAATGGGCTCTGCGAATACTGCGCTTGCGCGGCATAGTAGTGGAAAGGACCGATCGCACTGGGAAAGTACTGCCCGATGGAGGGCAGTGAAGAAGCATCGAAGCCCTCGGCAGCGAGACTCACGCGATTCACGTTCTCAGAAACGCTACCTGACACGGTTGGCAGAAGTGCGCTTGCGGATTCGAGAACCGATGCCCTCGCGGAATTGCGCCTGACTTGAGCGGAGATGGCGCCCAGGTTATAGATCAGGCCTCGACGTATCGCCTCATCTATGGTCAGCGTCAGAGAGGCACCATTCGCATCCGGAGCCGGAACGCTTGTTGCGTACGGAGGCAACACCTGCACAGAAACATTGACGGTATTAACGCTGGATTGCCCGGCGGGCATCGCGGATTGATTGATGCTCGGCTGGGGAGGATTGGCTGGAGATGGATTTAACAGAGCGCGCGTCTGTGCGTGCAAGCTCAGAGAGGGCGCTTGCGCCATGGTCCATAGCGTCAAAAGGCACAACGATGCCAATGCCCGAAGCTGAAACCTAAAACTGCGCCTCCTGGATCTGAGAATGGGCGAGAACTGCGTTGGAGCTGAGGCCGAGATCATCAGTGTTCTCATTTCATCGCCGTCTGCCAAGGCAAGGGCCTCGGGCAAGGCATTCAAAAACACTGTCAAAGTATATATGACACTAAGTGCCACTGTAAACATTAAATGCCATATTGGGAACGTCTGTTTGGTCAGCTTTCATCGCGCTCTGGTATTGAATGTCGTGGGCGATGTGCCCGACCTCCACTTAAATCTGTCGAAAATCTGACGAAGCGCGGTTCACGAAACCCCAAACCTCACCTGCACGATTGGTTATTCGCTGCAGGGATGATCAGGAAATTCACACTAGCGGGTGCCAGGTGGATTTCGCCACGCCTTTCATGAGCTGGCTTTAGAGAGCCCACTGATCCATCAGGTCGGGTTCTCAGCTCATTGCCATTTAGCAATACCTCGTCGCTCGTCAGTTCAGGCGCGGTGAGAGTGAAGCGTTCGGCCGACTCCGGCAACGTGAGAACCTGCTCGTGTTCAGTATCTGTATTCATTGCCAGTACCGTAACTCCGCCCCTTCGCTCCTTTGAGCAATGAGCATAGATTCTCAGGGCCTGATCTTTGGGCGTGTTTGGATCCAGAACCACGCTACCCATCGTCAGCTTCCAGAGGAGAGCGGACCAGTAATTCGGACGTGGCTCGAGCGTGTCTTCATTCAGAAGCCCGTAATCGCTCGAGGCCAGAGTATTGTGCATGACCACCTTGACGCCCTTTTGGGCGAGCGTACCGAGCTGATTGAGAAACCGGAATGAGTCGACGAATTCACCCGCAAATTGATCACCGCCGCATGCGGCCTCGGCAGTTTCTGTTAGCCAGAGAGATTTGCCCGGCATATATTGGTCGCGAAGGTCCGCATAGAACTTCTCAGTGACATTTGTCCTGTCCAGCCATTCGGCAGCCAGCGCCTTCTCACCAGTCATGTTTCCCAGGCAGCGTCGCGAGACGGCGCCATAGAAGTGGTATGAGAAAGCGTCGAAGATCGACCCCGTAGCTTTCAGAATGTCGGCACTGTGAATGAGTTTCATGCCTCCAGGCATGCCAGCCCCGCCCTCCATCACTCCGCCGGGTCCGAGAAAGATGGTTTGCGGTGATTTCTGCCGCAGGAATGCCTCGAAGCTCTTCGCATCTCTCGCAAACGCAGCAGCATCGTAACCGGCCGGAGCTCCTCCGGGGCCCGGAAAAGTGGGTTCATTCATGAATTCGGCAGCGGCGATTTCCCCGCCGATGCTCTTGGTGTAGTCAAGAAATGCTTTCGCCTGTGCGGGCGCCCAGTTGCCATCAGCGTCTCGGGTCCCCGGGCTGATTGCGAAGGACGTGACGAGTTTATCGTCGGTGGAATGCGCAAAATCCACCACACCTTTCCATTCAGCCCGCGACAACACGCCGCGAAATCCCTTGGGTGGTTCCTTCAATATCGGGAGATCGTCATCCTGGAAATAAGTGCTGTTTGCCCATGATCCGCTTACCCGCACGTACGCCGGCCCGAGCGCCATCGCGAGCTTTCTTAGGCGCGGATTACCCAGGTCAATTGGGGAACGATATTGGTAAAGGCTGTTGCTCTCCCCTACTTGCTGACCCGCATCCGAAGTGGTACCAGGCTTAGCTGCACTTGCTCCGCCAGTAGCGGATTTATATGGCTTCCAGAATCGTCCGCCCGTCACTTCAACCATTTCGACGTTATACGAAACATAGCGAGGATCTACTGTGCCAAGTTTCGTCATCGATGAGGGATTAAGTGGTTCGGAAGACTTTTGTTGCGCGGAAGATACCGGCTCGTTAATGCTGATGGCCGTGGCCAAAAGAATGATGCAGGAATAGCAGCGATTCGTTGTCGATATCATGAGTTCTCCAGGTTCTGCACCAATACGCATTTGAATTGAAGTTGCAATCTAGCTCAACTCAACAAGGGCGATGCCATTCGGCGGAATTGTGAGAGAAAGCTGCCTTTGCTCATTCAATGAGACCGCTTCGGCGGGCGCCAGTTGGCATTTCACTTTTAGCTCGTCGATCTGTTTAACGGTCGGGTAAGCAGGACTACCCATCTCCTGATAGGCACGACTCAGATTCCCGCTGTTCTCGTCTACGCGTGTAATTCGCGCCCGTCTGTGAGTGCCTTCAATCTGCAACGAGAGATGCAGCTCTTCGCCGTTTTGCCCATCCTGGCCAGCTGTTTGAAGAAGTGGATCTCCCGACGCCGATCGCATCCCCGGAGGACGGGGAATCAGATTCCAAACAAGAATCGCAAGGGAACCATCTGAGCGCCTTGTTGCGAGCACCGGCCCGTCCTCGGTTTCCAGTTGAATATCGCCCAGTTTATGCAAAAGAGCGAACGTATGGAATGACGGACGCGGCACTCCCCTCATCCCCAATAGCCCGAAGCCTGTGTTCAAAAAGCTCTTCGGAACTCCTAGTTCTTCATAGACATTATCGAAGGTCCAGAATGACATTACGTCCGCGAGCCCGATTGTGCTCTTGATGGTCTGCGCGATGAATGCTGGATTCTGGGAACTCCATTCGGTGATGTACAAAGGCAGGTCGGGAAATCTCGACTCTTTGATTTGTTTCTTTACTTTTGCCAGCGCATTTGGAATTACTTGCTCGAACGGATAGTGAATTCCGGATCCAAAAACCTTGTCCTGCGGATCATCTGGGTAAATGTGCGTCGATGCAAAGTCAATCGGCAGCCGTTGAGACGTACAGTATTCCAGCAGGTCTCCCACCCAGTCCGCGCGAGCAGTCGACGGCCCACCCACTCTGAGCCGCTTGTCTACGCCCTTCAAGGCCGTCACCGATTGCTTATAAAGCTCGAAGTAGTTCGCCTGCGTACCGGTCCAAAAATAGATAAGGTTCGGCTCATTCCAAACCTCGAAGTTCCAGTTACTGACTTCCTGAATGCCGTACCGCTCGATGCAGTGCTTGCCCAAGGCGCCTACCAGCTCAGCCCATTTGGCCATCTCTTTGGGAGGCGTAGTATTGCCGCGATAGAAGAAAATCGTGCTTGATCCTGAAGCGAGGGCTGCCGGCATGAAACTTAGTTCGACGAATGGCTTCAGTCCGCGCTCGAGTATGGCATCGAATACCATGTCGACATAAAGAAAGTTGGGTTGCTTTGCGCCGCTCGGCCAGACTCCCATCTCGTCGTTGAACAGCCCGTGAAAGCGAACAGATTTAATTCCGGCAGCCTTTTGCACTTGCTCGAGATCTGACAGCCACTGCTCACGCAACCCGACTGCCGCTCTGTCAGATCCAACGCACTCCTCCCATATATGCGGAAATTTTCCACGTACATCGCTCGATCGAATGCGAATCGCCCGGGCGCCCGCATTCCCGGGTCCTGTGTCTAGTGCTTTTGAAACTGCGGCGTTCAACGTGTATGCGCCAGCGAATGCTGCTGAATGTATGAATTCTCGCCTATCCAAGATGCACCTCAGTTTTCGAGCGCAGACCTACGGGATGATTCCACGCCTGGAGCCTCGAATTGCGTCAAAGTCCCGAAAAACTAAAGCCGGAGGCGCTTCTCATTTTTGTGGAGTTCCGGTGAAATCGCCGCTTACTCCATACGGGTCGACAGTTACACTCCCCGTGAGTTTTCCGGAATCGAGCGTACCTTCGTATTTCATTGTGAGCTGGCTGCCGTTGTATTGCGTTTCATAGCTCCAACTTGCTTTTTTTCCATCGATCTTTCCGGTAAACTTCACATCGCCATCCGGCCCGGGGCAAGTGCCGGAAAGATCGCTATTTGTCTGGACAAACGTACATGTCGCGTCGTTTTCGTTGCCGGCAATCGAATTATGTATATTCCATTTGCCGCTGAGTGAAGCGGAGTCGCCAGCGGATGTAGTTGCGGCGAGAGCGGCAGAAGTCGTTGCAGCGGGAGCGGTCGCAGGTCCACCAGTGCCAGGCGCGGCATTAGAGGGCGTGTCCGTTGAAAGAACCGCTGTCATATCGCCGCTTACACCGAATGGATCGACGGTCACGGTGCCGGTGATCTTGCCCATATCGAGTGTGCCCTCGTACTTCATCGTGAGCGGGCTGCCGTTGTATTCCGTTTGAAACGACCAAGCTAGTTTCTTCCCGTCTACTTTTCCGGTTAACTTGACCGCGCCCTGTGCTCCAGGGCATGTGCCGGACAGATCGCTGCCTGTCTGCGTCAAGGTGCAGGTGGCATCGCTGTCGTTGCCTGCGATCGAGCTATGTATCTTCCACGTGCCGTTGATCGAGGGGGTGGTGCCCTGGGCATGGGCAAATGCAAAAGCCAAGGCCAGCACGATAGGGATTGCAATCTTTTTCATATTCGGGGTCCTTTCACGGTTTCGAATGAAGAGCGCTGCTAATCGCATTTGCTGACACTGAGTGCCATTCGGCACAAATATACTTGGCATTCGGTGTCATCGTCAAGAAATTCTGAAATCGCGGCTCAGTAGTCAATGCGTGACATCGAATGTTCCAGACAATGTCGCCGTCGAGTCTTCACCAATCCAGTAGTCAAATGTACTTGCTTCCTGGATCCATCCCCGGTTTGCCGTACTCCAATAAGTGAGATCGTCCGGGGTCAATTCGAATTTCAAAGCTCTGGTCTCGTGCGGTTGCAAATGGACGCGTTCAAATCCCTTTAGCTCCCGGATAGGGCGCGACGAGCTACCAAACCGTTGGTGAACGTAGAGCTGCGCGACAACATCTCCCGCCTCGTCTCCCGTGTTTGTGACTTCCGCTTCAACAGTTACAGGTTGGCCCATCTTAATGCTGGTCTGGGACGTCTTCGCGGAGCTGAATGCAAACGTGGTATAGCTCAGACCATATCCGAAGGGGTAGAGCGGAGTGCTCGGAGCATCCCAGTAACGCGTAGCTTCTCCTTTTGGATCCTGAGTGTTATTGTGCGCGTAATAGATCGGAATCTGGTCGGCATCGCGCGGCCACGTAATTGGTAATTTTCCCGCCGGATTTGCTTTGCCAAATAGCAGATCGACGAGAGCATCGCCGCCTTCGGAACCCGGATACCACATTTCGAGAATCGCGGGAACGTGCTCGGCTTCCCAGGGAATCGTGAGTGGGCGGCCATTAAAGAGAACCAGCACAATGGGTTTTCCAAGCGCCGTTAGGGCTTTAAGTAATTCTTCCTGCCGCCCAGGAAGCACGAGCGAGGCTCGCGATGCGGATTCACCTGTCATGTTTTGCAATTCGCCCATCGCGGCGATGACGATGTCCGCGTTTCGCGCAATCTCAAGAGCGTTCTGAAACTGTTCGTCAGATTGTTCCTCTGTCCAAGGCGCCCCGGGTTTCTCGATCAATTTGCGATCGAACGGGGATGGGAAAAGACGACGGATCTGAACCCCCTGGGCAAAAGTCACACGCTGAAAGTTCCCCGAGCTTTCAAGCGCCTGTTTGAGCGTTTTCACGCGGTTGAAGTCCCATCCATCCGTCCACGGCCCGACTATGTCTTGACGAGAGTCACCGAGAGGCCCAATAAGCGCCGCCTTTGCAAACTTCCCGGGCTGTAGCGGGAGAAGTCTGCCTTCATTGCGAAGGAGAACGGCCGAGCGCTCGGCCGCTGTTCGAGAGGTCTGCAGGTGTTCCACGATAGTCGCTTCATCCATTCCCTTTTCGGCAATATAAGGGTGTTCGAACAGCCCCAATTCATATTTCATGCTTAGGACACGTCGCACCGCAGTGTCGAGTTCTCCCATGTTGAGAGAACCGTCTTTGGCAGCCGCGTTCAGACCGGCCGTATCCGTGCCAAAGTTTGACATGGCTACATCAACGCCTGCGTGGAGAGCCAGTTTTGACGCATCCTCCTTATCTCGCGCAAAGCCGTGCCCTACAAGGTCTGAAACCGCATTGTTGTCGCTATCGACCAGGCCTCTGAAGTGCCACTCTCCCCTCAGCACATCTGTGAGGAGCCAGTGATTCCCGCTTGCGGGTACATCGTTCAGATCAATATATGCGTCCATCACCGTTCCAGCGCCCGCGTCTAAGCCAGCTTTGAATGGCTTGAGATACACATTGCGCAGCTGACTTTCTGAAAGGTTCACGTCATCGTGGTCTCGGCCGCCAACTGAGGCTCCATAGCCTGCGAAATGTTTCATAGCTACAACGATGTGATTCGAGTCGATGGGACGTTGTCCCTGAAAACCGCGCACCTGGGCGGCGGCAACCTGGGAACCGAGATAAGGATCTTCCCCTGCACCCTCAACAATTCGGCCCCAGCGAGGATCGCGGCAGATATCAAGCATCGGCGATGCCGTCCACTCCTGCCCTGCAGTTCGGGCCTCGAGGGCTGCCTTGCTCTGAACATCCTCAATCATTTGCATGTCGAATGACGCAGCCAAGCCGATCGGCACCGGATAGATGACGCGGTATCCGTGCAAGACGTCCGCCAGGAAGATGAGTGGGATGTGAAGGCGCGATTTTTCGACGGCAAGATGCTGAAGACGATTGATTTCAGGCACGCTGTATTCGTGCACAATTCCACCGATTTGACCCGCAGAGATTTCATCGTCACTGGCCTTTGAAGCTCCAAAATGAAACGACTGATTGAGCTGCCCGATCTTTTCTTCCACGGTCATCTGCTTCAGCAACGCATCAACTTTACGTTCCTGGTCTGCGGTCAGCGGCCAGTTGTTGGATTGCTGTCGCGCGACAGCGGGGCGCACATTCTGGGCCAGTATCGGATACAGGTCTGTTGCCAGCACAAACAGGGATCCGACCAGGACCTTTGAGACGGTTGAGATAAGAATCGACCGCGTTTTCTCAGTCATTCCGTTGTGCTTCCTCCTGAAGCAGAATCTGCCTCAACTCTGCAGCAGAGGCCCCATCATCTTCACCAGCAGCCGTGCCGTTAGAGACGGACTCAATCGATAAAGCTTGTCCATTAGTGCCGAATCTATCCCTACAAAAAGCCGCTTCGTGTTGCGTTCGATCCCGTTCACAATGATCTGGGCGGCCTTCGCTGCTGACAGGGCCACCATTCTGCTTCCTCGGTTTGCATCTATGTTTATCTTCGAGCCCACACCGGAATTTGCGGAGATGTTGGTGGCAATCGCGCCCGGGAAGACAACCGTTACCTTGACGTTTGTATGGATGAGTTCCGAGGCCAAACCCTCCGTCATCAGTTTCACCGCGGCCTTGGCGGCGCCGTACATGGTTTGTCCGGGAAACGGCACAAACCCTCCCATGCTGGAGAGATTCGCGATGTGTGCTTCAGGTCTTGAGAGCAAATGAGGAAGAAATGCTTTGGTCACGAACAGCGTGCCGAGCAGGTTTACATTAATGACACGTTGAATTGCCGGAAGACCAAGTTCATTCAGTCGCGTGAACGGTTGAATAATTCCTGCATTATTGATAAGACCATCGACAGCACCGAACTGGGCCAAAACTTCCTTCTCAAGCGCAAGCACTGCGCCTCCGTCCGAAATGTCGGTGACAAAACCTGAAAATCGATTCTCGAATCCTCTTGCCATCTTCGCCGTTCCTTCGAGCGTATCCGGATTCAGATCAACTCCGGCAACTTGCGCGCCTTTCGAAAGAAGGTAAAGTGCGAGTTCGCGACCAATCCCATTGCCAGCGCCGGTTACTACCATCACCTTGCCCTGTACCTTCATTCCCGCTCCCTTATCCTCTGCTCCAATGGTCCGTCCGGGCCGCCGTCCGGTCACAAGCGGTAGAGAACACGCCCATGGCACGCAGTGCCACGATGGAAAAGATATGTGACACCGTGAGCCATTGTCAACTCTAAATGTCATAATCATCGGGATTTCATGCGCATTAGAAAAAGTGAGGTTGTATCAATTCTCAACTTGACAATGGCATTGAGTGCCAATACTATTGGCATCCAGTGCCAAACAAGGCGTACTCAAATGCTTCGACGTCTGATTTTCCCGATTCTTTTTACCGTGGCCCCGGCGGCTGTGGTCGCGCAGCAAGCCTGTGAAGGCCTCAAGAACCTTCATCTCCCGAACGTCACTATCACATCGACTGTACTCATACCGACGGGACCAGGCCCCGGCGTGCCCGGATTTCCTTCACCAAAGACAATCGTTCCGGAACACTGCGCCGTTCAAGCCATCGCCAGGCCGACAAGCGACTCGGAGATCCACCTTGATGTTTGGCTTCCGACGGCGACAAACTGGAACGGCAAATATGAGCAGTGGGGAAACGGCGGTTGGGCGGGGAGCATCATGCTGGCCTATCTGGCGGATGGGGTTAGCCGCGGCTATGCGGTCGCTGCTACCGACGATGGACACACCGGCAATTCTACAGACGCCTCGTGGGCGATCGGGCATCCGGAGAAACTAGTCGATTTCGCCTATCGTGCTGTGCACCTGACCAGTATTGACGCGCACGCGATTATCCAGACGTTCTATAGTAAGGACTCTCTGCGAAGCTATTTCGTGGGCTGCTCTGATGGGGGCCGCGAGGCCCTGATGGAGGCGCAGCGGTTTCCCGAAGACTTCGACGGCATCGTGGCCGGAGCGCCGGCAAATAACTGGTCTGGTCTTTCTGCAGCAATGGCTTGGGACGAACAAGCTCTTCTCGGAACGCCGGGTAGCGCCATCCCGCCAGCGAAACTTCCCGCCATACAAAAAGCTGCTCTCGCTGCTTGCGACACTTTGGACGGTGTTAAGGACGGATTGATCGAAGACCCGCGGGCGTGCCATTTCAATCCTGACGTTCTGCTCTGTGCGCCGGGAACTGATTCGCCGGACTGTCTCACCAAGCCACAGCTAACCGCATTGAAGAAGATCTACGCCGGTCCGAAAGATCCGAGGAATGGTAAGCAACTCTATCCGGGCCTGGCTCCAGGTACCGAAAATGGAATGGGAGGGTGGAGTGTATGGGTCACTCCGTCCAACCCTGAATCTGCCCTGCAATTCAAGTTTGCTAACTCATATTTTGGCCAGGCAGTGTTGGAACAACAAAATTGGGATTTTAGGACGTTGACCTTCACGGACGACTTGGAATTCGCTGATCGCAAAGATGGATGGGTTCTTAGCGCCAATAATCCCGATCTCAGGTCGTTTCGCGATCACAAAGGAAAGCTCATCCAATACCACGGCTGGGGAGACGCGGCGCTCTCACCCTATAACTCGATCAATTATTACGAGAGCGTTGAAGACTTCATGTCGAAGTATCCTGACCCTCGGTCCGATACTTCCAAACCGGTCAGTGATTTCTATCGCCTATTCATGGTCCCTGGGATGGGACATTGCGGCCTCGGCGCCGGTCCCAATCGTTTCGGCGATCCTCTGCAGGCAACAGCCCCGAACGATCCTGAACGCGACGTGCTCGCCGCACTCGATAAGTGGGTAGAAACAGGCGTCGCGCCCGATCACATCGTCGGCGAGGGATCTGTATCCGGGGATTCCAGCAAAAAGCTGACCCGTCCACTCTGCCCCTATCCGCAGGTAGCTCGCTATAAGGGACAAGGAGATCCATATGTCGCGGCGAGTTTTGAATGCGCAGTTCCCGACTCAGCGAAGCATTAAAAGCGCGCACGATGCGCCGCGATTTCGTTGGCACGCCGGTTAACCCGATCAGCGAAACATCCTTTCGAGGTAACGACATGACAGTTCGGATATCAACCTTCGTTGTCAATTCACGGTGCAAGCATTTCTTGCATTCCTCTTTGTTGGCCGTGATCTTTGCCTTTTGTGCAGTCAATGCAGTTTTTGCAGTGCAGCCACCTCCAGCGCCCGAGCCGATCAGCGTGACCGAATTGCCGCTCCCTCCCGCAGCCCCTTCAAACACTCCAGGTGCGTGCACGGCCGCCTTGAATCCGCATGGGACGGGGTGTATCGACACGGCTCCTCTCAGTTTTCAGTCCGGCAGTTTTCTTCCCGACGGTCGGCATCTGCTGGCGCTGGTGCATTTCATCGGAGCGCCGGTGTCCCCCGATCACGAAAGTATATATAAGGGCGAGCAAATCATCATGGTCAAGGCCGACGGTACCAGGTTCTCGAATGGCGACACCTGGAAGTGCATGACATGCGGCGTCCCCGCTCAGAACGAGGTAGGAATCAATTCCGATTATGCTTATCCCCAAACCTTTGCTGATGGTAAGCGCATCCTTTTTGGTGCAAACATTGGCGACTGTTCCCCATATCTGCTCACCGACGACAGATGTACATCTGACAAGCTTCACATTTATCCGATACGCTGGAACGTCCACCCCGACGGTTCAGGACCGAGCGGCAACCTCCGCGAGTTGCGACTGCATCCCGATCAGGTCCACCTCGGCTTCAACGGCATGTCAATAGGAAAGGATGGATTCGGCCAGTTTGGCTATTTCGGCCGCCTCAAATTCAATCCTTCGCCCACGACCGGCGAGCCCCGCGCCCCGCGCTATGACTTGATTCACGTCACTCGTCTCCTGCGAAAAGGGGAGACGCAGATGGTATTGGAACCGGATCCTCAGCATCCAAACCAGCTGCGCCTCAACTTCAACGCCATCACGGTTGGCGAGTTCAGGGGATTCACGAAAGACGGCCGCGAAGCCTTTTACATCGGTTACCCGTTCGAATCGTGCAATATTGACATGTTTGCTGTTGACCTGGTCACCGGCAAAGTGCGGCGGGTGACGGACAACCCCGAATATGTTGATCCGATCGATGCATCGCCTGACAATAAATGGATCGTCATCGACGACACGCGCGGCTCTGGCCGCCAGATGTTCATGGCCGCCATGCGCGGAGTTCCGCCGATCATTGATCTTCTCACGACCGGATTTGTGTCCTCCGTTCGCAATAACGGCCCGCGCAGATTCTTCCAGGCCTATCTGCTCGATCATGATGGAGATCGCGGCTCCTATCAGGGGCAACTCCTCACCGCCGGCGATGGCGCTCCAGGCAGCATAAGCGACCCAAACTGGAATGCGATGGCAGATCCGCGGTGGTCCTATGACGGCACGCGCGTGGTGTTCTGGCAGGCGCAAGTCGTTGCTCCAGCATGCGGCGGCTCCAATCCGCTTCAATGTCCGCCGCCAACCGAACCCGGCGGTCGTCGCTTCAGGATGCTCGTGGCCCGGTTCACAAGCCGCAAGCCTCTCACCGTCAAAGTTCTGGCCCCGGTCCCTGACGATGTGCCCTGGGCTACGCCTTACATTCCTGGCAGCCCAATTCCGAGATTCTCATTGATTCCGGAAGGAACCTACACGTTGCCGGGAAGAATCTCAGGCTCTGCTTCGGTGACCATCAAGCAAACCGACAATCATCGCGGCATTAAGACAGTGTCCGTGGTTTACAAGGACTACTCGGACTTTCGTGGCAACATTATCAACGGAACCGAAGACGTAACGCAATTGCCCTCAAAGCCAACCACATTTTCTCTCGATTGGCATTCCAATCTCGTGCAATCCGGAAAAATCAGCGGAACCAAAATCACTAGCCCCGATGGCTTCAAGGCTTCGATCGATGTCTTCACGAATGTTCTCCAGGCAACGGGTACCTTGACAACGACGGTCGATGGGAAGACCTTCGTGCAGCCAGGTAATGGCAACTGAGGACATAATTGGCGGTAGCCGAATGTGAGCTAATGTAAATTGATTAATCTGCCAGGGTTTATGTTGAGACTAAGACAATCGGGCCGTTTTTCAAGGTATACGTTTTGGAACGGCTCAATTCGGGTTTGCTTGATTTTCATTGTCAATCAGTGAGAGAGATCGATTTGGCGAGCTTTTTGGAACAGGACTTGTAGGCCTCTTCGCACGTTGTCAGAAACGCGGGCGCGCACAGATGTGAATCGACGCCACCCGATCGGATAGTGAATGATAAGCGGGGTTGCCACACACGAACACCACTCGCAGACAGGCCATGGCGCGGCGTCAGGTGTGCGGCAGACTGTGCCATGCCCCGTGTGCACAACTCCGTTGAATCAAGATTTTGGGCGACCAGGCTAGAGCGCTTCCGTGCGGGCTTTTTCTAAAGGTAAATGCTTGATTCGATATTGGCTTTTCCCAGCGTTGCGAGTTCCGATATGCTGATCCGGCATCAGCCGTTCCCGAGCCCTGCATCTCCAATTTTCGCCGCGTCTGCGATTGCTGGTGCGCCGAAAGGATGCGTGAGAAGGGAAATAGCCCACCGCAGAGTCGGTGGAGTGGAACTCCTGCTTTATTAGTAAAGGGGCTTCGCTAATTGACAGCACAAGAACGACGGACCTCGCCATCAGGGATCTCAGATTTCAATGTCTTTATGAATTTCTGCGTTCTTGATCAGCGGCCGCGGAACACTCTTCTGCCTCCTGGCTGAAATCAGGCGAAGTAAGCAGGTCGCTCAGGCTGTTAACGAAGGGCGGGCATCCAATTTTTTTTGCAGAGAGACACTATTGGAGCCTGAGTCGCGCTGGCCTTGGACGCATCACTTTGATGTTTCTTGCAAGGCCGACAAGAGCGAGCAGGCGTATTCCCCAGTAGTTGAAATCCACTTCCCACCAGGCCATGCCATGCGTGGCAGATGTGGGGTGAGCGTGATGATTGTTGTGCCAGCCTTCGCCCCCGGTCAAAAAGGCAACCCACCAGTTGTTGGTTGAATCGTCGTGGGTGTTGAAGCGGCGGGCGCCCCACAAGTGGGTTACCGAATTGACCAGCCAGGTAACGTGAAACCCGATGGCGATGCGCAGGAACACGCCCCACAGGACCCAGGAGATTCCCAGTGGCCATCCGCCGACGGCGGCACCGCAACCCAGCAGGGCGATGGCGGTGAGGGTAATGGGCAGCCAGTGCCAGACCGACAGCCAGCGATAGAAACCTTCCCGTTGGAGATCGGGCGCGTAACGGGCGAGCATTGTAGTTTCATTGTGCAGCGCGCCGCGCATAATCCAGCCCATGTGTGACCACCATTTGCCATCGCGAGGTGAGTGTGGATCGCCGGGTTTGTCGGTGTACTGGTGGTGCAGGCGATGCACGGCGACCCAGTAGATGGGGCTGCCCTGCAATGCCAGCGCGCCACAGAGCGCCAGGCAATACTCCAACCATTTGGGCGTGGTGAAGCTGCGATGCGTAAGCTGGCGGTGATAGCTGATGGCGATACCCGCATTCTGGCTGACGAGCCACAGCGCGAGAAACACGGCTATCGAAGACCAATGAATGGTGAACAACGCGGCAACGGCCCCCAGGTGGAACGTGACAATGACAGTGAAGAACACCCAGTTGAATTGGTTCGGTTTTTCCTGCACCAATTCGATTGGTTGGGAGGCGATATCCGATTGTGATTGTGCAATAAGAGTTGACATGGGATCTCCGCCTCGGTCTTCAAGTAAATGGCTGCGGCCACGCAGCATGGTTTTGCGGTTTCGCGCAGAACCGCACACTTCCCTTATTCAGCTTTAGCAGATGCCGCCCTGGAATAGTGAGCAAAATTGCTCATGCTGCTCGTTTGAGTTGCAAAAAAGGTGGTCCAGTCCGCATCAAAGTTGAATCCGATGAGCAATCTTGACCAGCACAACGCGCCGTTGACTCGCTAAGCTAAAGAATTCTCGAAGTCCTTGGTACACAGGAGTTGACGATGGCGGGCAGAAAGCACGGTGCGCGTAGGCCTATCGATTTTTTCAGGCCGCTCGACACTCCCACCAGCACGTATGAGTATCGAAACAAACAGGCTATCTTTGCCCAGGGAGACAAAGCCGATGCGTTGTTTTATATCCGGGACGGCCATGTGAAGTTGACGGTTACGTCAAAGAGCGGGAAGAAAGCGGTGATCGCCGTACTGCGCCAGGGCGATTTTTTCGGCGAGGGATGCATGACAAAGCAGTCGCTGCGGACTTCAACTGCAACGGCCATTCAGGCCACTACGATTGTCAGGGTAATGAGGGCAGATGTAGTTAACATGATTCAGCGCGAACCGGAGTTCGCCAAGCTCTTCATCTCCCATCTCATTATTCGAATGGGACGGACTGAAGAGGAGTTTTTGGATCAGATTTTCAATTCAAGCGAGAAACGGCTGGCGCGCATATTGTTGCTGATGGCCGGAATTGGGATGCACGCAGAGACGGAGCCGGTCCTGTTCAAGGTGAGCCAGGGGACACTTGCAGAAATGGTTGGCACCACGCGATCCAGGGTCAGTTTCTTCATGAACAGGTTCAGGAGCCGCGGATTCATCGACTATAACGGCAGCGTGCAAGTGCATCCGGCTCTTCTCACTTTTCTTACCGGCGATGAGTGGCTCCGCAAATTGCCGCGACCATGAATATCGGCGGAGCCCATGTACCCCTTATGATGTTGGCGAACATCACAAAGCAATGAAACATAGCGATCGCACACGGGTGCTATTAAGCGTATGCTCAAATCAGCAATTCGTTTTTCCCTTCTCGCCCGCAGCACTCCAGGCTTCGCTCCAGACGAGCACCTTTCAGGCACGCAACCGTACGGCTGGAGCCGTCATGAGCAACTTCAAGAAGAGCGACGTTAAAAGCCACCTGACTCTCCGTTTACGTCGATCAGTATTCATGCTTTTGGGTGGCTAACGTCACCTTGCATCCTCGCGAGGTCAAGCAATCTACCGTGAGTGAGCTTGGTCAACAGCGGCGCCCACAAGTTGCGGGCAGTCACATTCTGACACTACTGCGCAAATTAAAGATGCCGGTTGTGACAACGCTCCACACGGTTTTGCGTTTTCCAGATCCGGATCAGCGCAGCGTGCTCGAGGAGATAACAAGGCTTTCAGATCGCGTAGTTGTCATGAGCGAAAGGGCGGCACAGTTTCTGCGCGACGTGTACGCCGTACCCGACAGCAAGATCGACATCATTCCTCACGGGGTGCCCGATTTTCAATTCATGGACCCCAATTACTTCAAAGACAAGTTCGGCACTGAAGGTAAGTCGGAGCTGTTGACGTTGGGTTGCTTTCACCCAACATGGGAATTGAGAACGTGATTCGCGCGCTGCCCGCGATTCTGGCAAAACTCCCAAGGTGGTGTATATCGTCTCCTCTTCGCCGCGCGCGTTGCTTACGCGGGTTAGTTACTCCTCCTCGAAGCCGGAAATGCCCGGCTTTTCGGCGTTGTTCCCCGGCAAGCGATCGTGCAGAACCACGTTGAGCAGAGACTTGTGCACCCGGATGCGGCCGCTGTAATCGATGAAGCCGAGCTTGCGGAACCGGTTCATGAAGAAGCTGACGCGAGATCGCGTGGCTCCAATCATCTCCGCCAAGGTCTCCTGCGAGATCTTGGGAATCAGCGCCCCCGGCTCACCCGGCTTGCCGAACTCCGCCATCAAGAGGAGAATGCGCGCCAGGCGCTTTTCGCTGGAGTTGAAGAGTTGGTCGACAAGATCAGCCTGAATGCGCATGCTCCGGTTCAACAGAAACTTAAGGAACAAGTCGGAGAAGTCATGCTCCTCGTGCATGACGCGGATCATCTCTTCTCGCGTGATCTTGAGCGCGGTACAGGCAGTAAGGGCGGTGGCCGTAGACAAACGCAGCCCAGGCACTGCCGCGAGTGCGCTCTCTCCTACAAAATCACCCGAGGAGAGCAACGTGATGGTGGCCTCCTTGCCGGCCTGGGAAACGACCGAGATCTTCGCCCGGCCTTTTTGAAGATAGAAGACGGAATCCGCTGGATCTCCCTGCGAAAAGAAGGTCTGCTTAGGCGCCACCTGAACAATTCTTCGCCCCAGGCCGGCGCTCATCAGGAAGGCGGCGGCATCAAATGCGGGTTTTTCCAGCTCAACCATCGTACAGGCTTCTTTCTGGTTATCTACGGCAATTGAGCGCAGCAAAAGTAGGATCCGAGAACGCAGTTTCAATGAATGAAGAGCAGAGATACAGATGCCGATTGAAATCCATCGACAGTCATCAAGGTATCGTGCGCATGAAGCTGCTTATTTGAGTTCATCACGGAGTCAACAGCAGCTCCGTGTGTGCCTAGTATCGCACCAGCGGGTGAGTGGATTGTTCACTTTTGAACACTTTTCAGAGAATTGTTCAAGCCTCATTGCGTGGCAATCTGCAACGGTGCAAGCAGTCTCTTGCTAGAGCGTTATTGCTCAGACCCCGCAACGCAAACTGTCTAATGTTGGAAGTACCTTATGCGCCTCAGTGCGCAGAAAGAAAGTGACGCTGCGCATGGGTAGAAAAAAGCTAAATTCGGCGACGATTCCGGAAATCAGGCTCAGTGGCGGACGTTCCGAAAGCGTTCTGCGCTCACCCAACCGCCCACGATTTTGAAACCTTGCGACTGTGAATAGAAGAAGTAGTTCTCTATCGGGCAATATCGGGCAAGGAGCCTCGGCAACTGTGGGGTTATTGGCAATCTTGGCAACGTGTAATCTGTGACTTGCAGGCGGTCAAGGGCGCCGAATCGTTCGATCCTCACTAGCCTTCCCAATTGAGTCTCGAAGAATCCCGGAAGGCCCTTCCGTCAAAGCTTAATTCCTATCAATCGAAGTTCAAAGAGGCCGCTCCTTATCGGTGGCGGAATGCTGCAGTGTGGCGTTCCCACTGCCACCGGGCAATTTCTGCTGATCGCAGGCACGTATCGCAGCAATAGGCTCGCCCGCATGCGGGCCCCGGGAAGATAGAATGCGAATTGAATCAATTGAGGAATGAGAATGCAACTTAACTCGAAGCTGATCAGGGCCACACTGACCGGCGCTTTGGGCGGCTTGCTTTTCGGATTCGACACGGTAGTGATATCAGGCGCGATCGACGCTCTGGTTCGCCTCTACGGATTGAACCCGCATGACAAGGGATTCACGGTTGCCATCGGACTGGTGGGCACGGTAATAGGCGCGCTGAGCGCCGGCCACATCGGTCAAAGGCTCGGCAGCCGCGAAACGCTGCGTATCACGGCGCTGCTCTATGTTTTCTCGGCGCTCGGTTGCGGATTGGCGTGGAACTGGCCGTCGTTCCTGGTGTTTCGGTTTGTCGGAGGCCTGGGGATCGGTGCGTCGTCGGTGCTGGGCCCGGTTTACATCGCAGAGCTGGCGCCGGCCAAATGGCGCGGACGGCTGGTGGCGACATTTCAGTTCAACGTAGTCTTCGGCATCATGCTGGCCTACGTCTCAAACTTCCTTATTCGCACCATGCACCTGGGCGCCGCGGAGTGGCGATGGCAGGTGGGCATCGCGATGGTGCCGGCACTGGCGTTTCTCGTGCTCCTCTTCGGCATTCCGCGCAGTCCGCGCTGGTCGGCCTCGCGCAACCAGATCGATGAGGCGCTGGCCGTGTTGAAGATGATGGGCGACCCCGACCCAGAGGCAGAACTGGCCGATATCAAGGCGGCTATTGCGCAGGAACACGCCACAGCTCACGAGCCTGTCTTTCGCTGGAAGTACCGCTACCCGCTTTTCCTTGCCATCACCATTGGAGCATTCAATCAGCTCGCCGGCATCAATGCGATTCTCTATTACCTTAACGACATCTTTGCGTACGCCGGATTCAATCAAGTCTCGAGCGACCTGCAGGCCATCGTAATCGGGGCAACAAATCTCGTATTTACCATGGTCGGCATGTCGCTCATCGACAAGGCTGGCCGAAAGAGGCTGCTGTTGATTGGCGCGGCCGGCTGCGCGAGCTGCCTGGGCGGCGTGGCGTGGGTGTTTGGTTCGAATTCGCATCACGGCGCGCTTCTCTGGCTGCTGGTCACTTACATCGCGTTTTTCAGCGTTTCGCAGGGTGCAGTGATCTGGGTCTACATCGGCGAAGTGTTTCCCACCTCGGTGCGCTCCAAGGGGCAGGGCGTGGGCAGCGCCAGCCACTGGTTCATGAACGCATTGATCGCGCAGATGTTCCCGGTAGTTGTGAACATGATAAGCACTGCCACGCCGTTCGTTTTCTTTGCGGCAATGACTCTCGTACAGTTCTTCGTGGTGTTGACGGTGTATCCGGAAACCAAGGGCCAGACGCTCGAACAGTTGCAGAGGAAGCTGATGCGGGCGTAGTTGCGCCGCCTTGCAGTTGAGATCTGTACGGGAGCGAACGTCACGGTGAGTTGGAAGGACCTACGCCTGAAAGCCAGGCCGTGAACTTGTACAAGGAATCTGTGTTTCAGATCACTGAGTTCCGGGAGCCAGCAGCGGTAAAAGAGAATCGGAAGGTTGTGTTCTTTATCCAGCCTTGAAGCCGCATCATGCGCAAGAGGCGCATCGCCAATCGGCGCGAATTCCTCGCAAATTGTCTCGTTGGGGCGGTAAGTTTTGCCTCCGGTGCGGCCGTGCCCCGCGCAGACGCGCAGGCGCGCGAGTCAATGCCCCCTTCATCCAAAGTTGTGCACGCCCAGGATTCGCTTTTGCGTGCCTCAGCCGCGAGTGTGGATTCGGGCCGCATCGGCAGTCTCCTCGACCGAGCCCTTGAGACTCTTTACGGCTCCGCCGATCTGATTCATTGCTGGCAAAGGATCGTCAGTCCCGGCCAGAGGGTCGGGCTCAAGGTGAACACCCTTGGCGGCCGCGGCCTCTCAACGAATGTGCCGCTTGTGGAGGTCATCTGCGAGCGCCTGCAATTGGCGGGTGTGCGAGCGCAGGACATTGTGGTCTTTGACCGCGACACAGTGGAGCTTGAGCGGGCGGGTTTCCGCACCCGGATGGGCGGAAACCAGGTGCAATGCTACGGCACCGACCGCGCCGGCTTTGAAGACGATCTCTCGGAGTTCGGCGAGGTGGGCAGTCTCGTTTCGAAAATTCTCACCCGCCAGTGCGATGTGCTCATCAACGTGCCGGTGCTCAAGGACCACGACGGCGCAGGCGTCTCGATCGCACTTAAAAACATGTACGGTGTGATTCACAACCCCAACAAGTACCATCCCAACGGCTGCGATCCATTCGTTGCCGACGTGAACATGCTGCCCGAGATCCGCTCCAAACTGCGCCTGCACATTTGTGACGCCACAACTGCGTGCTATGAAGGCGGACCGGCATTCAAACCGCAGTTTGCCTGGCAAGAGAATGCACTGCTCGTCTCTGAAGACCCAGTGGCACTCGATCATACGGGCTGGCAGATCATCGAGCGCAAGAGAGCCGAGCAGGGATTGAAGACGCTGGACGCGGAAGGCCGTCCGCCGCGTTATATCGCCACTGCGGCCGATGCCGCGCATCGCCTGGGCAGCAACGATCCACACCGCATCTTGCTGGCACAAACGCGTGTAGCGTGAAGGAGGGGCCGTGCAAACGAATCTCACTGAAACGATCGACAGGCGCGCATTCCTGATGTGTGCCGCGTCGGCAGGAATGATGGGCACCGTAAAAGGGCTGGCCCAACCGCTCCCGGCGGCGTCGCCGTGGGACACTCAAGCCGCAGAGGATGATTCGCGCTACGTTGTCGAGGCGCGATTCTACGAGAAGCTGCCCAACCGCAAGGTGAAGTGCAAACTGTGCCCGCGCGAGTGTTCGGTAGGTGACAAGGAGCGGGGCTACTGCGGCGTGCGCGAGAATCGCGGTGGCACGTACTACACGCTAGTGCATTCGCGCGTCTGCGCGGCGCATATCGATCCAATTGAAAAGAAGCCGCTCTTCCATTACCTGCCCGGTTCGCTCGCATTCTCATTGGCCACGGCCGGCTGCAACGTCAACTGCAAATTCTGCCAGAACTGGGACATCTCCCAGTCCCGCCCCGAGCAGGTTCCGTCGCAGTACCTCCCGCCCCGTAACATTGCCGCGCTTGCTGCGCAGTACCGCTGCCCCACTATCGCGTATACCTACAGCGAGCCGGTGGTCTTCAGCGAATTCCTGATGGATACGGCCGACGCCGCGCATGAAGCCGGCATCCGCAGCATCGTGGTCTCAAACGGCTACATGCAAGAGGAATCGCTACGCGCCGCATACGGCAAGATGGATGCGGTCAAGATCGATCTGAAATCGTTCTCCGAGGCCTATTACCAGAAGATCGTCACCGGCCAGCTAAAGCCCGTTCTCGACACTCTTGTCACCTTGCGCAAAATGGGCAAGTGGACCGAGATCGTTTACCTCGTGGTGCCCACGCTCAACGACAGCGACGATGAGTTTCGCGGCCTGGCAAAGTGGGTGAAAACGAATCTCGGCGTGGATGTTCCACTGCATTTCTCGCAGTTTCATCCGGAGTACCTGCTCAAGAATCTGCCCATCACACCGGTGCCCACGCTGGAGCGCGCCAAGGCCATTGCCGATGCCGAGGGGCTGCACTACGTCTACATCGGCAATGTCCCCGGTCATCCGGCAGAAAACACCTATTGTCCCCAATGCAAGCGGATGCTGGTGGAACGCACCGGCTTTGAGGTTACGCAGATGCTCATCAGGAAAAATGCGTGTCCATTCTGCTCGCACACAATTCCCGGAATCTGGCACGCCTGAGGGCGAAGAAACAGGATGCAAATATGAACCGGCAAGCAAGATCAGGAAAGTGGATTATGGCAAGCTCAATCCTCGCAATAGCAAGTCTTGCGGCACAACAGCCGCCGAACGGTGCCGAGCACCAAAAACTGCGTCCTGCGGGTGTAGCGGGCACATTCTATCCCGCCGATCCGGCGGCATTGACCGCCATTATGGACACCATGCTCCACCAGGTATCGCTGCCGAAAATCAATGGGCAAGTCGTCGCGGCGGTGTCGCCGCATGCGGGCTACCCGTACTCTGGCCCCGTAGCGGCCTACACCTATGCTGCTCTCAAGGGACACAAATTCTCTCGCGTCGTGGTGATTGCACCCTCGCACTACGAGGCATTCGATTTCACTTCGGTCTACGATGGCGACGGCTACGTCACCCCACTGGGCACGGTTCCGGTGGATAAGACCTTTGTGCGCGAACTCGTGAAGATGGACTCGTCGATCAAGCTCTCGGAACTCGGGCATACAGCCACACACGACGGCGCGGAGCACGCAATCGAGGTTGAGTTGCCCTGGTTGCAGCACGTGCTCGGCGACTTCACGCTGGTCCCCATCGTCATGGGCGATCAGAGCTATGAGTCGAGTCGCGCATTGGGACTGGCGCTGGCCAAGCTGATAAGGAAAGAACAGCAGCATCAATCGGCAAATCCGGAAGAGCCGGGCGGAGAAACGCTGGTATTGGCCAGTTCGGATCTTTCGCACTTTCACACCTACGACGAAGCCGAAAAGATCGACCACAAGACGCTGAACGCGCTGCAGGCGTTCGACTATTTCACCATGTCGCAGAACTTCCAGTATCGGGGCCCTGGCCAACCGGGAATCTGGGAGGCTTGTGGTGGCGCGCCGATTGTGGCCGCGATGATCTATGCCGAACGCATGGGCGCCAGACAAGCCGAGGTGCTGCGCTATGCCAATACCGGAGACGTCACCGGCGACCACTCGCGCGTGGTGGGCTACAGCGCCGATGTGTTCTTAAAGGCGCCGGACGGAAAGGCAACGGAAGCTCCGTTTACGCTCAATGAGCAGGAGGAGAAGCAGTTGCTCGCGCTGGCGCGGAATGCGGTGGAACGGGCGGTTCGCGATCACAAGCTCAACGATCCTGCAGCCACAGGAGACCTGGCCCTCGATCAGGAACGCGGCGCGTTCGTCACGCTGACCATTGGGGGGGAACTGCGCGGCTGCATCGGCTTCATCATGCCGGTCGTGCCGCTCTACAACGCAGTGAATGTCACTGCTGCAAAAGCGGCTGTCGAAGATCCGCGATTCATGCCGGTCAGTGAGCAGGAACTGCCGAAGCTTGAATATGAGATTTCGGTTCTATCGCCGCTGGTTCGTGTTCTCGACGTGAATCAGATCGTTGTGGGCAAGCACGGATTGCTGATGAAGAATGGGGATCGCGAGGGACTTCTTCTGCCCCAGGTACCGGTGGAGCAGCACTGGGACCGCAATACGTTTCTCGAACAAACCTGCGTGAAGGCCGGCATGCCGCGCGACTGCTGGAAGGATGAGAATACCGACATCTTCCGGTTTACCGCGTTCGTGTTTGACGAACATCATCAATTGGTCGCGAACTAACGCTGGCAAAACCCGCTCGAGCGGCCAGTAGCGCCGGAACCACGCAGACCGCAGCCGCGAGCCAGGCGACCATCCATAGTCCGAAGACCGGAATCAGGAATCCAGCCAGCACCAGCGCGCCTATGCAGCCGCCTACAAGGTCGAGGGAGTAAAGCGTGGCAAGGCTTGTTTGTGGCGAGCGGCCTTCGAGGAAGATTGCCGAAACGACAGGGAAGAGGCAGCCGCCAGGAATAGCGGCAATCAGCGCCAACGCGGGAAAGACGATCCATGCAGCCGCGAGCGTGCCGCCTGCATGAATACTCTTTGCGTTGAAATAAACGAGGGTGAGCACAGCAGGCATTGAGCCGGCGAGAAGAAGCTGACAGAGCGCCGCGGTGCGCAACAGAGCGGTGCGCTCGCTGCGCAGACGCCTGATTCCCAGCCAGCTACCGGTTGCAATTCCCGCCATGAACATTCCGATCAACAAAGCCAGCTCGCGATAGAGAAAACCGAAAACCGCCTGGAACGCGAGCAGCAACAGGATCTGAAGGCTCATCAACGCGAAACCACTCGCCACTACGCACCAGACTGCAGAAGCCCGCGCGCGGCTGCGCGGCGAGGTGCCAAAAGCAAAATAGAACAGCAGCGCAATCGAAGGCGCGAGCACTGCGGCAAGCACTCTCGAAAAAGGAATGCGTTCCGCATTTTCGAGCATGAGAGCGTAACCATGGCCAAACTGCGCGCTCCAGAGAACGCCACTGAAGTAATACGCGGCCGGGTGGAAGTCGCGATTGATGGGCGTGTCGGCAGAGGGCTCAAGCAGAGCGTGCATCTGATCCATGCGATCAGGCATCATGCGAAACGGGATGAAGTACTCGCTCACATAAAGCGTGTGCAGATTTCGCTCGTGCAGTCGCGCGACCAATACCTGCGGATCTTCGGTGAGGATTTCAGGATCTTCTGCGGCGAACAAATGGAGCGACTCGCCGGGAATGAAAGCAACCCGCGGAAATACCTCTTTGAGCGAGCGAGTAACGCAGCGAAGAAACGCCGCCAGCTCGGGGCTCACAAAATCCTCCGACGAGCGCAACTGGAGAGCAAGCAACCCGCCGGGCGCAATGTGCCGGCGCGCGGTCTTGAAAAACTCAGTTGTGTAGAAGCGGTTCAGTTGCGCATTGGACGGGTCGGGCACGTTGACGATCACGACGTCAAACGGGTCGCGCGAGTTGCGCAGATACGACCGGCCGTCGGCCTCGTGGATATGCACGTGGGGATTGGCTAATGTTGCTGCGGACTCGCGCGGAAAGACCCGCTGGTAGAGTTCGATCAGCGCTGGATCGAGTTCGACGTAATCGAGACGTTCGACGGTAGGATGCTTGAGCGCTTCGGCGATGCTTCCGTTCAGGCCCCCGCCAATCAGCAAAACGCTGCGGGGAGCCGGGTGTTCGAGCAGCGCGTAATGCACGCTCTCTTCGGCCGTGGCGGGATCAGGCACGTTGGCAAGAATCGAGCCGTTGTCGTAGATGCTGCGAACGCCGCCAGCACCGATCACGGTAAGCCGTCCGTAAATGGAGTCGCGGGAGTCGATCAATTCGAATCCGGGCCACAGACGCTCGAGCGTAAGCCGCTCGACGCGCGGCGCAACGAAGACGAGAAGAGGAACGGCGAGGACCGCGGCTGCCGCCATTGCTACTGCCGTTCCCGCGTGCGTCTTCAGGAACAGGCTCGCGCCAGCCCCCACGCACAGCATTGTCACAAACATCGCGATCTGAACGCCGGACAGGAAACGCAGCAATACTATGCTGGCGACGATGCCGCCCAGCGCGCAGCCCGCAGTCTCGAGCAGGTAAGCCGTGCTGCTTGCTTTGCCGGGATTCGCTGCCTGCTCCTGCCGAAGCAGCTGTGCCGCAAGCGCAAAAAGCGCGCCGGAAAGCGCGCAGAAAACGCTCACGCAAACGAGACAGACGAGCGCCGTACGTGCGGGTGAGAACAATTCTCCGGGTACTGTTTGCAACAGTGCCCTTGCATCGCGGAGCGCCAACACGGTGAGGGGCAGGCTGAGACCGCAGAGGCATTGCACAATGCCTGCGGCCTTCGTGACGTCTTCGCGTTTCCGCGCCAGGCATCCTGTTAATGCGCTGCCCGCCGCGGTCCACGCCAGCCATGCGGCAAGTACCAGGCCCAGCGAAAGTTCATTGCCGTTGAACAGGACAATCACTTCGCGTAACAGGACGATCTGCCCGATGCCGGCAGTGAATCCCACGAGGAGGGTGATGATCTGAACCGGTCTCATAAGCCATCAGTAGAGGTCGGGCAAGCTCATGAGCCTCGCCTTGTTGTTGGGCTCATCTTTGCTCTGTCTGGTTCGGATATATATGAGATCGATCGTCGCCATAACTAGCCCAACTTGCTGGCCTTGACCGTCAGCTTCTCGAAGTTCACGGTTCCCAGTCCGCGGGCTGCAGACATTTCGAGATAGGGCATGTCCGCAGGGTCCAGGTTCCAATACGCTTTGGCCACATACGCATCGATGGCCACAGGATCGGTCCCGGCCACCACGGTCTTCTTCAAGGCAACGTCTTCAAGATTGCCGCCGGTGGGGCCGTTGCGCAGCAGCACGCGGTAGCAGTCCAGCAGCGTTATTGTGGGCAGCATAAAACTGGCCAAATCGGTCAGGCTCTGGTGAATCTGCTGGTGCAGACGGTTGCGCTCTCCGCCCAGAATGCCGTACCAGTTCTTCATCCCCAGCGTTGCGCGCACCAGGCTGTGTTGTTTGGCAATAGGAAGGTTGATGATCTTGTCGGCCTCAAGAAAGGGCGTGAAGACGGGCCAGTTTTTGAGCACCACGCCGCCCAGATCCACCTCGCGGAAAAGGGATGGATCGGGAAGAATGACCTCGGCGCCCTGGGCACGCGCCGCCTGCTGGATTCCCGAGCGCTGAAAGCAGCGGCGGGGATCATTGCAGCTCACATCGGTGACGATTACCCGCTTGGCGCCAGCCTGCCAGCACTGCCGCACCACTTCGGCCACCAGGTCAGGATTGGTGTTGGCAGCCTGCTCTGGCGTGCGGTCCCAGGCTATGTTGGGCTTGAGGACCACAGCGTCCTGCCGGCTGACGAACCTGCCGATTCCGCCCAGGTTCTCAAACGCCTGCCGCACCAACTCCGCAGGCTCGCCGTTCTGGACGACCGTCATCTGCGGAAATTGTGTATCGGCGGCCACTCGGTGGTCGCGCCGCACATGCTCGGGCGCAGCCGGAACCGGCCGCTTACTGCGCTCGCTGAGCCAGACGCCCAGACCCGCAGCACCCGTGGCCACGCCACCAACGCGCAGCAGTTGCAGCATCGCTTCGCGCCGCGTCATCGACGCAGCGTGCTGCTCCGGCTTGGCGTTCGCGATCCCTCCGCCTTCCTGGCTCATGGTCCTGTCCTCTTCAGATCTCCACCCTCTGAATGCGCTTGGGATCGTTCGTACCAAGCCCGCGCGAGGGATCGGCGGCAGCGGCAATGTAGTGCGGAGGCCGTCCCGCGGCTTCGAGTGTGGGTAGTCCCTCTTCAGCGCGCTTGTGCTCGATCATCTCCCACGCAATCGTGTCCAGGGCCACGCGGTCTTCGCCGATCAGCAGCGTATTGGGATACCAGAGCCGCTCGGGACGGAAGCCGGGGCCTCCGTCATAAACCGAAGACATGGCGTCGCCGATGGTGAAGCGGACCTTGTCGCGAATCACCGGAATGCAATTCAGATCGGCCGCCGCCGGATTACAGTTGTTCGCGTGCAGCGTGTAGGGCTTGTCGACCACGCCGTACATGTTTTTCATAGCAAAGGTCACGCCGGCTCCGGAATGATCTTTAAGGATGGGCATGTTGATGACCATGGCGCAATCGCGCGTAAGGATCTTCGTGATGCGAATGCGAGCCACTCCCCACGCCGATTCCTCATCTTCCCACCCGGCCACATCGGAAGAATAGGCGCGCATCTTGTATGGCATAGTGTTGACGGCCATGCCGCACGACTCGAGAAAGTGCCGATTCTGATCCCAGACAACGATGTTGCCGGGCAGGACGCCGGCCTGCTGCAGCCGGTCGACCACGGCCATGATCAGCACCGGATGCGTCGCAATTCCTTTGCCGCCCAGCCCATTCACCTTGAGTCCGATCACCTTGTCCATCGGCACAATCGACTTCCACGCCGCGACGGGCTTGGAATGGCCCGTGTAGGCAGTAATGGCACGGTCGAGCAAATTCTTGACCCTTTCCGGGTCAGGCTGCTGGCTGGTGGTCGCGCCCGTTCCGTGCAAGGCCGGGTCACGGGCGATGACGACCTTGGATTTGCTCACCTGTGTGTTCCCATCGCGGATAGCTGCCACGCCTAGTTTGCTGCCGGAGCTCATCAAAACCGCCCCTGCCGCAACTTCCTTCAGAAACTCCCTGCGGTCCTTCATCGTTTACCTCGCTTCGATTATTGGCGTCTGGCGCGGAATTGCGCCGGTCAGAGATTCGCTTCTATGCCGTGCGCCAGGGCCAGCAGCGCCTGTTGGGTATTGGGCGTGGAGCTATAGGCGACGATGCGCACCAGCGAAGAGCCTTTACGAAATGTCACGCTTTGCTCGAATGCCACCGCTTCGTCTCCCAATGAAACGCTTTTGCCGCTTTTAGATTCATCGCCTGCAAGAATCTTGTGCGCTCCCGCTGAGTTACCCATGGTGTAGATGTCCACGACCGCCTCGACCTGGTTGTTGAAGCTGTAGTCCGAAGTGGATGTGGAGACGACGCCGGCCTGCACGTACTGATCGGCGTCGCCATCGATGTACTGCCACAGGTCTTTGGCCGCAAAGGTGCGTGTGTCGCTTGTCTTTTGCCATCCGGTGACGGCGCCCGACGCAGGAAAAGGATCGACGCTGGCCTTTCTGCAGGCCGCGCCCGCAATGATGACGGCGATTGCCGCAACAGCGGCGGCTGATTTCCAACTCTTCGTCAAAAACATCTCCAATCGTCTCCTTATCTCCGGCTCAAAAGCACCTGGCTGCCGGGTGACCGGCTTTCGCCGATGCTGGTGATATAAACGGCCGGGTGCTCCTGCAATGGGCAGGCGTATTCGCAGGCGCCGCACCCCACGCATCGCGTGGGATCGACGTGCGGCTGCTTGAGCGTTTTGGTCCGTCCCTCCGAGTCCGTGACCTGGACTTCTTCGAGATAGATCGCCTTGGGTGAGACCGGGCACCACTCCTCGCAAACAATGCAATCGGTGGCCATGGCCCACGGCAGGCAGTGGCCGCGGTCATAAAACGCTGTGCCCAGCCGCACGGGCTGGCTGGCCGAACTGCGCGCTGCGTCAGCTGATGCATTGCTACAGGCAATCCAACCCTTTTCCCTGGCTGCAATCTGCCAGATTGCGCCGGTTGGGCATACTGAGGAGCAGAGCACGCAACTCGGCTCGCAATAGCCGATGCGGGGAACCAGTGTCGGGGTCCAAAGGCCTTCGATACCGGCCTGCGCGAGCGTGGGCTGGAGCGCGTTGTTGGGGCACACCTTCATGCATTCGCCGCACCGGATGCAGCGAGCCAGGAAATCGGGTTCGTCGAGTGCGCCTGGCGGGCGAATCAAGCGCGGGTCGCGGTTCTTGCCCAGGGTCGTGCCCACGCGCATCAGCGGGACGATCGCAACGCCCGCAGCCAACCCCGTTACCGTTCTGCGCCGCCCAAGATCAGGTGAAGCAACCTCTTTCTCCTTCCTGAATAAACGGAACGAGAGCGCATTTTCGGGGCAGGCGTCAAGGCAGTTCATGCACATCAGGCACTCTGATTTGCGCCACGGCGCGCCGCCAACAGGATCGTCGCCGCCCTGGCAGTGAAGCAGGCAGCGGTTGCACTGGTTGCATTTTTCCGTGTCCTTATGCAGGCCCAGAACAGACCAGCGCGAGACTGCGCCCAGCAACGCGCCGAGCGGGCAAATTGCGCGGCACCAGAAGCGCGTGACGCGAAGCCCCGCAGCCAGGATCAGCAGGAACAAAATCCCCAGCACCAGCCCTTGCGTGAAGTGCGTCTGCCGAAAGTCGAGCACCGTGGCCTGCAAAATTGCGTGGATGATCTGGCCAGTAGTCTGAAGCGCTGCTGCATGGCTGTGCTCGAGGGGTGCAAGTACTGCGGCGGTAGCAAAATTGATGGCGGGAAGGATGGCGAGACCTATGGAGCGAACCAGCAGGCTGAACGGATCGAGCCAGCCAATCGCCATTGACCCGCACATGGCTGCAATTAGGCCGGTGAGCAGAACCGCGTACTTTACGGTCTGCCAGCGTTTGTAGCGGTTCAACTCGATGCGCCGTTTTCCGCGCTTGGCTTCAGAAGGCAAGCCGCCCACATACTGCTGCAGCGTCCCAAGCGGGCAAATCCAGCCGCAAAAAAGTCTGCCCAGGAACAGCGTGGGCAGCAGAATCACCAGGCTCCAGACCAGGCCGCAATAGAGCGCATGACTGGCCAGCGCATTGGCGATCGCCACCAGCGGGTCCAGCAGAAAGAACAGCCGCACCGGCGCGCGCAGTCCGGCATCGCTCGCTGCGTTTGAGGCAGAACGCAGCGAGGTAAGCACAAGCAGCACAAGAAAGAGCAGAAGAAAAACGATCTGCGAGATTCTGCGCAGCAGCGGCAATCTGGGACGGACCAAGGCCCTCCTCCTTGCGTTTTGCGGAGAAGAAGTGAGTACAAGAATGTTAGAAGGCGAGACCGGCGCGAGCCGTGATATGGGTCACGGGTCGAGGCAGGAAAGAGGCGAACGGCTTATATGCTGCAACGCGAACCCTTCGCACTACGGTCAAGGCAAGCTTTGGGTGGTCGTATCGGCCCTGTGTTAAGCTGTTTTCAGTCAGTCACAGATGATGCGGCCTGTTTCGACCTGTCATCATCCTTGGCTGCCAACGTGTACTTCTCCGCTCCTCAAGAGTTCCGCTGAGCCCGCGTGATTCCCAATCACCAGACAGAGACGACGACCGGCAGTTGCGCAGGCGGCGTTCCGTCATGGCTCACAGAATTCGAACCCCGCCGAGGGCTCTCGAACGGCCACCTGCAGACCATCGTCGGCAACTTTTATCCTCGGCCTTCGTTCACTCTCGAAACAAGTACTGAAACCGTGCTCGTCGATCCAGCCGACGGCAGCCGCGTCCTCTGCCACTGCCACTGGCAACCGGAAGAGGTCCGCGCCGGGCAGCTTACGGCCGTTCTTGTGCATGGGCTCGAGGGCTCGTCTGATTCGCGCTACATGCGCGGCATTGCGGCGCGCGCCTTTACCGCAGGCATGAACGTAGTGCGCATGAACATGCGCAACTGCGGCGGGTCTGACGCGCTTACGCCGACGCTCTATCACTCCGGGCTCTCGGGCGATGTGGGTGCGGTGATCGAACACTTCACCGGCCGCTACGGTGTGGAGCGCGTTGCTCTCATCGGCTTTTCCATGGGCGGCAACCTGGTGCTCAAGCTGGCTGGCGAGTGGGGAAGTCGCGCGCCGCTGGTCGCTGTTGCCACTGTCTGCCCCGCCATCGACCTTGCAGCCGGCGCCGATGCGCTGCATGAGCCTGCGAATCGAGCCTATGAATGGCATTTTCTGCGCGGACTCATGCGCCGATTTCGCCGCAAGGCGAAGCTGTTTCCTCACATCTATCAGGCCACGGGCATAGGACCGGTACGGTCGGTACGCGAATTCGACGACAAAATAGTAGCCCGCTATTGCGGCTTTGCGAACGCAGACGACTATTACTTCCGGGCCGCATGCGCTCGCGTCGTCGACCGCATCCAGGTGCCCTCGCTCATCCTTTGCGCGCAGGACGATCCGTTCATCCGGCTCTTTGCCGAAACTCGCGTACGGCTGGCGGCCAATCCGCACATAGTTTTTGCGGAGCCGAGTCACGGCGGCCATTGCGCTTTCCTGGGCCCTGGGGCCGGAGACGCGATCCACTGGGCGGAAGCGGCCGTGGTCCGTTACGTTACCGATGCTGGGTCGTGAAAACCCAAAGTCTGAACTGCACCCGGCGCGAGTGATTTAAAGCTAGAATGAAAAAGGCGGGCGAGTAGCTCAATTGGATAGAGCACCGGCCTTCTAAGCCGGGGGTTGTGGGTTCGATTCCCGCCTCGCCCACCATGCAATCTCCACTTCCCATGTTTTCAAGTACATAGCTGCATTTCGCACCCCCTTTTCCACCTGTAACCCCCGGCCGATTTTTGTGCAAAACTCAAAAAAGCCTGTACAAGAGATTTTGATTCCGGCCGGGGGTGAATGTGGATTCATCGTGCACCCACACAGCCTATCATGCGATTTCGTGCGGCGTTGTGGATTGAGATCCACTTCAGCCGCTCTGTGCGGACCGATGTCACTCAGCAAGGTCCGGAAGGCGCTTTCGTCCGGGGCCCGCAGCTTTCCGCGGCACACCTCTTGTCTACCCGCGAAGTCCCAGCGCTCGTGCTTCGCACTCTGAGCGGCAAGATAGGCTGATGCCGGATCAGTCGCACCTAAACAGCCAGGGATTTGTCCCCTCAAGATAGGAATCTAACCTACAACCCTTCGGTTAACAGCTAGACATTTGTGCTTTTCAGGATTGTTCAGAATAACGCTATATTGCTCATTTTCCGCGTCTTATACGGCTTCAATCGCCGAAAGAGTAGTGTGGGACTAACCACTATTGCCTGCTA
>DATJSB010000253.1:0-6613 GCA_035504315.1 Occallatibacter sp.
GAAGACGTCGCGAACCTTAAAGAGCGTTTCGGAAATGCGGTCCTGCCGCTGGCACTGGACGTGACCGATGCGGAGCAGGTGTCGCAGGTCGTTCAGCAGGCGTTCCAGCACTTCGGCAGGCTGGATGTGCTGGTGAATAACGCCGGCTACAGCCTGATCGCGACGGTGGAGGAGGCGAGCGACGATCAGATTTACAGGCTTTTCGACGCAAATTATTTCGGCATGATCCGGGTCATCAGAGCTGCTCTGCCTCTGCTGCGGCAACAGGGCAGCGGACATATCCTCGGCGTCTCGAGCGGACTGGGGATCACAACGCTGCCGCTCATCGGCTTTTACAGTGCCACAAAATGGGCAGTCGAAGCGCTGCACGAAAGCCTGGCGCAGGAGGTGAAACCCTTCGGCATCAAAGTAACGCTGGTTGAGCCCGGCGCTTATGCAACCGATTTTGGAAAATCCGCACAGGCCGCCGATGCTTTGCAGCCATACGCGGAGTTCCGCAGGCAGTTTCTGACGCGCCTTGCCAACCTGGAATGGGGCGACCCGGAAGCGACTGCAGAGGCCGTCCTGAAGCTTGTGGACGCGAACGATCCACCGCTGCGGCTCGGATTGGGCAACTCGATTCTGCCCAGGGCGCGGGAAGCCTATGCGGCGCGCCTGGCGACATGGGAAGCGTGGGAAGACGTGTCGAACGCCGCAATGGGCGAGCCGAAGAAAATTGCCGCGGCATCCATCGAGGAATTGGCTGTGACTCCGGATCGGAGATAAGACTGCGAATTCCTGCCGGCTTGTCCGTGCGCCACGGAGCTCGATGCCAAAAAGAATGTTGCGTCTCGATTGGCGCGGCGTGAACAGCGATTATTTCGATACACAATTCATATCGGAGAACAGGAGAACTCTTATGCGTGTTTTTGTTACCGGGGCAACAGGATTCATCGGTTCGGCGCTCGTTCCGGAACTGATTCGGGCTGGGCATCAGGTGCTGGGGCTGTCACGCTCTGACGCCGGTGCCGAGGCGCTGCGCAAAGCGGGGGCCGCGGTGCATTCTGGCAACATCGAGAACCTTGACAGCTTGCGCGAAGGAGCTGCAAAGTCCGACGGCGTTATTCATCTGGCCTTCAACCATGACTTCTCGCAATTCCAGAAGAACTGCGAAAACGACTGCAAAGCGATCGAGGCCGTGGGCGAAGTGTTGCTGGGATCGAGCCGGCCCTTCATTATCACTTCAGGTACGGCGATGGCGGCAAATGTGGACGGCAAGCCATCGACGGAAGAGAGTCCGGCCGCTTCGTGGAACCCCCGCGCGGCTTCAGAAACTGCGGTGAAGGAGTTGATCGCGCGCGGCGCGAACATCTCCGTGGTGCGCTTGCCGCAGGTTCACAACACCCGCAGACAGGGCCTGATCTCCTATCTGCTCGCCGTGGCGCGCGAGAAGCGGGTCTCGGCTTACATTGGCGATGGCGGCAATCGCTGGCCGGCGGCGCACGTTTCCGACGTGGCGCGGCTCTATCGACTGGCATTCGCAAGGGCAGAGCGGGGCGCGATCTACCACGCGGTCGATGAGGAAGGAATCACGATGAAGGCAATCGTCGAAGCCCATGGCCGCGGGCTGAATCTGCCGGTGGTCAGCATCAAGCCCGAGCAGGCTGAGGCGCACTTCGGCTGGCTTGCCCACTTTGCCGGCGTCGATATGCCGTCATCCGGCGCGTTGACGCAACAGAAGCTGAACTGGAAGCCGACAGGGCCGGGACTGATCGCCGACCTGGACGGGATGGACTACGCACAAGCCTGAGCCGGACGGAGAGCTGACGAAATAACGAAGGGGGTGTATGGCGCACACGAAGATCCTGGCGAGAAGCGGCCAGGGTACGGTAACCCTGAAAATGCCGTAGACCATGATGGCGTCGAGGCGCACTCTTTCGCTTCACAAATCCTCCGCCATTCCGGCATGACCATGGCCTTCAAAGCCAAGTTTGAGGTATTCGCGAGGGCTGGCCCCAACAACTCGCCTGAACGCCTTACTGAACGCGGCGTCGGACTCGTAACCGACCGACCGGGCAATGTCGATCAGCTTCCTGTCACGCTCTTCGAGTAACTGCATCGCTTTCCGCATCCGCCACTCGGTCACATATTCCAGCGGTGTTTGTCCGAGCAGCTCCTTAAAACGCGCTGCAAATGCGGAGCGAGACATCGCCGCCGCTTCGGCCAGGGATTCGACCGTCCAGGGCGTATTCGCACGATCGTGAATGGCACTCAGAGCGGTGCCTATTTGAGGATCGAAGATCGCGCGAAGCCAACCCTGGTTGCGCCATTCCGCTTCCGACGCGATATGCGCCCTGAGTGCCTGAATGAACAGAACCTCGGCCAACCGAGTCGCCACGACTTCCGATCCCGGCGCCTGTTCCGCCATTTCCGACGCCAGCGCCTGCATTGTGGTGTGAAGAGCAGGCGTGTGGGCCTGATCGGCCTTAATCAGAATGAAGCTCGGCAATAACTGCGTGATCGGCTTCAGGCTGGCGCGATCGAAACTCAGGGATCCACAGACGATGGTCGTTGGTGCGCCACCGCCTCCGTAATGAGCGACATTGCTCCTGTCCCTCGCCGCGACCTCGCTGAAGCTCCTCTTCGGACGTGTTCGCGGACTGTCGCGCAAAATAATCGAAGTCCCCCTGGCCAGCAAAATGCAATCACCGCCGGTCAGGGGAATCGGCTCCGGAATCCCTTCCACGCTCAGCCAGCAGTTGCCGCGCGAAACCATGGCGAAGTGCGCCAGATCCGTGGGCGAAATCTTTTTGCCGGGAGCCGTGACTTTATCTTCGGTCTGGCCCCCGCCTGTCAGGCCCCACGGGGCGGTGGCTTCCAGCCTGTGCTGACCGAAGGCGGTCACGTGCATCGTTCTGAAGATGTCTGTTATCGGGTCCAATGTCGCCTCCCTGCTTTGGACGACTAGACAAAAGATCAGGATTCCCGAGCAGTTCTCGTCCACCGCCAGAGAAATCTACTCCTTTGTAAGAAATGCTACACAAAGACCGAAGGGAGCAGTTATGGGAAAGCTTGAAGGCAAGGTTGCAGTCATCACGGGTGGATCGAGCGGCCTGGCGCTGGCCAGCGCCCAGCGGTTCGTTGAAGAAGGCGCTTACGTTTTCATCACCGGCCGCAGGCAGAAGGCGCTCGATGAGGCCGTCAGGCTGATTGGCCGCAACGTGACCGGCGTGCGCGGCGATGCGTCCAATCTCGACGACCTCGACCGCCTGTTCGATACGGTCAGGCGGGAAAAGGGCAAGATCGACATCCTGTACGCGAGCGCGGGCAAGGGCGAAGCCGCCAAACTGGGCGAAATTACCGAGCAGCACTTCGATACAACGTTTGGTCTGATTGCGCGCGGCACGCTGTTTACGGTGCAGAAGGCGTTGCCGCTGTTCAACGATGGCGGATCGATCATCATGACCGGGTCCGTTGCTTCGGTGAAAGGTTTTCCTGGTTTCGGCGCGTATGCGGCAAGCAAGGCGGCCTTGCGCTCCTTCGCACGCACGTGGCTCAACGAACTCAAGGACAGGAATATCCGGGTGAACGTGCTGAGCCCAGGTCAGGTCGACACACCGGATTCCCAGCGGCTCGACAAGGAGACGAAGCAGATGTTCGAATCCCTGATCCCGCGGGGAAAGATGGGGCGTCCTGAGGAAATCGCGGCTGCCGCGCTGTTTCTTGCTTCAGACGAAGCGAGCTACGTGAATGGGGTGGAGTTGGCTGTCGACGGCGGTTTCTCGGCCATCTGAAATCGGCGGTTCTCGGTGATTGCATGATCGCCTTGCCGCTCATGAGTGAATGCCGCACAACTACCGAAGGGAGCATTTATGGGAAAGCTTGAGGGTAAGGTTGCAGTCATCACGGGTGGATCGAGCGGCATGGCGCTGGCCAGCGCGAAGCTCTTCGTGGAAGAGGGTGCTTACGTTTTCATCACGGGGCGGAAGCAGAAGCAGATCGACGAGGCCGTCAGGGTAGTCGGCCGGAATGTGACCGGCGTCCAGGGTGATGCAGCCAATCTCGACGACCTCGACCGGCTGTTCGATATTGTGAAGCGGAAGAAGGGCAAGATCGACGTCCTGTTCGCGAGTGCCGGCATAGGCGAGCCCGTCCCGCTTGGGGAGATCACTGAGCAGCACTTCGACAAGACCTTCGACCTGAACGTGCGCGGCACCCTCTTCACGGTGCAGAAAGCGTTGCCGCTGTTCAACGATGGTGGATCGATCTTCATGACCGGGTCTAATGCTGCGGCAAAGGGCTTTCCTGGTTTCGGCGTTTATGCGGCGAGCAAGCTGGCGCTGCGCTCCTTCGCACGCACCTGGCTCAACGAACTGAAGGACAGAAACATTCGCGTGAACCTGCTGGTTCCAGGTGCAATTGCCACACCGATGCAGGAAGCAGTTCTCACCGGGGAAGCGAAGCGGTATTTCGAATCCCTGATCCCGCGGGGAAAGATGGGTCAACCTGAGGAAGTCGCGACGGTCGCCTTGTTTCTTGCCTCAGACGATTCGAGCTTCGTGAACGGGCTCGAGTTGTTCGTCGACGGTGGCATGACGGCCATCTGAAATCGGCGGATCTTGCGGTTCGCTGCCTTTGCCGAGAGTATGAACGATGCTCTCTCAGGGCCGGGAGCCGGACGCTTTTCCTTCCCGCTCACTTTCTCTCTCTCAGGAGGACGAACGATGCTGAAACTCAGTGGCCCTGCTCTCTTTGTGCTTAGCCTTCTGCCCATGGCTGGTATCGCTCAGACGCCGAGTGCTTCCACGGCCCAGGCCGGGATTGACAACGAACACCACGCGCAAGTGGCTGCGATCGAACAAGTGATGAAGCAATATCATGAGGCGGTTGTCACTCATAATGGGGCCGCGCTCTCTGCCCTGTTTCTGCCCGACGCCAGTCTCTGGCTGAGCGTGCTCACAGACGACGCATACCATCGGGCGCAGGCGAAGGGGTCGAAGGACCCGAAAGTAAAAGTTGGCAGCTATCGCGATTTTGCGAAGGTTGTTTCGTCGACGCCAAAAGCTTTCGACCCGGAACACAGCCACGTCGTCATCCATACAGATGGGACGATCGCGGCAGTCTATTTCGATTTCGTTTTCAATATCGACGGGAAAGCCGAGAACCGCGGTAGCGAGACCTGGCAACTGGTGAAAACCGTTGATGGTTGGCGGATCGCGGCGATCACCTATTCATCCGATCCAGCCGCGCTGCAATAACAACCGGAGTTCAGGCCGATGCCCCGAGCGTTCCCTGAAGAACCTGCGGCAGCCTCACTCACTCGCCAGGATATCCGGCATTATCGCGATTGGAACCCGCTCATTCCGGATGCCGCACGCCAGCTTGACCTGCCGCCGAGGTGATTCTGAATCCTGGCGAATTCTGCGTTGTTCCGAAGGGCGTCCTTCACAATCCAGTTGCCGACGAGGAATGCGGAATTGTTCTGATCGAAACAATCTCAACAAAACACACAGGCGATGTAATTACGCCTCAAACCAGGTCAATCGCAGAGCAGCTGACATGATTCGCAACACACGAGGCGTGAAGCCATCGTGATATCGCGCGATATCCAGAGGTAGTCCATGCATACAACCCGCCCTGCATCGCCAATCGATCTCCAGAACTCGCTCTCGGTTTCGCCAGAGGTTGAAATTCGATCTCTGGCAGCCGGCGATGACGCCACCGCGTTCCGGACGCTGAATGAAGAGTGGATCACGCGGTATTTCGCCCTTGAAGCCAAAGACCGGGAGACCTTGAACGATCCGGACCACTCAGTCCTTCTGAAGGGCGGTTCTATCTTCATGGCCTATGCCGGAGCTGAAGCCGTCGGATGCGTCGCGCTGATCCCCATGCGGGATGGAATCTACGAGCTTTCCAAGATGGCGGTTGCTCCGCATCTGCGCGGCCGAGGCATCGGCCGCTGTTTGCTGCAGCACGCCATCGCGCAGGCCAGGAGCCTCGGCGCGAGGTCTCTGTTCCTTGGCAGCAATACGCGCCTTAAGAATGCTGTTCACTTGTACGAATCGGTGGGCTTTCGCCACGTGAAACCTGAGAGCCTTCCGCCCATGCCCTATAGCCGTGCCGATGTCTTCATGGAGATGCCGCTGGAGTAAGAGCGATATGAGGGCCCCGCTCGACTGCATTGAACCCGTCGACTTCCGCATCGAGTGGAAACAGTACCCTCCCGGATTGCTGGATCTTGGCCAGCTTCGAGTGTCGCGGACTGGCCATGCGTGTTCCCGCAGTGTTCCCGGCACCCAAGGGTGAAGCATCAGTTCGGTTAAGCGTTGGAATCACAGGTATTTACATGCTGAGAATGGCCAACGCCAGCCTATCTTCAGCCATTTATGCTATCTGACACTATCTTGCGTGCTTTCAATAGCTTGCGGAATAACTGGGCACGCAAGTCCAGCGGGAAATGTCCGAGTCGTATCTTCTAAGCTATTGACTCTACAGTGGTGGCCAGGGACGGGATCGAACCGCCGACGCCGGCCTTTTCAGGGCCGCGCTCTACCACTGAGCTACCTGGCCGCCGGGTGATTTTCCAGCGCTGTCGGGGATGTCTGAGACCGCGGAAGGAGTGGCGCCGTTCCCG
>DATJSB010000254.1:0-11037 GCA_035504315.1 Occallatibacter sp.
CAGGGCAATCGCATTTCAAGATGCGGGAAGATTATGTTTTGAAAGGGCACGGCTTTAGCCGTGCCGAATCAGGCGCAAGAGGAAGATTCTGGCTTCAGCCACGGAGGGGTGGTTTCAGAGTGCAGCATAATGGGTCCCCCAGGGGACTAAAGCCCGGTCGATTCGGGGGGGTCTTTTGGCACGGCTGAAGCCGTGCCCTTTTGAAAACCACTGGACCTCAAGATTCCAATTCCAAATGCGATTGCCCTGCGCCCTAGGGCCAGTTAACACTTAATTTCCCCTCATTGCGCTACATTCAAATCAGGGAAACTGAACCGATGGGACGCTGACGCCAAATCCGCTGCCAAGCGGAACCGTAACCCCTTACTTAGGAGTAATTTACACCGTAAGTTGTTTAGTTTGAATATTTTAGGAGAGAGGTACCGGGGTACAAGTGATTGACAACAAACGACTTAACCCATCTACATAGGGGGGAGGGGGATACCCTTTGCGCGCTTCGCATGCCCGCCCCATCCTCAACACAGGCGGGAACGTTTCTAGCTCTTCGGCGTAGCCGGCGCGGCTTCGGCCGGTGCCGCCTTCGGCATCTCAAAGATTGCCGGATCAATCGTCGGGTTTATTTCGACCTTCTTCACCGCAATCGTGATCTGGAACTGCCCGCCAAAATCCACGCCGATGCTCCGGGGAATCAGGTAACCGCCGTCCGCCTTCTGGTAGTCGGTGTAGGTGGTTGTGATGTCCACGTCCTGATCCTGCATCTTGCCCTTGCGGATGGCCGATCTTACCAGGAAGGTCGCAGCATCGATCACGTAGGTCGACTCCAGGTTGTCTTTCGTAGTCAGTTTGACCTTGTATGTACCGGGGTCGTTTCCGACCAGCTCAATTTTGTATCCCAGGGTCGCGTAGTTGTAGAGTTGCCCGCCCACATAGATCTCGTCCTTCCCCGCGTTGTACTGCTCCTTCGGCAGCGGCGTCGGATCTGTCATGCCCGCCATCGGATTCACCTGCCATCCGCCCTTGGGTGTGTACACCTGGATGATCTTGCTGTCGTTGAACTGCGTCTCGTTGCGGTAGCCCACGCCGTCCAAAACCACTGTCGACCCGGGTGCGTCGTTTCCCATTACCTGTACCGACGTCTCCATCGAAAGCGACTTCACCTGGCCGATGGCCTCTTTCCCTCCGATGGCCTCGATGTATTTGGCCACGACCCCGTCAGCCGTCAACGCGGGCGCTGCCGCTGGAGCGGGAGCCTGCGCGGTGGCCGGAGTCGCCGCCGGCTGAGGTGCTTGGCCAAACAGAGATGCAGTCACTGCCAATGCGAATACCAATACGATGCCGCGAATAACCATTTGCATAGTCCACACTCAACTTTCGCGTGCCTCAACGGCACGTTGATTCCTGCGGCAACAGTGTAGCCCAGAAGCCCGTGCTCTGCTCGTCCGTTCACGGCAAATCCGCACCGCGACCGGGCCGGACAGGTAAGAACCTCGAACAAACACTCCGGCGTGCGAGCAACAAATTTGGCGCTGTTGTCATCTGAATCAACAGTGGCCCAAGCTCCTTGTGACCTGCCAGGGCCACGGGCCCCCGGGGTGATGAGAACAATTCTCCTAGTTGACGACGATCCGTTGCAGGCATTCGTACGGGTGTCGGCGCTCGAAAAGCGTTTTCGCGATGTGGTTCGAGTAGCGGATGCAGCCGAGGCACTTTGCTTGATTGAAGAGCCGCACTTCTCCAATAGCCTGGGCCTGGTGATCTCGGGTCATCACAGGCCCGGACTGGGGGGCCCGGCCTTCGTGGCCGAACTGCACATCCGTAAGCCTGACGTACCCGTCCTGGTGCTCGGCAACGGCGTCGAGAACGCGGCCGATTACGAGGAATCAGGTGTGCGCTTTATGCCCAAGCCGACGCATAACGAGGAACTGGTTGAGATTGCGGGCCAGATGATGAACCAAAATGGGCGATAACCGGTTGATAATTCATCGCCCAACCGCCCAGGACGCCGTCCTGGGCTTTTCTTTTGGGCGCCCATAGGCGATAGCTTCTATGATCTAAGAAGCTAAGGCAGGCAAACTGGCCGTTCCTGTTCTCGTAAAACCCCTCCATCTTTGGTGTGAGCCAAATCACAAGCAAACCTCCTATGATATTAGAGAATTACCTCGTCCCCGCCCCTCAAGAGTGAGGATCATCCTGGAGTCATGAATGGCAGCATTCGGCAGTTTTGCACTTCTGATTGCGTTGGCGTTGGCAGCCTACAATCTGCTCGCCGGCACGGTTGCTCTGCGGCTCATTGCCACGGGCCAGCCCGCTCGAATTTCCCCCGAGCGGCTGGCCGACACCGCGCGCCGGGCAGGAATCGCTGGATTCATCGCAGTTACAGGCGCGGCCTTTGCGCTGCTTTATTCCGTCTTCACCAACGATTTCTCGCTCACCTACATCCTCGAGCACTCCAACCGCGCCCTCAACCCCGCCTATAAGTTCGCCGCGATGTGGAGCGGCCAGGAGGGTTCGCTGCTGCTTTGGGCGTGGCTCCTCGCCGTATACGGATTTGTACTTCGGCTCCGCCACAAGACCGACGTCAAGCTCTACGCCTATGCGGGCACGATTCTGGCCGGCGTACAGACTTTCTTTCTGCTCCTTCTTTGCTTCCCTGCAACGCCCTTCGCAGTCTTTCGCGGAGTCGTTCCCGACGACGGCAATGGTCTCAATCCTCTTCTGCAATATCCCGAGATGGTGATCCATCCGCCCATGCTTTACCTCGGCTACGTGGGCTTCTCGGTTCCCTTTGCCTTCGCACTCGGCGCGCTGATGATGCGCTACCCCGGCGAGAAGTGGATCAAAATCACACGCACCTGGACGCTCGTCACCTGGCTCTTCCTCACCTGCGGCATCTTCCTCGGCATGCACTGGGCCTACGCGGTCCTCGGCTGGGGCGGTTACTGGGGATGGGACCCGGTTGAAAACGCCAGCTTCATGCCCTGGCTCACCGGCACCGCATTCCTGCACTCCGTCATGATGCAGGAACGCAAAGGCATGATGAAGAGCTGGAATGTCTGGCTCATTTTCTCCACCTTCCTGCTCACGCTGCTGGGTACGCTGCTCACGCGCGCCGGCCTGGTCAGTTCGGTGCATGCCTTCGCCCAATCCTCTATCGGTACCTGGTTCGTTGTCTTCATGGGCATTGTGCTGGCGGTTTGCATCTTCGCTTACATCTACCAGCGCGGGCACCTCAAGACCGAGCATCATCTCGAGTCGCTGGTCAGCCGCGAGTCGAGCTTCCTGTTCAACAACCTGGTGTTGCTCACGGCCTGCTTTGTGATTCTTTGGGGAACGCTTTTCCCGATTATTTCGGAGTACGTGGTCGGCAACAAGGTAACGGTGGGGGCGCCCTGGTACAACCGCGTCGCGGTCCCCATCGGCCTGTTCCTGGTCTTCCTCACCGGCGTTGGGCCGTTGCTGCCGTGGCGCGCTACGTCGCTTAAAAGCATCAAGCGGAACTTCATACTGCCCGTGGTTGCGTTGTGGGTGACCGTAATTGTCTGCCTTGCCGTTGGCGTCAGGCCATGGGCAGATGGCCAGTTTTCGACCGGCAGTTTTTATGCGCTGGTCGACTTCGCCGTATCTGCCGCGGTGCTCACCGCCATCATCTCTGAGTTTCTGCGCGGCGCAGGGGTCATCTCCCGGCAGACCGGCCGCAATTTGATCTCATCCACCTGGCTGCTCACTCGCCGCAACACCCGCCGCTACGGAGGTTACCTCGTCCACATCGGGGTCGTGGTGGTGGTGATCGGCTTGGCTGGTTCTGCCTTCAACCGCAACGTTGAGAGCGAACTAGCGGTTGGCGACCACTTGAATATCGGGCCTTACCAGCTCGATTGCACAGGTTTCACGCAAGACTCCAACGCCCTCTACGACTCCGATTTCGCCATGCTCAACGTCTCGAAGGGCGGCAAGTACCAGTTCCAAATGATGCCCGAAAGGCGCGTCTACCATTCTGAAGGCCAGCCGGAGACGATGGTTTCCATTCACTCCACCCCGGTGCTGGATCTCTACGTGGTCTACGAGGGCACCAATCCCGATACCGGCCACCCCATTATCAAGGCAATTCTGAATCCGCTGGTGGGTTGGATATGGGCCGGCCTCGTGATCATGGTCCTCGGCACGTTCATCGCCCTGACCCCGAGCATCACACCGGCTACAGCGGTTCTCAAAGTTCCGGCTGCACGTACCATTCCCATTCAACCGGTTCTAAAAGGAGGCGACTGATGGCGACTCCCTTGCGCCTTACTTTTTGGACACGATTCGTGGAGGTTGCGGTTCTCGCGGTTGCCATCTGCTTCTCGCTCGGAGCGAGCAGCCCAAGCTCTCGAATCAGCGATCTCGATCACCGGATGATGTGCCAGTGCGGCTGCGCGCAGTTGCTGGGCGAATGCGATCACGTAGGCTGCCCCGATCGTGACCGGGAGCTTGCCGAACTGAGCGCCGACATTTCTTCGGGCATGAGCGACAAGGAAATCTTTGCCGCCTTCACCGCCAAGTACGGTGCCGTTGTACTGGCCGCTCCAACCACGCACGGTTTTGACCTGGTGGCGTGGATCGCCCCGTTTGCCGTCTTTGCTGCCGCGCTGCTGGGCACCATCCTGCTGGTGCGGCGCTGGTCAGGGATATCAATTGGGCGGGCTCAGGCTGCCGCCGCAAGTGCTGATTTGGCCGCACACGACCCGGCAGATCGCGAGCGGCGCGAGCGTATCCGCCATGACACCGACACGGACGGAGGTTTTTGAGCAATGACCGAAATTCAGGGCATAGTTGCGGGACTGATGATGCTGATTGCGCTGTTGATCTATACCTTCTGGCCCGAAAACGCCTTTGCCAGCCAGAAGGAAAAGTCGCGCCTCGATTTTCTGCTGGAGCGCAAAGAGCAGCTCTACGAGAATCTCCGCGACCTGAACTTCGAGCACCGCGCAGGCAAGTATCCCGAAGAGGATTTTGAGGTGCAGCGGGCGCTGCTCGAGAACGAAACCTCCGAGCTGCTGGCCGAAATCGACCGCCTGCAACAGGCGTGAAGGCAGGGGCAAAGAGACTGAGGGACTAAGGACTGAAGGACGACGACACAGAATGAAATCTACCAGAATTTTTGCAGTCATTTTTGCATTGAGCATTTTGGCCGGCGCCGCTGCTTCCCATGCCGCATCCGTTTCCGGTACCGTAACCGACAAGACCACGGGTAAACCCGCCGGGGGTGACACTGTGGAATTGCTCGACGTGCAGTCGGCGATGAGCGCGGTCGCCCACGCCACCACCAACGGGCAAGGCCGCTACACCATCAACGAGCCGGGCGCCGGTCCCTATCTGATTCGCGTCACCCATCAGGGAGCGCCTTACTTTATCGCGGCGCCTCAAGGCGCGGGACCGGGCGACGTTTCAGTCTTCGACGTTGCACAAAAAGTGCAGGGCGTCTTCATCGAAGCCGACATCATGGAGATGGAGACCGACCCCAGCGGGCAGCTCAGCGTAAGCGAGCGGTGGCTGGTGCATAACACCAGCACGCCCCCCACCACACAATGGAGCAAGCGCTCGTTTGAGATCGTGCTTCCCGGCGGCGCGCAGGTACAGGACACGCAGGCGCAGCGGCCGAGCGGCTTGCCGACCTCGCTGACCCTCGATCCCGACGACCCCAAAGGTCACTACTCGTTCAACTTCCCCATCCAGCCTGACGAGGGAGACAAGGACACCGAATTCCAGGTCACCTACACGCTGCCTTATTCCGGCAAGCTAGATTTCAAACCGGTCGTCACCCTGCCGGCCGACAACTTCGCCGTCATCCTGCCAAAATCGATGACCCTTAGCAGTTCCGACATGAAGCCGGTCAACAGCGACCCCGGCGTGCTGACATTTCTCGCCAAAAATGTCACTCCGGCAAAATCTCTGGCCTTCACGATTTCGGGATCGGGTTCGCTGCCGCGCGAGCAGCAGGGCGGCCAGGGCGAAAGCGGCCAGCAAGCCGCGCCCAGTGGTCAGCCGGGCGGAGGAATCGGCACGCCCATCAACACGCCGAACCCGCTCAGCAAGTACACCTGGTGGATCCTGGGCGGGCTCGCGCTCCTGCTGATCGCCGCCGCCGGATTCCTGCTGCGCAAGCCGGCTGGAGCTCCGCAGTATGTGGCCGCTCAGGCAGTCGCGCCTGTTCAACAGCCAGCCGCAGGCTACGTCCCCGCACCGGCCAACAAAAAGGCTGCGCTGCTTGGCGTTCTTAAAGATGAGATGTTCGATCTTGAGAGCGAGCGAATTGCCGGAACCGTTTCGAGCTCAGAATACGCCGAACAAAAGTCCGCGCTTGAAATCGTTCTCAAAAGAGCACTGCATAAGAGCTGACCTCAATTTCTGCCGGGCCCTTTAATTTACGGCGTTTTCGGTTCATGTGTGGGCGCGCGGTCATCACGCGAGGTGGCTCCTTCTTAAGGAAAGAGCCACTCGGCCGCATCGTATGTATTAAGGCTTGAACCGAAAACGCTATAGCGCAAAGAGCGGAAATCGAATGTTAAGGCGGCGGAACTATTCGCAGCCCGCGAACCGGGCATTTCAGTTCCCCTTGTCGCTTGCCCTGGGCGTGGCTTCAGCGGTCGCCATGCGAACGATGATGCGTTCCATGTAACCGTTGCCGTTGAACGAGTCAGTGGGGATGGCGCCGATGAATCGGACGACGCCGGCCTGGTCGACGACGATCGCCAGGGGCAGATCAATGGGTGCGAACTGGGCAGCCGTAGCCGCAGAGACGATGAGCGTATTGGTTCCTTCCAGCTCCTTCGTGTTTGCTTCCACACCTGGATCGCTTGCATTCTGCGCTGCGTCGGCGTACATCAGGCCCCACGCGTGAATGGGCGTCTGTGCGTTCAGCGTGGCAAACTCAGTGACGGTCTTCATCATCGCGCGGCACTGCGCACACCAGTCGGGAAAGAGAACGAGAACAGTTGCTGCGCCAAAGTCGGGCCCGTTGACAGTCGGCGTAGTTGCCGCCGTTTGCCTGAGCGCCGGCGCGTGCGGTGCGCGGGTCGCGCCTGCCGGCGTTGGGACCCTGGCCGCCTTGGTTTCGAGCGACTGCTCAATAGCGATCTGGGGCAGACGCCAGCCGATGAGACTGTACTCGGCGCGAACGCGCGAAATCTGCTCCCAGTCAGCGCCGGAGAACTGGGCCTTGGTGCCCAGCGCATCTTCAAGATCCGCAACCGTGGCTCCCGCGCTCTTGTCGTCGCCGGCAAAGCGTTCATAGAACGCCAGCTCCATGCCCGACTCAAATAGCGCGCCGATGCCCATCACCGCCTCACTGTGATCGGCCTTGAGTGGAACGCCCTGCTTCAGGGCATCAATGATTGCCGGATGCTCCTGTTCGGCCAGCATCATGGTTGCCGGATTGCCCGACTGCTCGAGATAGTCCTTGAGCGAGCGGATGGAATAGGCTACCTCGGCGTCATAAGGCAGGCTGCGCAGCATAGTACGTGCGGTGGCGACGGCCGTGTCGATATCGTGAATGTGAACCAGCGCGCTGACGCTGATTGCGTATGCTTGAGACCGGTGGGTAGTGTCGAGCGCAGCAATATAGTCCTGGGCAACAACGTAGGCCTGGTTCCAGTCCTGTCCGAGGGCGCAGAGGCGCGCAAGATCGTAGAGATCGTCGCCCTTGTAGGTTTCGGGATTGGCTGCGTCGCAAGCGCCGCGGGCCATCTTTACGCCCACGCCGAAAGCCTGCAGCTCAGGGTCTGACCAGTTGCCGATCTCGCTGCGAACCACGTCGAGCGGGTGCATGGCTTGCTTGTAGATTTCTCCTGGCGTTAGCGCAGCGGGAGCCGGCGGCGGCGGCGTGGCTTCAGCGGATTGAGTGACGGGCACTGCGGGGGTGCCGACGTTGAGAGGGGTTGAGGAGGAGGCCGGGGATTGTGCGAAGAAAAGAGTTGGGGCGAGCGTCGTGCCGGCGGCAATGAATGCGCAGGCGGCGCGGATGGGTCGCAAAATTACCAACCGAGTCATAGGACCTCATTCGTTTCGTCGTTCCGAACGGCTGCATGCTCTTTTGACGTTTTGACGATCGTCTGGCCAGGAATTCAGAGTTGCGCTTCTTACGGCTGGAGCGGCGCAGGGGACGCGGCTCAAGCAATTAGACACCGGGCGGAGTGGGATTGTTCCGAGGGATTGGGAGCGGTTCTCAAGGCCCAAAGGCCTGGCGGTTTTGTACGTGGAATTCAGGGGACCGAAGGCCCCCGCAATCTAAGGGTGGCTTAGACCTCTACGCGGCCTTCACCAGCTCATGGTCTTTCACTACGACGTGCTGACTGCAGGCATGGCAGGTGAACTCCTGCGAGTGCTTGAGGCTGGAGATGTGCACGCCGCACCAGGGGCATTTGCCGCCAACAGAGCCTGAGCCAAAAAATGGGCCGGCAAGGGGCGCGCAGAAACCCGCGATGATCATGGGAATGCCGGCAAATGCTCCCAGACCGGTGAGGCAGAGCATGCCGCCGGCAATGATAAGCACCGGCGCGACGATTACGCCCAGCAGAAGTCCGCTGAACGCACCTGTAACCGGCGCATTTTCATGGTCGCGCGGGGCGGGCGGTGCCGCCGGCTCGTTCCCTGCCCCGCAATGAGGGCAAAAGCTCCACACGGACTCAAGATGAGTACCGCATTTCAGGCAGGATGAGTTCATAGCGGTCACCTCACTCACTCATGCGGAGAAGTATGGGCTCGATGGAGGATCGTTGCCGGTGACACCCATCACCTGAAGGCCGGTAGCGAAATGCCACGCGCCGTTGGTCTATGATGTTCCCTTGAATGCGCGTAAGCCGATGGATTCTGGAAAGCAGGAGGTTCGCAACCGATGTCGTGCCGTTATCTGAAACAGGCAGCAATCGCAGGCGCCATGGTTTTTCTTGCGGCTTGTGGATACGGGCGCACTGCGGCGCAGATGGTTTCGCCCTCGATCGACGATCCGAACAAGCCCTTCACGTACTTCTCCAAACCAACCGATGAGATCGGGGTGATGGGCGCCGAGGGCGCGACGGAGATTACACCCGAAGGCTACCTGAGGACCGGCTACGGCGAGCTGATGTTCTTTTCCGGTCCCGACACGACGCCCACCAGCGTGCGCATCAGAACGCTGGAGCAGAATCATCTGCCCATCGTTCATTACGAGTTCGAGCGCGACGGGATTGACTATCGCTTCACGATGTTTGAAGCGGGCCTGAACGAGGACGAGAGCGGGCCGCTGGTGAACTTTATCCGTGTGACGATGAGGAACACGGCGAAGGTGCCGACGCGCGCGATTTTTTCCACGGGCATCCGCTACGACGCGCTGAGCACCACCGGCCAACCGATGGGCGACAACCGATACCGCCGGCCTGTGGAGGGGCATTTCCCTGGCGATTACCGGCAGATTGGCGAGAAATTCAACGCCGATTGGATGAACTCGTTCGATGGCCCGCATTTTTTCCGTGATGGGCGCATGCTGTACAGCTTCCCTTCCGGCTACTCGTCGCGCGGCTTTGTATTGAGAGACCGGTTCAGCGCTCTCAATCCTCCAGAGTTGGAAAAGCCGGTGCGGTTGAACGTTGAGCCTGAGACGCCGGTTGGCATTGTGACTTATTCCAGCATGCTTGAACCGGATGAGGAATGGAGCCTCGATTTCAAGATGCCTCTGATTCCTACGGCCGATGCCGAGGCGATCAAGGCGATGGATCTGGCAGGATTTGATACAGCAAGGGAGCAGGTGAAGGCCTATTGGAACGGAATTCTGGCCGGCGGAATGCAGATCGAATTGCCGGAAGCGAAGGTCGTGGATACGTTCTACACAAACTTGATCTACGACCTGATTGCCATCGATCACATCGGCGCCGATTACATCCAGACCGTGAACAAGCTTCACTACCACGCCTTCTTTCTGCGCGACGGCGCTGACATTGTGCATAGCTACGACGTGACTGGCTATCCGCAAATTGCCAAGGAGTGCCTGGAGTTCTTCGCAAAGTCCCAGAAGCCTGATGGAGATTTTCTTTCGCAGGAACAACAGTATGACGGCTGGGGCGAGGCAGTGTGGGGCTACGCCCAGCACTATCGCATCACGCACGACAGGGAGTTTGCCGAGTGGGCGCTGCCCCAGATTGCGCGGGCTGTGGACTGGCTGAAGCAGGCTCGCGCCGCCGATCCGCTGCACATTCTGCCGGCCAGCGACGTGCGCGACAACGAGTATGTTCGCGGGCATCTGACCGGATACAACTTTCTGGCGCTGGATGGATTGAGAGTGGCGATTCAGATGGCTGCGGAGACGGGGCATACTGATCTGGCGCAAAGCTGGCAGGCGGAGTACGACAGCCTTCATGATGCGTTCTTCAAGGTGCTCGATGCGCAGGCGGCGGCACACAATGGGTATATTCCGCCGGCTCTGGATGGGCAGGAGGGAGGATATGACTGGGGCAACTTGTTGAGCGTGGTCCCCGAGCCGACGCTCGACCCGCACGACCCGCGGGTGACCGCGACACTCAAAGCGACGCAGGCCAAGTATGCCGAGGGCATTATGACCTACGCCGACGGCGAGTATCTGCACCACTACCTGACTATAAAGAACACATTGACCGAGACCATTCGGGGCGACCAGCAGCAGGCGCTGAGCGAGCTATACGCCATCCTGGCGCACACCAGCGCGACCAATGCGGGATTCGAGTTCAACATCCGGCCGTGGGGCGACCGCAACTTTGGCCACAACCTCGCGCCGCATGGATGGTTCGCAGCGGAGTATCGCACGCTGCTGCGGTCGATGCTGGTGCGCGAGGAGGGCCGGCAGCTGCATCTGCTAAGCGTGGTTTCGCCGCAGTGGATTGGCGCGGGAAAGACCATCGCAGTAAGCCAGGCGCCGACTTACTTCGGGACGGTCGCGTTCAAGCTGGAGCAGCCGCAGGAAGGCATGGCGACGCTGAAACTGAATACGCAATTCGTCGCGGCGCCGGAGTCGATTGTGGTGCATCTGCCGTGGTTTGTGGATGTGCATTCGGC
>DATJSB010000255.1:0-6083 GCA_035504315.1 Occallatibacter sp.
CCTTCGGGCCGGGGCCAGTTTTCCTCATTTCATCGTCCCTCGTCGCTCGCAGACACCCGGTATGCGTCACTCCTCATTCCTCGAACTGAGAAAAACTGGCTCCCGGCGCCAGCCACCCCAGTAGTGTTAACAGGCCCTAGCATAGGAGGCAGCGCGTTTCTAAAGCAACCACTTTTGCAAAAGCTCGTGTAAAAGAGATTGGGCAAAGCAGCGAGGCCTGCGGACGAAAGATGTTTATCGAGCGCACTTCACCACGATCTTTGTGCCTTCGGCCACCATCGTGCCGGGCGCTGGCGCCTGCTCGCGGGCTGTGCCGCTGCCGGCAACCTCAACGTCAAGACCGGCTGCAGCCGCCTGCACAATCACGTCGCGCATCGATAGTCCCAGTAGCGAAGGCACGCGCAACTGCTTCGCCTCTGAGATCGTCACGCTTTTGCCCGCCGGCGGAGCAGGAGTGTTCTGCGCGAGTTGCACGAGCGCCGGCGTTGAAACAACTTTGCCGGGCTGTTGTGCCGTAGGTGCGGATTTCGCACTCGCATCGGCCGGCTTCTGGACCGGCGCGCTCGCGTTCTGCGCAGTCGTGGGGTTCTGCGCAGCCGTGGCGCTGGCCCGCGCCGATGCGCTCTGCGGATCGTCGGCCGGCAGATCGTTGGCGGCTTCGTAAAGCGCCTGGATGTTCTCGCTTCCCGAGTCGGCCTCATCCTCGACGACTGGTTTCTGTTTCCCCGATGGCTTCACCGGACGAAGATCGATATCGTGCGGCACGCCCAGGTACTCCAGCACCTGCTGCGCTACTTCGGCGAAGACCGGCGCGGCAACATCGGAGCCGTAGTACTGACCCTTGGGCGAATCGATGACCACAGCCACGGAGATGACCGGATTATTGACCGGCGCGAAGCCCGCGAACGAACCAATGTGCAGGTCCTTGTTGTAAAGGTGAGTCACGGGATCGATCTTTTGGGCCGTGCCGGTTTTGCCCGCCGACGAATAGCCGTTGAGCTGGGCGTTTTTTCCGGTGCCATAGAGCACAATGCCTTCCATCATCTCGCGCATCTGGGCGGCGGAAAGGGTGGAGATGACGCGATGCGCATCAGCCGGCAGGGGATTGGGCAGATCTTCGCCGGGCCGGAACGGCTGAGCCTGTGGCGCCTGGTTCTGGTTCGGCGTGTTAGGTCCGGCCGGGTCCTGCATGAGAACGCGCGGAGGCAGATAGATTCCGCCATTGGCGATGGTTGAAACCATGCTGACAAGTTGCAACGGGGTTACCGCTTCTTCCTGGCCGATTGCCACATAACCAATTGAAGCCGGTTGCCACAACTTGACCGGACGCAGCAGGCCGCGCGTCTCGCCGGGCAATTCAATTCCGGAGCGCTGTCCGAAGCCAAAGGCGCGAATGTACTGGTAGAGACGCTGGGGGCCAAGCATCATCGCCACCTTGATTACTCCCACGTCGCTGGAGTGCGCCAGCGCCATGGCTGCCGTCACCGTGCCGATGCCGCGATCGCTCTTGTCGTCGTGGATCACTCGCCCAAAGAGATTGATCTGCCCGCCCTGGCAGTCGATCATGGTGTCCGGCGTAATCAAGTGCTGGTCCAAGGCAGCGGCGTAGCTGACCAGCTTGAACGTCGATCCGGGTTCGTAGACGTCACTCACCGCGCGGTCGCGCAGCAGGCTGGATGTGGTGTGGCGAAAATCATTGGGATTGAACGTGGGCCGCACGGCGAGAGCAAGAATCTGCCCGGTGTGCAGGTCCTGCACCACCACCGTGCCATTCAGGGCCTGGGTCTTCTCCATCACGTGGTCGAGCGCGCGCTCGGCCATGAACTGAATGTTGGAGTCGATGGTCAGCACCAGGTTGCGGCCCGGTTCGGGATCCTTTTCAGTCGAGCCCAGCACCTTGCGCCGTGCGTCCATGGCGGTGTACATTTCGCCGGGCGCGCCATGCAAATCAGCGTCGTACTTCTCCTCCAGGCCGCCGAGTCCGTTATCGTCCACTCCCACGTAGCCCAGCACCTGCGCGGCAATCTGGTTGTCGGGGTAGAAGCGTTCAAACTCCTTCTGGAAATAGATCCCCTTCATATCGAGCGCCCGCACGCGCGAGGCAACCTCGGGCGTGACGCGCCGCGCGACCCAGGCAAAGTTCTTGCCCGCGGCCAGCCGCTCGGCGATCGCTTTTTCAGTGGTGCGATCATCCTCAGGGTCGACGTGGGTGGCCGCCGAGAGAATGTGCGCGGCTGCTTGCTTGTCATCAACTTCCGAGGGGTCGGCGTAAATTGAGTCCACCAGTACGGTCATGGCCAGCTCATGGCCGTCGCGGTCATACAGAACGCCGCGGCGCGGGGCAACCTCAAAGGTGCGCTGCTGCTGCTTTTCGGCGCGCTCAACGTATTCGTGATGGCGAACGATCTGCAGCCAGAAGAGCCTGGCGCCAATGCCCATCGCCCACAAAAAGAAAAACAGGCAGATGAGCCAGAACCGGCCGCGCTTTAATGGAACGGCATTGGTCGTGGTGGCGCGGCTGCGAATGGCTCGTACGGCTGCCTGCATGTTTCTTCAGCTCTCAGCTCTCAGCTCTCAGCTTTCAGCTCCTTGGTGGTGGTTTGGGGTTTTCTCGCTTTCGATAGAATGCCGATCTACGCGTTGGAATTTTATTTCGCGGTTGCACATCAAAGCTGAAAGCTGAGAGCTGAAGGCTGAGAGCTGTATTTCATCACCGCCCCGGCGGCACGACCTGCGCCAGCGTAGGAGCACCGGAGCCGGCCGGCGCACTGGAATGCACCACCTGCCCTGGCTGCGGCGCCATCAGGCCAAGCTGCTGCGCCAGGCCGTCGATGCGGCCCGGCTGCGTAAGCTCGGCCTCGGTCAACTTGAGCTGGCGGTTATCTTCGCGCAACTGTTCGAGCGTCTGCTTTTCGCTTTCAACGCGGTAGCCTTTTTCAATCGCGTAGAAGTGCTGCAGGCCGTACACCATCACCAGTGAAAACAAAACCGCAACCGCGGCGCAGAATACGCGCATCTGGCGGGCGCGCACCGGATCGGGAGCCTTGACCAGCCTCGAGTTATCGAAGCTCTTGGCAAAATAAAACTCGGGCGTGCGCACACGGCGGCGGCGCACCGGCTGCTGCGCCAGCAGCTCGGCGTTGCGCTCGGCAACTCGCGCGTTCCATCCGCGCCCCGATTCAAGATATGCAACTGCTGCCGCCATACGTGCTCTCCTTCGTCGTGCAGGCACTAGGGACTAGTCCCTGGTGCCTGTCTTTCCGCCACTCTTAATTTCGCGCTTCGCGAGCGCGGATTCCTGTTAATCTCTTCTTCGCCTGCCGTCACCGGCTTTTTGGTAACGATGTTCCAGATTCCGTTTCGTGCGCCGTCTCTCAAACTGTCTTTCGCGATGCGATCTTCGAGACTATGAAAACTTATGACTGCAAGCCTCGCTGAGGGCTTAAGCAACTTTGGTGCGGCCTCAAGCAGGGCCTTGATTTCTTCAAGCTCGCGATTGATGTAGATGCGCAGTGCCTGGAACGTTTTTGTAGCCGCGTGAATGTGCTTGATTGGCGGGACGGCCGATGCTACTATCCGTGCAAGTTGCATGGTGGTAACAATCGGCCGCCCTCGCACAATTGCTCTGGCGACTGTCCGCGACCTCCTTTCCTCACCGTATTCGTAAATGAGATTCGCAAGCTCGCGCTCGTCCATCTCATTCACCACTTGTTCGGCAGTCGGCCCGCTGCGCGTATCCATACGCATATCGAGCCTGGCGTCTGCCTGAAAACTGAATCCCCTGCGCGCTTCGTCGAAGTGAAGGCTGCTTGCGCCAAAGTCGGCCAGCAGTCCGTCCAGCGTGCCCGGCTCAACATACTGGGCAATCGTGCTGAACGCCTCGCCGATCAGCCTCACTTCCGCCGCCTGGCTGCCCAGCTCTTCCCTCACCCGGGCGAGCCGCTCCGTTGCCAGCTCCAGCGCCTCGGGGTCCCGGTCAAAGCCAATCAGCCTTCCCTTCGGACCCAGCCGCCGCAAAATACCTTCGGCGTGACCAGCCAGGCCCAGCGTGCAGTCCGCATAGGTCCCATCGGGACGAATGCGGAGAAAATCCATCGTCACTTCTAAAAGAACCGGCACATGCCTGGGTTTGCTGCCCGTCATGTGCACCCCCTCAGGGGTTAACCGGCCGGCCATTCAGAATCGCTCCCACAGAACGCCGATCGTCCTGGTTGAGCACATTCGAAGGCAGGCTCGCTTCAAACGCTGCCTGGTTATGCACTTCGAGGTGGTCAATCTTGCCTATCACCACCACCTCCGCGTCGAGCTTGGCCGCCCCGCGCAGAATCTGCGGAATCAGCACCCGGGCCTGGCTGTCCATCTCCACCTGCTGCCCGTAATAGCTCGTCAGGCTCAAATACTTCTCCACGGCGTCGTTCATAATGCTGAACTCGGCCAGCTTCGTCTCAACCTTTTCCCACGCCGGCAGCGGCCAGATTTCAGCCTTTGCGCCATCGCTCGAGGTGATGTAGAACTGGCTCACGTTCTGCGCGTCCACAAGCTGCTTGAATGCAGCGGGAAGCTTGAGCCGTCCCTTCTCATCGACCTTGGCTGGATGGTTGCCGCGAAACATCTGCTGCCTCTTCCTGCTTCCGCTTTCCCGTTCGCTCGCGGCGCCTTGTGTCCCGGCGTATCCTTTTAATCAATCCGGCCCCGGGTCCGGTTCTTGACCGGTTAGCGAGGCTGGTTCACTCGCTGGCGCGAGGGCCCAAAACCGCAATAGAGGAACTGAAAACGAAGTAAACTTCTGTTGAACGTTGAAGTGCTGAAATCTGTTTTCTAAAAGAGTCCTTTGGATGATTGGCTACTTTACTCCACTAGACTCCAAAACTTACCACTCACGGTCGATAGTACTGCTCTTCTCTGCCCGCGCAAAGGAAAAAATGGGCTCAGAGCTGAAGAAAAACTCCACTCTCCGGTGGAAGATGCCCTAATAGACAGTCGAGCTAACCCCACCACAAGATGTTGTGTTTACTGCTCAGGTTCTACCTCTGGACAGCTTGCCTGGCTCGTGATAGGGGAACAAAAAGCGAAAATGATAGCGAAACGGGCCGAAGGCCGGGGCTTTGGGGTGGAGTTTTCTGGAGGGATTTCTCTTATTCAGCATTCGAAGGGCTCAATATCACGGCGTCGACGCGGGAATTCCGACGGCAGGACCGATGCTGACGCTCAAGTGGACAATTGTGGAGAGCCGGGCAGCGTCTACCGCGTCTTCCGCACATGCATTTTCGCCTTGGTGCTTTCGCCCAACAGCTTCAGCAGATAGATAAACACCAGCACGTTGATGATGAGCAGGCCCACATGTAACCACGTAAGGCGCCGGTAGACTTCAAAGACTTCCCAGGGCAGAAACGATGCGGTGATGGCCAGAGTAAGGAACTCGCCCCAGGCCTTCTCGAGATAGAGGCCGAGACCCTCGGCGATGCACAAAGCCGAATATCCGAACGCGGCGAAGCTAATGCGGCGCAGCAACGGATCGTTGACCAGCGAAGCCTTCTCCAGGATGAAGTTGATCAGCCGCGACTCGGGATTGAAGCGCAGATGGCGGGCGAATAACTCTATCTCGTCGGCGATGTCCTTTTTCAGCAGCCGATGAGCGCCGAACCCGATGAAGATGAAGACGAGCGCCTGCGCGAACTTGAAAAGGGCGATCAGAACCAGCCACTGGTTGTGACTCCGCCGTGCGGCTGCTGCGTTTTTTCCCCGGGGAGAAGTTCTGGCCATGGGTGCTGGAATCGGTTGCTTACTCAAGAGTAAACGATCCGGTGACGAAAGCCGAGCCGGCAGCGCTCAAATGCCAGGGCAATCGCATTTGGAATTGGAATCTTGAGGTCCAGTGGTTTTGAAAGGGCACGGCTTCAGCCGTGCCAAAAGAACCCCCCGAATCGACCGGGCTTTAGTCCCTGGGGGACGCATTATGCTGCACTCTGAAACCACCCCTCCGTGGCTGAAGCCAGAATCTTCCTCTTGCGCCTGATTCGGCACGGCTAAAGCCGTGCCCTTTCAAAACATAATCTTCCCGCATCTTGAAATGCGATTGCCCT
>DATJSB010000256.1:0-31260 GCA_035504315.1 Occallatibacter sp.
ACCCGCGGGTCCTTCAACTCGGCGAAATACTGCAGGGGATTGTCCATATCCCCTTGTCGCCGCTTTCAGCCACGCTGCATATAGCAACCCGGATGATACCAACCCAGATGCCTGCCCAACTTATATGCGTCGGCCCTGGGGCTAGTCCTGCCCAGACGCTGGAACCTGCGTTGAAACAGCGCAAAGGCTCGTCGCTCCCCGACGGGGCTCGGACAATTCGCCTGGACGCCTTCCCCGGGTTCCCCCTTCGGCTGCGCTCAGGGTCCACCCGGGGCTATTCTCGATTCGTTCTTCCGGGGCGAGAGCACGAAGCTGAAATGGAGCGACGCCATTTTCATGGCACTTTTTCGCTCCGCGCTCCGTACTGCTTAAAAACGGACTTGCCGGCTCGCCGCCGTCATGGGGTATCGTCAGTCTACTGAGCTTTGCCGCAAGCGTACCAGCCCATTCCTGATTTCAGGGGGACAACCTGCATGGAGCTTCGCATTGATGGCCTGAACAAGGTCTACAAGGGCGGTGTACGCGCCCTCGACAACGTCAACCTGACCATCCCGCGCGGCCTTTATGGCCTGCTGGGGCCGAACGGCGCCGGAAAATCCACGCTCATGCGCACCATTGCTACGCTGCAGGAGCCGGATTCGGGCTCGATTCGCATGGGTGATCTGGACGTGCTCCGCTCCAAGGAGGAGGTGCGCAAGATTCTCGGCTACCTGCCCCAGGATTTTGGCGTGTATCCGCGCGTGAATGCCGAGGAGATGCTGGACCAGATTGCGCTGCTGAAGGGCATTGTGAACGGCCGTCAGCGCAAAGAGGTGGTGCACGAGATGCTGCACCGGGTGAATCTGTGGGAGGTGCGCAAGAAGAGGCTCACCGGGTATTCGGGCGGCATGCGCCAGCGCTTCGGCATCGCGCAGGCGCTCATCGGCGATCCCAAGCTGCTGATTGTTGACGAGCCGACTGCAGGTCTCGACCCCGGAGAGCGAAATCGCTTCTATAACCTGCTGGCTGAGATCGGCGACAACGTGATCGTGATTCTCTCCACGCACATTGTTGAGGATGTGACCGACCTGTGCAGCAACATGGCCATCATTCACCTGGGCAAGGTGCTGTTTGCGGGCGCTCCCGACCACGCCGTCACCAGTCTTGAAGGCAGGGTATGGCGCAAGTCGATTGAGCGCGAACAGGTGAAGGAGTACACCAGCCGCATGCACGTCATCTCGAACAAGCTGGTCGCCGGCCGGCCGCTGATCCACGTCTTTGCCGACACCTCGCCGGAGGAGGGATTTATTCCCGTTATACCGGATCTCGAAGATGTGTTCTTCGCCCGCATAGCGGGGCTCAACTAGGAGGCGCCGGCATGTTCTATTTCTTCTGGTTTGAGATTCGCTACTGGCTGCGCTCGGTGATGCTGTGGGTTTTCACGGCGATTGCGGCGCTGCTGGTTTTTCTGGCCATGAGCACCGACGAGGTGCAGGTGGGCGGGGCCATCGGAAACACCTTCCGCAACGCGCCCTTTGTGGTGGAGCAGTACTACTCCGTTTTCTGGTTCATCACGCTGCTGATGGTTACGGCGTTTGTGAACTCGGCCGCGGGACGCGAGTTCGCGGCAAACATGCACCAGATCATCTTCACCAAGCCGATAAAGAAGATCGACTTTTTGATTGGCCGTTTTCTCGGTTCGGTGGCCGTCTCCACCATCCCCATGCTGGGCATTTCTCTTGGGGCGCTGCTGGCGCCGTTGATGCCGTGGGCCGACAAGGACCGCTTCGGAGCCGTGGTGGGCGCGGCGCATTTGCAGGGCGTGCTGGTCTTTGCCATCCCCAACACCATCTTTGTTGCCGCCATCATCTTTGCCGTCGCCGTGCTCACGCGCAGCACCCTGGTTTCATTTCTCGGCGCGCTGGGACTTCTGGTCGCCGACGTCATTTCGAGCGTGCTGACGCAGAAGCTTGACAACGAAAAGCTTGCGGCCATGCTCGATCCGTTCGGCAACGATGCGTTCGGCTATGTGACCAAGTACTGGACGGTGGCCGACAAAAACACGCATGTACTGGGATTCGTCGGGCTGCTCTTGTGGAACCGCGTGCTATGGGTCGCCGTGGGCCTGCTCATATTCGCCTTTGCCTACTGGCGATTCAGCTTCTCAGAGCGCGCGGGCCGTGCATCGAAGCGGCAGGCTGCGAAGACGGAAACTCAGAAGGCTGAGATCAAGCCTCTCGAATTTGGAAAAATCACTTTCAACTTTGGCGCCGGTGCGCGCCTGCGCCAGTTCTTCGGCATTGTGCGCATCGAGTACCGCCGGCTATTCAAGTCGGTGGTCTTTATCGTCATCGCCTGCTTTGCGTTCATCAACTGCGGGCTCTCGCTCATCTTTAGTGCAACTCAGGGTTTCGGCCTGACTACGCGTCCGGTCACCTACATGATGGTCCAGATCATCACCGACTCGTTCAATTTTCTCGTTTATGCGCTGATCACGTTCTTTGCCGGAATGCTGGTGTGGGAGGAGCGCGACGCGCGCACCGACGAGGTGAACGACGCGCTGCCTGTGCCCGAGTGGCCGAATTATGTGGCCAAGTTCGTCGCGCTCATGTCGGCGATGGCCTCGCTGCAGATTCTGGCGACGCTGATCGCAATCGGTGTTCAGTTGTTCCACGGATACACCCGCCTGCAGTTAGGCGTTTACGTTGAAGCGCTTCTCGGCGACGCTCTTCTGGGCTATGCGTTTCTTGCAGCCGCAGCCTTCTTGATCCACGTGCTCTCGCCCAACAAATATGTCGGGTACTCGATCTTCGTTGGGTTATTAATCGCCAATGCGTTCATCTGGCGGCCACTGCATGTGGCCACCTATATGGTGCAGTTCGGTAACCTGCCGACCATGACCTACTCCGATTTCTTCGGCTATCAGCCGTGGATGAAGAGCTGGAGCTGGTTTGCAATCTATTGGACGCTGGCTTCGATCCTGATCGCTCTGGTGAGCATCCTGCTGTGGCCGCGCGGCAAAGACACGCGTCTGAAGGTGCGGCTTCTGAATGCGCAGCTACGATTCCGCGGCGCCATCCGCGCGTGGATGCTGGCTGCAGCCGCAGGCTTTGTTCTGGTTGGCGCCTGGGTCTACTACAACACCGAGGTGCTGAACAAGGTCGAGAGCCAGTACGACCAGCAGAAGCGCAACGCGGATTACGAGAAGAGCTACAAGAAATACCAGAACCTGCCGCAGCCGCGTATAACCGACGTGCACTACAACATCGCCATCTATCCCGCCACACGCGCGCTGGTGATGCGCGGCCAGCAGCAGATCAAGAACGAGACCGCCAAGCCGATCGACACGCTTTACCTGACGCTCGACCACAACTTTACTTCGAGCATCGAGCTTGCCGGAGCGCAACTGGCGACGGATGACAAGAAGCTCGGGTTCCAGATTTACAAGCTCAAAACGCCGCTTGCGCCGGGCGAAGAGCGCACTATGAACTTCGACGTGGAGTCGCACCCGAAGGGATTTGAAAACCAGTTGACCATGACCGGAATAGCTGAAAACGGCACGTTTATCAATTCGTTTATCGTGCCGCAGATCGGCTACCAGGACGGCAACGAGCTGACCGATCCCAACGACCGCAAGCGATTCAAGATGAAAGAAAAGGACCTGATGCCGGCGCTGGAGCAGAACTGCACCGCCGACTGCATGAACACCTACATCAGCAACAACTCCGACTGGGTGAATGTGGATACGGTGATCAGCACCAGCGGCGACCAGATGGCGATTGCGCCGGGTTCACTCATCCGCGAGTGGCAGCAGGACGGCCGCAACTACTACGAGTACAGGCTCGACCATTTTGCGCTGAACTTTTATTCCTTCATGTCGGCGCGATACGCGGTGGAGCGGACGGCGTGGAATGGAATCAACGTTGAAGTGTATTACCTGAAGGAGCAGCCGTGGAACGTTCCCAAGATGGTGAAGTCGGTGGAGAAGTCGCTGGAGTACTACACGACGAACTACGGTCCGTACTTCAACAAGCAGGCGCGCATCATCGAGTTTCCGCGGGTAGCCAGCTTTGCGCAGGCGTTCCCGGGGACCATGCCGTACTCCGAGTCGATCGGTTTTATCGCCGACATTGAGAAGCCCGACGATATCGACATGGTGTATTACGTGGTGGCGCACGAGATGGCGCACCAGTGGTGGGCGCACCAGGTGGTCGGCGCCAACATGGAGGGCGCAACGTCGCTCTCTGAGACGCTGGCGCAGTACTCGGCGCTGATGGTGATGGAGCATGAGTACGGCCAGGACACCATGCGCAAGTTCATGCAGTACGAGATGGACAATTATCTGCGCTCGCGCGGGACCGAGCGGCTGAAGGAGCGGCCGTTGATGCGGGTCGAGGCCAGCCAGGGGTATATCCATTACCGCAAGGGCAGCGTGGTGATGTATTACCTGCGGCAGATGATCGGCGAAGAGGCGATCGACCGCGCCTTGCGCCAGGTGCTGGCGCAGTATCGCTACGCGCCGCCGCCGTATCCCACTTCGTACGCGCTGGTCGATGCGCTGCGCGAGCAGACGCCTCCGCAGTATCAGTACCTGCTCAAGGATTTGTTTGAGGACATTACGCTGTTCTCGAATCGCACGACGAAAGCGACCGCCAAAAAGCGGCCGGATGGAAAATATGACGTGACCGTGCAGGTGGAGACGCACAAGTACAAAGCCGATGCCAAGGGCAATGAAACCGAGGTTCCGGTGGATGATTGGATCGAAGTGGGCGCGCTGGCCGCACCTGAAAAGGGCAAGCGATTTGGGAAAGTGCTGGCGCGGCAGATGATTCACATGACCGGCAAGGGCGGCACGTATACGTTCGTGACCGATTCGAAACCAGATAAAGCGGGAGTCGATCCGTTGCTGCTGCTGATCGATCGCGTCCCGGACGACAATTTGAAGAAGGTGGATATTGTGAATTGAGGGCGGGCACTGAAGTCCTGCCCGCGACTGGCGGATTTCGTGCTATCCCACCCTTGGAGTAAGAACAAAGACGCGCCAAGGATGGGGCACCCGGCATTCTCAGAGGGCGCTATGTTTCACCCGCCGCCGTTGATCCGCGCCTTCAGCCTCTTGAACACGTTGGGTGGAACGAGGCCGGTGACGTCGCCGCCAAAGCTGAAGACTTCTTTCACCATGCGCGAGCTGACAAACGAGTAGCGGCCGGCGGGCTGCAGGAAGACGGTTTCGATTTCGGGCGCGAGGCGGCGATTCATGAGCGCCATCTGGAACTCATGCTCGTAGTCGCTGATGGCGCGAATGCCGCGCAGAACGGCGGTTGCACCCTGCAGTCGCGCGAAGTCGACCATAAGCCCGTTGAAGGTGGCGACGGAAACATTGCCCAAGGGGCCTGCGACCTCTTGCAGCATCTCGACGCGCTCTTCGACGGTGAAGAGCGGGTTCTTGACCGGATTGACCAGGATCGCGACCGTAAGATGGTCGAAGATTTTGGCCCCGCGCTGGATCAGGTCCACATGACCGTTGGTCGGCGGATCGAAGGTGCCGGGATAGAGCGCTCTGACGGGCATGGGCTGTTTCATTGGCGATTTTAACAGCCCATGCCTGCATGCGTTTCACGATGGGTCAGCTCCGCGTCGATTCGGTAACCGGCTCGGATTCTTCCTGCACCTGAAAGGCGCGGGTTCGCTCGGTCTCGCGCTGCATGGCGCGGCGGCGGCCGGCGAGCAGCTCGTTGAGGCCGATGCTTCCGCAGATCTCGCCTGTGGTTCGGTCAATCACCGGCATGCGCACTACCTCCTCGGTTACCATTCGCTCGGCGACGGAGCGGCAGGTCTCGTCGGAATAGGCAAAGGCATCGCCAAGAGCGGGGGCGTTGTAGCCGATGCTATTGGGACCAGGCACCGTCTTCATGACCTCGGCAACGTAGATCGTTTCAAGCGGGTCGACTCCGTATTCGCGCGAGAGATGGTGGCCGCGGCGGGCAAGTTTTTCAGTAAGAATCGACCGCGGCATGAGCAGCGAGGTAACGAGATATGCGCCGACACATGCCGGGATGAGCGGCAACAGCGCCGGCATGGCATGCGTGAGTTCAAGCGAGAAGAGGATGGCGGTGAGCGGCACACCCAGCGCGCCGGCGAGCATGGCGCCCATGCCGATGAGCGCACCCATGGCCTGCGCCTCGGTGGGAAGATGGGCAAGCTGTGCGGCGCCTTCTCCCAGTGCGGCGCCGATCATGAGCAGCGGAGCCAGTACGCCGCCGGATGTGCCGGAGCTGAGCGAGAACGCCCACATGAGCGACTTGGCAACGATGATTCCGACGATAAAGGTAATTGGCGCACTACCGCGCAGCAGTTCGGCGATGTTGTCGTAGCCGACACCGAGTGCGCGCGGAAAGAAATATCCGCCGATGCCGACTCCGATGCCGCCGATGGCCGGCCACCAGGCCCAGTGAATGTGGAGTTTGCCGCCTACGTGCTCGAAGGCGTCTTCGAGTGTGTACATGAGGCGGCTGAGTCCCGCGGCAACCAAGCCGATGAGGGCGCCGAGAGGGAGGGCGATAAGAAGCGCGCGGGTAATGGAAAAGCCTGCCGGCAGCGTAACGGGGAAGAGAGGACCTGCGCCGAGCCAGACGATGCGCAAAGCGGCGGCTACGACGCTTGCTGCAGCCACAGGGACGAGCGAACGGGGGCGCATTTCAAAGAGCAGCAGTTCGACCGCGAGCAGGATGGCCGCGACCGGCGAAGCAAAGGTCGCCGACATTCCGGCAGCCGCGCCGGCAACCAGCAGAGTGGTGCGTTCCGCGTCAGAGAGGCGCAACCACTGCGCGACCAGCGAGCCAAAGGCTCCGCCAGTCATGATGATGGGGCCTTCGGCGCCGAATGGTCCGCCGGAACCGATGGCGATGGCCGCAGAAACCGGTTTGAGGACTGCTACTTTTGGCTCAATGCGAGCGCCGTTCAGCAGAATAGCCTCAATCGCCTCAGGTATGCCGTGGCCGCGAATCTTCTCGGAGCCGTAGTAGGCCATCAGGCCCACGATGAGCCCACCAACTATTGGCACCACCAGCATGAGCAAGTGTGGAGCAGTGGAGCCGGCGGGGCCGACCATGGCGATGCTGAACCGATGGTAGTAAAAGAGGTTGGTGAAAAAGGCGATGGCGCGCAGCAGAAACACGGCCAGGGCGGCGGCGCCGGTGCCGATGACGAGAGCTACGGCGGTGAGCATCCACACGCGGCGATCGACGGTGAAATCGCGTAGAACTGAAGCTCGTGAGTTCATGCGCGGCTGCCTCCGGCTACGGTGGCGTGGGCCTGTACGCGCCGCAGGGTCCGCACCAGCATCGGAGCGCGTTCGTTGAGTTCGCGGGCGTGCTCGCGGGTGAGCCGAGCGAGAACCTGGTTGCCCTTGCGCGTAATGCAAAGAATGGCGCGGCGCTTATCGGCGGCGTCGACAGTGCGGTGAAGAAGGCTCTCGCGCACGCAACGGTCAACGAGCTCGACGGCGCTGTTGTGCTTGAGTCCGAGGCGCTCGGCGGCGAATGCAATGGTGGTTGCGGAGCCAGCGGGCGCCCCGGCAAGCTGAAGCAAAAGCTGATGCTGTTGCGGCTCGAGGCCAGCCTCGCGCGCGGCAGTTTCGCTGAAGTGGAGAAAGCGGCGCAGCTCGTAGCGAAACTCGGCGAGGGTTTCGAGCAAGGGGTCCGCAACGGCTGCAGGGGACGAGGCCTGCATAAATATATCGTATCACGATATATTTGGGAGTGTAAATCCCGGGACCTGGAAGATTGCTTCGGCTTGAGCGGAGACTAGTGACGATTTTCAAATCACTTTGCCGTCGAGGTCGGCAAAGAACTTTATTCCCGGAATCGACAGCTTTCGCAGATCGCGGTCATTGGTAAAGAAGATGTCGACGCCAGATTCGGCTGCGGTGGCGAGATGAATTCCGTCTGCCTGGCTGACACGATTCGCGCTGCGGATGATGCTGTACTGGTCTGCGGTCCCCTCGGTGAACCTCAGGATTTCAATTGCGCCACTAAGAAAGTATTGCTTGACCGCATCGGCGCCGGAAACAGAACCCCGCCGCCGCGGCCCGGTCAAGACTTCGCCCATCGTAAACACGCTGGTGCACAATGTATCTCCACGGCTCACGATCTGATTGAGGATTCGGTGCACCTTCGGGCCGAACAACGGATTTGCTTCAAGCATGTAGATGAACAGCATCGAATCCCAATAGATTCGGCTCACTTGCGAGACTCCTTGCGCGCTTTCTCTTCCATTTCATATCGATCCCAAACATCGGGTCCCCAGTTTCGCTCCGCCTTCAGGTATGTCTCTCCACCGCCCAACTCGGAGTAGGAGCCAGCGAGAATGCCGTAAAGCTTTTCCAGGCCGGCGCCGTTGGGGATAGGCTTGGCGGTCTTCGGGGCGTCGGCAGGCTTGTCCAGTACCTTGTAAACAAACTGAACGGTAGTGCTCGGTCCGCCCGAGGGTGGACCTCCCGTTTTCTCGATTAGTTGCACGCCTGCCTCGTTTTGAAACTCGGCGGAGTTTAGAGTCGAATAGACGGAGGGAGTCCGATTCGTCCAGCTCAGCTCTTTGAGCACATTGCCGACCCTCACCCGAACTGTTTTCTGACCATTTCGGCGGGCAGGTTCGACGTAAGAGGTTATGACGTGCAATTTTGTCAGGTCAGTAGGACGCATTCGAATAACCTTAATACATACATTACCATACATTACCATCGCGGAGTCAAGTTAAGGAGATGATGCAGGGCACCCAGGTCGAGACTCAGGGTCTAATTCGAGTACACGGCTTGTTCGTTATGGTGCTGTGTTTTAAGCGAAGCGGTATAGATGGAGACGACGGTAATGTCGTCTGCCTGGCCGAAGTGCTGCGCTGTGGAGGCAATGTAGCGGGCCGACTCGTGCGCGACCTGTTGGGTGCGTTCGAAGCCAAAGAGCTCGCCGTGCGGATTGATGGCCTCCACGACGCCATCGGAGAGGAAAACGAGGCGGTCGCCGCGGTTGAGCTGGAAGGAGAACTGCTCGTAGACGGCGTCGGCGATAACGCCGAGGGGCAGGCTGGGGAGGATCTCGATCTCGCGTCCGTCGCGATAGGGGCTGAGGTGTCCGGCGTTGGCGATGGTGACTGTGCCGTCAGGGTAAAGACGCGCGCAGAGGCAGGTGGCGTAGCAGGGCGCGGCGTCGAGTTCAGGTACCGCACCGTGGGTTGACACGGCCCCGATGAGCACGCGGTTGAGGTGGTGCAGGATGGTGGCGGGATCGTGGGAAAGCTCGTTGCGCAGCGCGCCGACCAGGGTGCTTGAGTTCATTGCGGCCTGCAGGCCTTTGCCGGAGACGTCGCCAACGACGAGCAGCAGCGAATCGTCCTGCAGGGGAAGGACCTGGAAGAAATCTCCGCCGACGCCGTTGACGGGGAGATAGGCGCTCTCAAGCATGAAGTATTTGTTCGACGGCAGCTCAGTGGGAATCAGCAGGGCCTGTACGCTGCGGGCGGCTGCGATATCGGCGTTGGAGCGGTGCTCGTCCTGCGAGACGCGGATGAAGCGGTAGAGGATGACGAGAATCAAGCTGACGAGAAAAATGGAGAAGGAGATGTCGCTGGCGCCGAAGACGATGGGGCCGGTGCGAAAGCTGTTATTGGCGAAGCTGTCGGGCAACAAGTGCAGGTTGGCGAGGTAGCCGAGCACGGTGTCGACCGAGTCCGCGGTGGCGGCGAGGAAGAACGGAGGCAGCATGATGGCTGCGTCGGTGCGTCCGCCCCGCCACGCCTGAAAGAGCAGGCCGCAGATGACGGCGCAGGCGACGATCTCAAGCGAGACGGAAAGAAACTGGAAAACCACGTGTAGCGGAATGAAGTAAAGGAAAGGCAACAGCAGTGCGGCGGCCTGCACTGAACGGACAAGACGCCGCGCGTGGCTGGCGGTAAAGAGCAGTATGAACTCGAGCGTGACGGCCAGAAAGATGCGGCCGGCGAAGTTGGCGAAGATGTTATATGCGCTGTAGGGCACTGCGGCCAGGCCATAGGCCGCCTCAGCCGCGCTGTTAGCGGCGACGGAGAGGCCGAGGATGCCGAGCCACAGATACTCGGGGTGGTGGCGCTGGGCAATGTAGAGCGCTGCGCCGAGGCCCGCGACACACAGGAAGAGAAAGGCGAGCGTGATGGGTGCGATGGCGCGCTCGTCCCATTGCCGGTCAGCGGCGAGGGCGAGGCGGTCAGCGATTTGCGGGCTCGCGCCGATCTCGACTAAGGAGATGAGTCCGTGGTGGATCTCGGTGCCATCGCCGGCCCATGTGCGGATGGCAAGCACAACTGTTCCGGAGGTTGGCAGTGCCGCAGTAAAGGGCGGCGATTGGTACATGGTGAGTGAGTCGATGCCGCGGGTCTGATTGACGGCAACGCCGTTAATGAACAGCGTGGCCTGGCCAATGGCGTTGGGCGTAACCATGATCGCGGAGCGCTGGCCGGCAAGCATCGCGAGCTGAGCAGGCGTAAGGCTCATGCGATACCAGGCAAAGCCGGAATAGGCAGCGATTCCCTGATCGTTCAGTGATTTGCCGAGTGTGACTGTGATCCAGTTGGAGTCGTCGTAAGACGGCGAAGCCCAACCCGGATCGTCGCCGATCTGGAAATGCCACGGACCGTCGAGCGTGAGAATGGTCGGGGTGGGCGGTTGCGAAGCAGTCTGCGCGCCGGCATGATCGGAGCAGATGAGCACGAACAGGCAGAGGAAACCGAAAGCCAGGTTCCGCGTCGCTGTGCGCCAGGTGAGGATCATGGGTGAATTACAGTTTAGAGCCAGGGCCGCATAGAGCTGCACTTGCCAGCGAGGGAAACTCATATTGCCGGCACGACAACGCCCTGCCTCCAATTACGCAGAGCATCAAAGCCCGGTTCCAGCGCACCGGTGTTAGCTGCGGCGGGTTTTGACGGCCTCTTTGGCTTCGGCGTGGCCGCCAGCCGGGACTTCGGGTACCTCGGCCTTGGTCGCGCCGATGTTCAGACGTTTGCGCAACTCGGCATCCATTTTGGCAAAGACTTCTTTGTTGTCCTTGAGAAAGGCGCGGGTGTTTTCGCGGCCCTGGCCGATGCGCTCGCCGGCATAGCTGTACCATGCGCCGGATTTCTCAACGATGTTGTGGGTGACGGCCAGGTCGAGCACGTCGCCCTCGCGGCTGATGCCTTCGCCGTAGAGAATGTCGAACTCGGCTTCGCGGAAGGGCGCTGCGACCTTGTTTTTGACGATCTTGACCTTGGTGTGGGAGCCGACGACCGCATCGCCTTCCTTGACGGCAGCGATGCGCCGAATGTCGATGCGGACCGAAGAGTAGAACTTAAGGGCGCGGCCGCCGGTAGTGGTTTCGGGGTTGCCGAACATTACGCCGATCTTTTCGCGAATCTGGTTGATGAAAATCAGGGCGGTGCGGGACTTGGACACGCTTCCGGTGAGCTTACGTAGGGCTTGCGACATGAGGCGGGCTTGCAGGCCCATGTGGGAATCGCCCATTTCACCGTCGAGCTCCGCTTTGGGAACGAGGGCGGCGACCGAATCGACGACCAGCACATCGATGGCTCCCGACCGGACCAGAGCCTCGGTAATTTCGAGGGCCTGTTCGCCGGAGTCGGGCTGGGAGACGAGCAGATTGTCGACGTCGACGCCCAGTTTCTTGGCGTAGCCGGGGTCGAGGGCGTGCTCGGCATCGACAAACGCTGCCAGGCCGCCGGCTTTCTGCGCCTCGGCAATGATCTGGAGGGTAATGGTGGTTTTACCCGAGGACTCAGGGCCGAAGATTTCGGTCACGCGGCCGCGGGGCACCCCGCCCACACCCAGGGCAGCGTCGAAGCTGATGGATCCAGTGGAGATAACCGCAATGGGCAGGAGGGCTTCACGCGAGCCGAGCCGGACGATGGACCCCTTTCCAAACTGTTTTTCGATCTGTGCAAGTGCGAGTTCAACTGCTTTGGCGCGTTCGTCGGCTACCGGCATGGGTGGTTCCTCCTCGAAGGGCAGTCCAGGAGTTTCCCGCTGATAAAAAGAAGCGGGCAAAGGCTGAGCCTGGAAGGCATTTCGAAGGGATTGTAACAGGACGAAATAGGGATTGGCAGCTAAGAAGGCGAAGAAAGAGGAAAAATATGTACGAGTCTGAGACACAGACGTGACGACGCGCACATGTGCACTACATCAAATATTTTTCTGATGCGCATATCGTATTTATGTATCACTATGAGAAATGATGCATAATTATATTATGAGAACCACGATCACACTTGATGACGACGTGCACGCTTTTGTTGACTACTACGCTCGTGCTCGCGGGCTCAGCCTCGGCGCCGCAATCGACGAGCTGATCCGCAAGGCGCAGACCGCGCCAATCCCGGAGCCGGTTGAGTTGAGGCGGTCACCGAACGGCCTGCCTCTTCTGCCTCGCTCCGGCAGAACGATTACAAGCGAAATGGTGAAGCTGCTCTCGGAGGACGATCTTGGCTAGGAAATACCTCCTTGACTTGAACGTCGTGGTTGCACTGACTGATGACGAACATGAACATTATGCGAGTGCCCATCGATGGTTCGACACGTTGCGCGGAGAAAGTTGGGGCACTTGTCCGCTTTCAGATGCCGGTTACATCAGGCTGGCGACCAGCCCCGCAGCTCGAATCGGATCGGGAAGCTTCACGTCGGCTATTGCAGTGCTTGCCGACTTAGCCAGACGCCCGGGTTATTGTTTCTGGCCGATCACAGAAAGCTGGGCGGAGTTGACCGCGCCATTTTCGTCGCGAATCTTCGGCCACCAGCAGGTAACGGACGCGTATCTGCTCGGCCTCGCCATCAAGGAAGATGGCGTGCTGGCGACGTTCGACAAGGGAATCCGGTACATGGCCGGCGCGGAGTTCACGCGGAACGTGCTGGTGCTTCAGTAGCACGGAGTGCCAGGCCTCGCGTCAGATCAGGTTCCGCTGAATACAGCGAATTCCACCACCGGTTACAATCCAAAGCTGCCTGCTGGTGCAGCATTACTCAGCCACTGTTTTCAGGAGCATTTCTATGAGAACCCGTATTGCCCGCAGCGCGCTTTGCACGATTGCCGCTTTTGTTCTTTTAACGGCTGGGCGTGCGCAGGCCCAAACCGCTGCTGTTACCTGTTTCCCCGCGAATCATGCAGTCCGCGTCAATCCCGACACACACCTGGTCCTGACCTTCTCCAGCCCTCCCACACTTAGCAAGTCCGGCCAGATTCGCATCTACGACGCGGCCGGCCACCGGTTGGTCGACACACTCGACCTCAGCATTCCAGCCGGACCCGACCCCTCCCGGCGTATCGCTGCGCCGCCTGCATCGGCGATTGTTTTGGATTCCTCCATCCCCACCTCACCTACAACCACCACCCCAGCCGTGAGGACCACGCCCGCCGACCTGCATCATTATCAACTCACCACCATCGGTGGTTTGGCCGACTTCCACTTCTACCCGGTCATCATCCACGGCAATGTGGCCACCATTTACTTGCACAACAACGTCCTGCGCTATCACCATCAGTACATCGTTCAAATCGATTCAGGCGTCTTCGCTTCCGCCGGCGGCGTCTTTGCCGGCTTCACCACTGACCATGCCTGGCGCTTCACTACCAAGCGGGAGCCTCCGCCTGCGAATGCAACTCGCATCGTAGTCGCAGCCGACGGCAGCGGCGATTTCAACACGGTGCAGGGCGCCGTCGACTTCGTCCCCGAAAGTTCGCCCCGTCGCGTAACAATCTTTATCAGGAATGGGACCTACGAGGAGATCGTCTTCTTCCGCAACAAGGCCAACATCACATTCCGCGGCGAAGATCGCGATAAGGTCCAGGTCGGCTACGGCAACAACAGCGCGTTCAATCCACCCATGCCTGGGCCGTCGCGCCGCTGCGCTTTTTCCGCCTATGACTCCACCGGCATCGAGCTCATCAACTTCTCCGTCAGCAACTACTATTTCGGCCAGGCGGAGGGTCTGCTGATCTCCGGCTCCAGAAACATCGTCAGCCACATGAACATCAAGGGATCGGGCGACGCGCTGAACCTGCGCGGCTCGGTCTATATCACTGACAGCACCATCGTCGGCGACGGCGACACCATACTCGGCGTCGGCCCCGCCTTCTTCAACCGCTGCGAGATCCAATCCATCGGGCCTTTCATGTGGATTCGGAACACCGAGGCGAACCACGGAAACGTGTTTCTGCACTGCACATTCATCGCCCGCGACCGCCCGCTGCCATGGACAACACCCAACTCTCCCGCGGCCAATGCTGCCTCTCACGGTGACACGCATGTTGCCGCCGTCCTTGCCCGCCTGCCCAACAACCATGGTCTCAACTATCCGTACGCTGAAGCGGTCCTGATTAACTGCCGGCTCAAAGGCATTCCCGCCGTTGGCTGGGGACCCATCGATGCCGACACCTCCCACATTCACTTCTGGGAGTTCAACAGCACCGATCTCGATGGCCACGCTGTCGATGTCACGAAACGTCATCCCGGCTCCAGACAACTTGTGCTGCCCCAGGATGCCCAAACCATCGCCAGCTACAGTAACCCGGCTTTCGTTCTGGACGGCTGGACCCCGGTTGTCGACCAGTAAAGCGGATTAGGAAATGGTGCGAGGGAGGCGAATCTGACCGTCCCTGAGCGGCGGCTGAACCACGCCAGCACCCGCGCCAATTACATTGGTTAGAGCGCCGCGAATGTCGTGAGTCCGAGATTCGTGAGAACAACTGCAGATCCTTCGACTGCGGTCGCCACGGCGACCTTCGCTCAGGATGACAGGCCTTTTGATGCGAACTTCGGACGCAGGACATCAGTTTGTGCCCGCGCAAGGAGTCGCAGTGTCATCGCATATCAGCAACGAACGCCCCGCGCCCGACAAAGTCATCGCCGACATCGCCGATTACGCGCTCGGCTACGAGATCACCAGCGAGCTGGCGTATCGCACCGCCCGTTATTGCCTGATCGATACGCTGGGGTGCGGGCTGGAAGCGCTCGAATATCCTGCGTGCACCAGGCTGCTGGGGCCGATTGTGACGGGGACTGTGGTTCCCAACGGCGCGCGCGTTCCGGGGACAAGCTACGAGCTCGATCCGGTGCAGGCGGCGTTCAACATCGGCGCCATGATCCGCTGGCTCGACTACAACGACACGTGGCTGGCCGCGGAGTGGGGACATCCATCCGACAATCTGGGCGGAATTCTGGCCACAGCTGACTGGCTTTCGCGTTCGGCTCCGGCCCAGCGCAAGGCCCCACTCACCATGCGGGACGTTTTGACCGCAATGATCAAGGCTCACGAGATTCAGGGCTGCATTGCGCTTGAGAATTCGTTCAACCAGGTGGGCCTCGACCACGTGGTGCTGGTGAAGGTGGCGTCGACGGCCGTGGTGTGCTGGCTGCTGGGCCTTACCCGCGAGCAGACCATCAATGCAATCTCAAACGCATGGATCGACGGGCAGAGCCTGCGCACCTACCGGCACGCGCCTAATACCGGCTCGCGCAAAAGCTGGGCTGCGGGCGACGCCACCAGCCGTGCGGTGCGCCTGGCGCTGATGGCCTGCGCGGGCGAGATGGGCTACCCATCGGCGCTGACCGCGAAGACCTGGGGCTTTTACGACGTTTTATTCCGCGGGCGCGAGTTCAAATTCCAGCGGCCGTACGGCTCCTACGTGATGGAGAATGTGCTTTTCAAGATCAGCTACCCGGCGGAGTTCCACGCGCAGACGGCCGTTGAAGCGGCGATGAAGCTGCGGGCAAGACTCGACCAGCTCGGGCGCTCGTCCGAGAGCATTAAGAAGATCACCATTCGCACGCACCAGGCCTGCCTGCGCATCATCGATAAAAAGGGACCGTTGTCGAACCCCGCGGACCGCGACCACTGCATTCAATACATGGTTGCGATTCCGCTGCTCTTCGGCCGTCTGACGGCGGCGGATTACGAGGACTCCGTAGCATCCGACCCGCGCATCGACGAGTTGCGGGCTAAGATCGAGTGCGTTGAAGAGCCGGCCTACACGGCCGACTATCACGATCCCGAGAAGCGATCGATTGCCAACGCACTTCGGCTCGAGCTCGAAGATGGCAGCGTGATGGAAGAGACGGTGGAGTTTCCCATCGGCCACAAGCGCCGCCGTGAGGAGGGCCTGCCGCTGCTGGTGGAAAAATTCAGAACCAACCTGCGCCGCCGATACCCCGTCGACCGGCAAAACCGGATTCTTGAAGTCTCGCTCGATCATGATCGGCTCGATTCGATGCCGGTGAGCGTGTATGTCGATCTCTACCGTAACTGAACTGGCCAAGATTTTTCGATTCACACGCCGTTGTGTGGGCTATATTTGATCCACCACAAAATTCAGCATCAACCGGGGGCCCTGTTCATGGTGATCCGGAAGCGTTTGTCCGCCTGCTTTGCCTTGACACTTCTCATTGTTTCGAGCGTTGTATTGCACGCGCAGAAGGCGCCTAACTCGAACGCGTTTTATAGTCAACTGCGCGGGTTGTTGCCGGGCGGCGAGATCATCACCGTCAGTAACTTCGAGCTGAAGCGCGACGCGGCCGTCTTCACCTTCAAGAGCGGAAGCTTTGCGTTCTATGGCCAGGTGAACGGTAAGGTGACGGGCGCGGTCTTTCGCGGAGACGGCCATTTGCACATCACCCCGCCCACGCAGCAGGAACGCAAAAACCTGGCCCTGTTCACGCACACGCAGGAGTTTGACGAGGACTTTGATCAGGCGGTGCTGCGCTTCACCGACGATACCGCTGCCGAGCTGCACAAAGCCTCGGCAGGCGCCGGGCAGGATGCCGGCTCATTCGCAAAGCCCGCGCAGGATTTGCAGAACCTTTTGCGTCACCACTCCATCCAGACGTACAGCGACGGATCGGGCACTTATTACGACAAGATCTTTTACGGGAACCTCGACCTGCGGCTACTGGAAGACGTTCTGAGTCCTGCGCCGGGCGGATACTTTTTTGCCGCGCTGCATGGGAAAAAGATGCAGTACTTCTTCATTCTCGATCCGCGCGGCGTTGACGAGGTAGCGCCGGACGAAGTTGCGCTGCTCTCATGGGATTCAGGGGAAAACGCGCTGACGTATCCCCTGGCCTTTCACCGGGCCGCCGAGTACGCAAACAGCGCCATGCCCACCGGCGACGAGCAGAACGCGGCGTACAAGATCGTGAACGAAAATCTCGACGTGACCATTGAGAAGAATGGAATGCTTTCAAACGTGGCCACGGTGGAGGTTCGCGCCAACCAGGATGGGCTGGCCGTGGTGCCTTTCAATTTGTACCCCACGCTGCGGGTGAGCGGTGTGCAGACCGACCAAGGCGCCCCGCTGGATTTTGTTCAGGAGGATAAAAGTCTGGATCCGGATTTCGGCGTCGTTCTTGCCTCGCCGCTTAAAAAAGCCGAGACCGCGACAGTCCGCATCACATACGGCGGAAAAAACGTGGTCATGAACATGGGCAGCGGGAACTACTATCCCGTAGCTCGTGAAAACTGGTATCCAAGCTCAAACCAGGGATTGGGGGACTACGCCACCTATCAGATGACCTTTCACGTTCCCAAAGACCTCCAGTTGATTGCTACCGGAACCAAAATGAACCAGAGCAACGAAGGAAAGGTGACTACAACGGAGTGGAAGACTGAAACGCCACTGCCGGTTGTGGGTTTCAGCGTAGGCGATTTTCAGTCGAAAGGAGGGACGGTTGGCGATTCAGCGCAGGGGCCCGTGACCATCGATGCCTATGCCAACAAGCTGCCGCCGGATTATCTCGCGCAATTTAGCGGCGGAGTGGTGGGAACGTTGCAGGCTACGCCGATGCTGGCCAACGAATTGTCGCAGGGCGAGGTCGCCGTGCGCATCTACACCCAATACTTCGGCCAGCTCCCATTCCCGCATGTTTCCCTTACCGAACAGTCGGCCTGCAACTACGGCCAGAGCTGGCCCATGCTGGTTTACCTGCCAGTCTGCGGGTTCATGGATCAGACGCAGCAGCACTTTCTGGGCCTGGGCGGCGAAAACCTGAACAAGCACATGTATTGGCAGGTGGTAACGCCGCACGAAGTGGCGCACCAGTGGTGGGGACAGACGGTGGGATTCCGCGGATACCGCGATCAGTGGATGAGCGAGGGATTCGCCGACGCCTCGGCCGCGCTGTTTCTTTTGCGCACGAATCCCAAGCCCGACCAGTACCTGAATTTCTGGAAGGAAGAGCGGCGCATACTGACCGAGAAAAACCAGTTTGGCTTCAGGCCCATCGACGTGGGCCCTGTAACCATGGACATGCGGCTCAGTTCACCCAAGGCAGGCTGGAATATCTACGGCGATCTCGTTTATCCCAAGGGTGCATTCATCCTGCATATGATCCAGATGATGATGTGGTCGCCGAAGGAGGGCGACCAGCGCTTTATTGAGACCATGCACGACTTTGTCTCAACCTACAAGCTGCGGCCGGCCACAACCGAGGACTTCAAGGCCGTGGTTGAAAAGCACATGAGCCCGGCCATGAATCTCGACGGCAACGGAACCATGGACTGGTTCTTCAACGGGTATGTGTACGGCACGGAACTGCCCGCCTATCACTTTGAGGGCCAGGTGACGCCCGATGGAGACAAGACGAGCTTCCACTTCAGGCTGACGCAGTCAGGCGTTTCGCCGGGGTTCAAGATGCTGGTGCCCGTATACCTGGAGTTTGCAGACGGCAAGATCATAAAGATGGGTGAGGTTCCAATCGGGGGCGATAACACGATTGAGCAGACGCTGACGCTGGCGAAGCTGCCGCCGGTAAAACGCGTGTTCATCAACTACTTTTACGACGTACTGTGCACTGAAAACTAGCGTCCAGAGCAGGCCGCCTGAACCGGATTGTGGAAGGCGCTTTGCTGCCACAATGCGCTATACTCCGGACCGGAACCAAGGAGAGGATTATTACGATGCGAGCGAAGCTGATGAGCAAGTTTGTTTTTGCGGCGTTGTTGTTGGGGATGGCGGCTCCGGTTGCGCTTACGGCGCAGGCGGGCGACCAGATTCTGAAACCGGCGGACATGCAGAAGTTGATGCCGGCGAGCGTGTGGTACGCCGGCCTGGCGGCGCCTTCGCAGTTGCGCAACTCAGGCGGTGTTAAGTTTGCCGACGGGCATTACGTGCTGGCCACGCTGGTTGACACCAGCGGGTACTCGACCGGAGTTGCAGCCAGGTACGAGGCGTATTTTATTGTCGAAGAGCCGATCAAAATTGGCGGGCAGAGCCTGGCGGCCGGCGTGTACGGCGCGGGATTCGTCACTGGCGGCCAGTTTTTGGTGACGGATATTGGCGGGCACGACGTGCTTACGGTGCCTTCAACCAACGACGCAGCGATGAAGCGCCCCATGCCGCTGCAGGTGATTGCCGATCCCGCGGGAGGGTATCGGTTGTATGCGGGCAGAAATTATGTGACGTTCAGCAAGTAGGATTGAGTGGAGCCTCACAACTTGGGGGGTTGACCAGCTAGCGAATCTGGCCTTCATCGACTAACCGGCGAATTACGAACATTGCGCCGTAGCGATTGAAGTGATGGCTATCATCCATGAGAGGTATGTGTCGCTCCGGATTCGCGTATTCGATGCATTGGCCATCGTGGCAAAGTGCGGCATATGGCGATGCGTAAGAAACGTGCCATGTGCCCAGTACCAGGCCCCGCAGCCTCTCTTCCATTCGCGCATCTATGGCCAGCAGGTGCTCGCTGGGCAGGGCCGGGTCGTTCCAGGCGATGGAGTAAGCAAGGAGGCGAGGCAGGGGGCCATCGTATTCAGGAACTTCCCCGATGACGACCACGGGAATCCCGTGAGCCTTGGCCCAGCTCAAGGTACGCCCCAACTCATCGAGATCTTCCGGCTGCCAAAGCGCCTCCAGCAATAATTTCTGAACCGGATGCACGGGCAGGTAAGTCTGGTAGATATAGTCCATCACCGTGCGGCAAATACGGGAACCTGAATGATGCAAGGTTGGAATACAGGCGCTCACATTAGCTTGCATAACGTTCACATCTGGCATCGAGGCCGAAAGGGCCGACCAGATGGCAGCGGCGTGGCTATCTCCGAGGAGCAGATAATTGCTCTTGTTGGGTTCCTGGTGAAGACAAAAATCGAAGTTGAAGTACCGGCCTCCAGTCACAGCATCCGCATCCAAGAAACAGGTTCCTAGCCTCTCCGACTCTTCATTCTGCCTAAGTTCTGTCGTGTCGAGAAATGAGGCCACTTGCAATACCGGCGGGGAGAAGCGATCCTTCAGGCCTCCCGAAAATACCATTACGGATGAAAAAATGGAACAAACCAGCACTGTGGCGCCCGCAAGCATAAACAAGCGCGGGCCCGCGAGGCGCATGCGGCCCTTGCGGAACGGCTGCTCGACGAATTTCCACGAGATAATGGCTAATATTAAGGAGACCGCAATCACCACGATGTGCTCGAAACGACCGGGCGCGATGATGGTACTGAACCTGCGCTCAAAAGCGGCATTGACGTCGAGAATTGCCATCCGGTTGGCCAAGAGGACAGGCCAGTGCCAAAGATACAGGGAATAGGAAATGAGACCAATAAAAACGACGGGGCGCCACGAGAACACCGAATAGACGACTGAGGTTCCCGACTCGCCGGCGCCGATGATGAGTGCTGACCCGATGCAAGGCACCAGGGCGCTCAAGCCCGGGAAAAGGGTGGCGGGACTATAGAACAAATCGGAATAGAAGATCATTCCCAGCCCTGTTACGGCGACAAGATTTCTTAATAAGGCTCGACTCAGTCTAGGAAAAAAACCCAACGACAGCAAAGTTCCCAACAAGAGTTCCCAAGCTCGCGTGTAAGGCATGTAAAAAGCCGTATCCGGGCTGATCAAAACTACGATTGCGCTGCTTAGCAGAGAGAGCAAAAACAAGACGACGACCGAAATGCGCAGCCGCTGAGGGAAAAAGCGACGGACGAGGACGAGAAAGAGAGGAAACAGTATGTAAAACTGCTCTTCCACTGCCAGAGACCAGGTATGCAGGAGAGGGTTCGAGTTCCGATGAGAGAAATATCCTGACTGTTTCCAGAGATAAAAGTTGGAAGACGAAAAGGTGCTGGCCAGGGAAGTTTTTCCAAAATCGATGAGTTCGCTGGGCAAGAGAAAGACCACGGCGAATAAACTAAGCGTCAGGAGCATTGCGAAGAGCGCAGGAAAGATGCGGCGAATTCGGCGCTCGTAGAAAGCGACGATTGAGAAACGGGAATTTGCGATTTCAGAAAAGATGATGGAACTGATCAGATAACCCGAGATTACAAAGAAGACATCGACGCCGACGTATCCACCTGAACAATGAAGAACCCCTACGTGATATGCGATTACGCTCAAAACTGCGACCGCTCTCAGCCCATCTATGTCAGAGCGATAGCCCAGAGTGCGGTCAGAAATACCCTTGGTATTCTCGACTTTCATCGGTTCAAATCCCTCGGTTCTCCAATTTTTGGGATTCCGGCATGCGGCTGCTCAAGTGGGCGGCATGTTTTTGAACGATACCATTAGCCTTGGCAAGGCGCAGCATTGCTCGCCTCGAAGCTCCACCGAGCCCCTTCGAAGGGCGTGCCAGTGCTGGCCATTGCGCTTCACCCATTCCGAATCGAGCGCGACCTTGCGATCTGCGCTCTTGGTCTTGAGGCTAAGTTATTAGTTACGCTTTCGCCGCGACCGGCGCGTTAAGCCGCTCCTTCACCAGTTCATGCCCGCGAGAGAACAGATCATCGAGCGAGAGCTTGCCGCTTTCAACTTCGCCGAGGATGGCCTTCTGGGCGAGATACTCGCGATTCACGATGCCGGCCTTGGACTGCAGCATGCGCCACGCCTTGCGCCGTTCCACGCAGAACATCACCAGTTGGCGCGAGAGCGCGTAGAACGTCACCTTGCCCTCATTCTCGACCGTGATATACACGCCGAAGTCGGGAATGAAGCTGCGATGCTGCGGGTTCAGGTAATAACGGTAAACCACATCCTGCTGCGTGATGCGCACCAGCATGTTGTCGAGGCTGATTTTTCCCTCGATCTGGTCCGGCTTTAGCTTCTTGAGATGGTTCCTGAAGCGCGCTTCAGTGGTGCACCAATGCGCCACGGTGTAGCGCCGGATCTCGCCGGAGTTCTTGTCCTTGGTCTCATACCAGTCGAGATCGATGGACGGATTGCCCTTGATGTCGAGCGCCTCCTGGTAGCTTTCGCCGAGCCGCGGGTTGAAGACAAACTCGGGCACGCCTCGCGAGTCGCGCACGCGCTGCGCCTGGTGCAGTGCCATGTCGTCGGGCACGCCGTGCTCCGGCTGGCAGGTGGTAAAGGCTTGCAGGAACATCGTTCCCCGATACTCGAGTCCATCGAGAATCGACCGGTAGAGCTTGGGAGCATTAGCCATCGATACCTGCGCCACGAACGGCGAGCCGTGCCCAGCCAGGAAGGTCTCGGCCACCGTCTTCTTCTCAGTGTTCTTGCCCTGTGTGGCGGAGCCGAAGGAGTTCATGTCGCCGCCGCCCAGCATCGGTGTCGAGTCGGAGTTCTGGCCGCCGGTATTGGAGTAGACCTGCGTGTCGAGCATGAGCGCCTTGACGTTGGGCCGGTTCTGCAGGATGACCTTCGACATGTTCTGGTAGCCGATGTCGCCCATGCCGCCGTCGCCGCCGACTACCCACACCTTGGGCAGCTCCACGATCTCCTGGTCGGTCATCAGCGCGTCGGTGAAGTGCGTGAAGTGGTAGTACTCTTCTTCGCTTACGCCCGCATCGCGGAAGAGCAGGATGTCGGCCAGGCGCTCGGGAATGACGGAGCGGCGCGCGTGATCGACGATGAAGCTCTCGCCCATCAGCCAGCCCACGGTGATGCCGTCCTGGAAGAGCGAGTTCATCCACGGATAGGCATGCGGATTGTTGGGCGAAGTCGATCCGTACACCGTGTTGCAGCCGGTGTGCGCGGCCATGGCCATCACGCTCATGCCGTTGGCCAGCCGTCCGTCGATGGGCTGCAGGTTCTTGTGGTTGAAGGCCTCGGTGAGCAGCACCGCCGCCAGAGCCTCAATCAACTTTCCATTAGTAAGCGCGCCTTCGGCGCCCTCATAGGCCGCGATGCGTGCTTTAGTATCCTTGTTGTCCTCGCCGCCCAGGCCCATCACCAGGTGAGCAATGGCCTGGCGGGTGAGCGCGTACTCGGCGGGGTTGGCTGCCTTGAGAGTTTCAAGTTTTGCTACTCCGGTCTTCTCAAGATCACCGGCCTTGGCAACAAAGCGATCGCTTTTGGCGTGGAAGACGGGCCGCATATACGCCTCGGTTACCGCGGCAATCGAGCGCAGCACGCTCTTTTCGCCGCAGCCTGCGCAGGCGCCGTCGCCAGCCACCAGCGCATCGTAGTTGCGCCGCACCATGAGCATATTGCGCAACGTGGCAGTCTTTGAGTCGGCGGGGTTGGCGTTGTTGTAAAGGCCGAGGAACTTCTGCGACGTGTCGGGGAGCAGGTTCAGGAAGGCCGTGCCGGTTTCATGCTCCGCGTTCACCTCCGTGGTCTCCTGCACCATCTTCAGCGCCTGGTGATCGCCGCAGGCGGTCACGCACGCCGCGCAGCCTTTGCACAGGTCGCTCACAAAGATTGAGAAGATGCCGCCCGTGCCCGGAGACTTGCGTTCCGGCGACGAGAAGATGGCATTCACCTTCTGGTAAGCCATCGGCACCTTGTCGATGATGGAGTAGAACTGCGCCTTGGCCTCGGCCGAAAAACCATCTACGGACTCTGTGACTTCGCGAACGATCGCCGGCAGCGGCGTGCCAGTCTTGAACTCCGCCAGCATGCGCGTCCGCACTTGCTTCTCGATCTCGGGCAGCTTCTCCATGATCTTGCGGCGTTCGCCGGTGTCGCTCACGTAGTTGGCAGCCGCGGTATTCAGCACCGTGCCGATGTCCTGCGAGCAGTTGGGCAGGGCGGTGTCGGGGCAGACCGAGATGCACTCCATGCACTGCGTGCAGTTTTCAGGAATATAGAGCGGCGTCTCGCGGCGGGCAACATATTTCGAGGCGGTGTCGCCGGTGGCCGCGGCAATCACGCCCAAAGCGGCGAGCGGCGTAGCCGGCTGATTATAGCCAAAGTGCGAGCGGAACTCCGCATCGAATCCATTGATCGACGCCACCGGCGGCCGCGGCGACTGGCCCTTCGGCAGCGGCGTGCTGCGGCGCATTCCTGAAACAGCGCCTGCGCCAACCTCAACGAAAACCGCCTCCTGGTTGAGGATGGGCAAGAGCGCCTGGCCGCGCAGGCTGGAGTGATCGGGCGCGGTCATCTCGCCTACCTTGATCTCCTTCACCTGCTCGAAGCCCTGCGCCATGATTTCCATGTTCGACTGCACCACGGCGTCACCGAGCTTGCCGAACTTCTTCACGTACTGCTTGTAAACCACCTCGCGATACTGCTCGGGCGTTATGGCGAATTCTTTGAGCAGCGGGCTGACGCGGAAGAACGCGCCGAGAAATGCGTTGCCCTGCATGCGTAGCTGCAGATCGCCGCGATCGGTTGCCTTGCGCGCAATGTCGAAGCCGGGCAGCGTGAAGACGCGAATCTTCTTCTCGATGATCTGCTTGCGCGCCCACGTCGGCAGGTTCTCCCAGGCGCGCTCGCCGTCCACGTCCGACTCCCATACCAGGCTGCCGCCCTCCTGCATGCCGTCGAGCGGGTTGGTATGAGTGAAGGCCTTGGGGTCGCAGCAAAGAACGGTGGTCACGTGGCGCAGGTCGCAGTTCACGCGAATACGATCCTTGGCTGCAACCATAAAGTAGCTGGTGGGCGCGCCTTTTTTTTCGGAGCCGTATTTGGGGTTGGCGCTGACGTGAATCACTTCCTTGGGATTGCCGATCTCGTCGACCAGGCCGTCGCGCTCGAAGAGCAGATCGTTCAGGTCGCCGATAATCGCGCCCAGGTTTTTGCCGGTGGTGATGGCGCCCCATCCGCCCACGGAGTGGAAGCGGACGGCAATCGCGCCCTCGGGCAGCAGCGACGGAGTTTCGTCGGCGACGACCGAGTAGGGGTGGTCGATGCCGAGCACGATGAAGTTGACTCCGTCGGCTGCGGTCTTGCCGTCTGTGCGTGCGCGGCCGGCGGTAGCGTACTCAAATGCTCCAATCACGTGCTCGGGGCGGAAGTCGCGCGAGCCCAGGCCGTAGCTACCGCCAAAGAAGCGCGGAACTTCGTTGAGGGTGATGTTTGGAATGCCCTCGGTGCCCTGCACGGCCTTGGAAAACGCGGTACGAATGTCGCGGCCGAGCGGATTGTCGCCGGCCAAAGCTTCGTCAGTCCGCTCCAGGATGATGACGTTCTTCTTGCCCTTGAGCGCGTTGACAATCGCAGCTTCAGGGAAGGGGCGAATGACGTTGACGTGAAGGGAGCCGACCGAAGCATTGCGTGTCGTGCGCAAATAATCAACGGCAGCTTCGATGTTCTCGGCGGCCGAGCCAAGCGAGACAAACGCGGTGTCGGCGTCGGCAGTCTTGTACTCGCTTACCAGTCCGTAGTAGCGGCTGGTCAGCGCGCCGAAATCCCGGTACGCGTCTTCAAGGAACTGAAGAATCGGCTCGGCGAAGTTGTTCCTCCGCGCCACTACTCCCTGCATGTAGTGTTCCTGATTCTGCACGGGTCCCAGCAGCACAGGGTTCGTGAGATCCATCATCTTGGGCACGCGGCGGCGCGTGGGCCCGAACAGAACGCGCTGCGCCTCGGTGGGGCAATCGATAACATCGTCGGGCGCGCCGAGATACTCGCGAATCAGCTCCGACTCGTGCTTGTAGAAGGTGCGCTCCAGGTGCGTGGTCAAAAAGCCGTCCATGATATTCATGCCGGGCGTGAGCGAAAGCTCAGTCACGCGGCGAAGAATCAGCGCCTGGTCGGCGGCCTGCTGCGCGTCTTTTCCGAAGAGCATGATCCAGCCGGTGTCGAGCGCGCCATAAATGTCGTCGTGGCCGCAGTGCACGTTGAGGGCATGCTTGGTGAGTGCGCGCGCGCCAACCTCGAGCACCATCGTCGATCCCTTGCCCGGCGCGTGATAGTACTGCTCAACGCCATAAACCACGCCTTGGCCCGAGGTGAAGTTCACCACGCGCTTGCCGCAAACGGAGTGGGCAATGGCGCCGCCTTGCGCAGCGTGCTCGCCCTCCGCCTCGATGGCCAGCGTGTTGCCGCCGAATACATTCAGATGTCCCTCGGCATAGGCCTGCTGGAACAGCTCACCGCCTTCAGTGGATGGGGTAATGGGGTAAAACACCCCGGCGTCGGCGATCCGGGTTTCAGTGTGGTACGAGACAAGCTGGTTACCGTTTGCGGTAACCCGGATGCCAGGGAAACGAGCAGCAGCTTTCATGTGGTCCCTCTCCATCGAGCTCAGCGGATTCTTTCAAAAAGTGTGGTGTACGGGGGCTGGTAGAAACTTCGGCTGCCCGCCCCAAACTCAGCAGCAGTCAAATCGCTTTACGCGGCGGGCGCACCATGGGCTGTTACCCGACCGCCCCCGGCAATTCCCGAATTGCTGCATCCCGAAGCCGCAGTCCTGAAGTCGCCGCGACCATTCAGGAGCCGGCGAACTTGTGGGAATTGCGCTGGGCATCGCTAATCTGGAAACGCCGCGTTTTTCGCGTTCTGGCCTGACACGTTCAACAAAGCTGCAACTGTTTGCAGCCCTTATGGATAGCAGCCCCTGACGATTTGCAAATATGAAGGTCGCGCAGCCGGTTTCAGCAGCAGAGAGACACAGGGGAAGGCTTCTCTGGCATAGTACGACCTACGTAATAAGTATGCACCTTTAGATGGGAGACGCTGTACCAGCAGGTGAGATCGAAACCGTAGTACGGCAGGTGGATGCGGAACTACACTCGGAAGGCCGAGAGAACCGGCGGCAAGAGAAATACTTATGGGCGACAAGGATTCAAGATTTGGCCGTTACCCGAGCCTCGCGGAGCGCAGGGTTCTGGTGACCGGCGGCGCCACGGGCATCGGCGAGGCCATTGTGGCTGAATTTTCGCGGCAGGGCGCACGCGTGGCGTTTTTCGACGTGCAGGACGGACCGGCACAGGCGCTGGTGGAGAAACTCGTTGCCGAGGGCTGTCCCAAGCCGCTCTACAAACACTGCGACCTTGCCGATCTGACGGCGCTCAAAGGCGCGATCGAGCAGATCGCCGGCGAACTGGGCGCGATTGACGTTCTGGTGAACAACGCCGGCAACGACACGCGCCACAAGATCGAGGATGTGACACCGGAGTTCTGGGAGCAGTCGATGGCAGTGAATCTGCGGCCGCAATTCTTCACGATCCAAGCGGTTCTGCCGCAGATGCGCAAAACCGGCGGCGGATCGATCGTCAACTTAAGCTCGATTTCGTGGGTGATTCCGTCCACCGGCCTGCCGCTCTACGTGACGGCGAAGGCCGGTATCGTAGGTCTTACGCGCACGCTGGCGCACGAGCTGGGCCGCGATAATATCCGCGTCAACTGCGTAATGCCCGGAGCTATCGCCACCGAGAAGCAGAAGCGCCTGGTCTACACGCCCGAATATGCGGCAGAGATCATGGGCAACCAGGCGATCAAACGGCAGATTGCGCCGGAAGAAGTCGCGCGATTAGTACTGTTCCTCGCGGCCGACGACTCGAGCGCCATCACGAATCAGAGTTACGTGATCGATGCGGGATGGGTGTAGCCTTTCAGATTTACGGTCTCGAATCTCTTCTAAGGCCGGGTGCCCCAGGTCTCGCTTTTGAGACCTGGGAGACCATAACCCTCGCGCCGCCAGATTCAGGTTATTTCTTGTCGATTTTCTTCTCCAGGTCCTTTGCGCCGTCGAGTTGCTTGTTGAGCGTGGGCAAAGTTGCGGCAGCGTAGTTCTTTATGTCGCTGTTCTGGGCGTCTTTCGACTCCCGGGTGTAGACGTCGATGGCCTTGGTATAGCCCTCGATCGTCTCGTGGATGTAGCGACTGTCGAATGCGTTGCCTTTGAGTTTGTCGAAGGGCTCAATCATCTTGTCGCGCTCTGAATCGAGACCTTTGGGAACGCTGAAGTTGTCTTTGGTGGCCATCTCGGTCAACTGCTGGTAGTCTTTCGTGGGGTCGGTCACCAGCGTCTCGGCGTAGCTCTTAACGTCCTGACCCACAGCCTGATTTTGGGCCATCTGGCCCAGGTGCGCTTCAAGCATGTCAGTCTGTGCAGCGAGGTCGATGAATTGCTGGTCGGTCATTGGGGTTGCGGGCGCGTGCTTTTCCCGGGCCAAGGCCGGAAGGGGCAGAAATACAATGCAGCAAACCGCTGCAAAAGCGCGTTTCATTTTCATCCTCCTGCGTAATAAGAAGTTCCCATTCCTCAATTTGGTTTTCTGAAAGGGTTTAACACAGGCTTAAAGAACTTTCCGTCCCATTGAAACCCGTAGATCAGGCGACTGGCTCAGCACCGGCCCTGACCGCCGCTTAACGATCACCAACCACCGACCACCCATTCACCGATCCCTGATCTCTAAGCCTGCTGCGCTACCATTGGATACATCGATTGGAGTAGCCCGGGGAGTCGCATGTTCGTGGTGGTGTGGCAGTTCGAGATCGCTGAAGACAAGATCGCTGGGTTTGAAGCCGCCTACTCGCCAGAGGGCTCCTGGGCCCAGCTCTTCCGCACCTCGCCCAGCTACCTGGGCACCGAACTGCTGCGCGATGCCTACGTGCCGTGCTGCTACCTCACCATCGACCGATGGAAGAGCGAAGAGGACTTTCGCGCCTTTCGCAAGGAGCACGACCAGGATTACGAAGTTCTGGACCGTGCCTGCGACGCGCTCACCAGCCGCGAGACGCGCATCGGGGCGTACACGGTTTAAGGCGGGGACGGAAAGGCCCGGGGCTGAAGCCCTGTCTTGCTGGTTGCTGAATTTAGGGGCCTGAAGGCCCCTGCTCCCTCCGGTCGCGGCAAACCGCTACCCTCGTTCCTCAATCGGAACAAACTTCAAATCCTCCGGCCCGGTGTAGCTGGCCGAAGGGCGGATGATCTTGCCGTCGTGGCGCTGCTCGATGACGTGCGCGCACCAGCCCGCCGTTCGCGCCATTACAAACAGCGGCGTGAACATGCGCACCGGGATGCGCATCAGGTGATAGGCCACGGCCGAGTACCAGTCGAGATTAGGGAACATGCGCTTGGCCTCGTGCATCGTGTTCTCGATGCGCTCGGCAATCGAGTAAAGGCGCCTGCTGTCGGAATCGACGGCCAGGGTTTGCGCTCGCTTCTTGACGATGTCGCTGCGCGGGTCGCTGATGGTGTAAACGGGATGGCCGAAGCCGATGATGACTTCGTGTGCCGCGATGCGGCGAGCGATGTCGTCGGCAGCTTCATCGGGAGACGCGTAGCGCAGCTGGATCTCGAGCGCGACTTCGTTGGCGCCGCCGTGCTTGGGGCCCTTCAATGCGCCGATGGCTCCGGCAATGGCTGAATGCAGGTCGGAGCCGGTGCCGGCGATGACGCGCGCGGTAAACGTCGAGGCGTTGAACTCGTGCTCGGCGTAGAGAATGAGCGAGGCCTGCATGGCCGCAACCCACTCGGGCGGCGCCTGCCTGCCGTGCAGCAGATCGAGGAAATGTCCCGCAATCGATTCGTCAGCGGCTTCAATCGGGATACGCCTGCCGTGATGAACAAAATGGTGCCAGTAGAGCAGCATCGAGGGCAGCGAGGCCAGCAGAGCATCGGCGATGGCGCGTGCGCCTTCGGGCGTGTGCGCATCTCTCTCAGGACGAACGCAGCCCAGCACCGAGACTCCGGTGCGCAGCACGTCCATGGGGTGCGTCGAGGCGGGCAACAACTCCAGCGCCAGCGCCACCTGCGCCGGTAATTCGCGCAGCGAGACGAGCCGCGCCTTATAGGCTGCGAGCTCGGCGGCGGTGGGCAACTTGCCGTGCACCAGCAGGTGGGCAACCTCTTCGAATTCGCAGTGCGCTGCCAGATCGACAATGTCGTAGCCGCGGTAGTGCAGGTCGTTGCCGCTCTGTCCTACCGTACAGATGGCGGTTTCGCCGGCCGCGGTGCCCGAAAGGGCGACCGATTTTTTGGGTTTGAAAACAGGAGAAGCAATGCTCTCAGTCATCGTTGACCTCAGAGAGCTTCAACGTAACGGATTGACTGCGCAGATGTCTACTTCGACTCTTTGCCCCTGGCAAACAGCTCATCCAGCTTTTGTTCGTAGGCGTGGTAGTCGAGGTATCTGTAGAGGTCGGCGCGGGTTTGCATGAGCGGAACAACGCTCTTTTGCGTGCCCTCGGCGCGAATGGTTTCGTAGACCTTGAGCGCGGCGGCGTTCATGGCGCGGTAGGCGGCGCAGCAATAGAGGATGATATCGACGCCGGCCTGGGCGAGCTGGTCGCGGGTCCACAGCGGGGTTTGGCCGAACTCGGTGATATTGGCCAAAATAGGCACGCCCACGGCGCGGCGGAACTCGGTGTACATCGGGAGTTCGGTGACGGCCTCGGCGAAGATCATGTCGGCGCCGGCGGCAACGTACGCCTGGGCGCGCGCGATGGCCGCAGCCAGTCCCTCGTTGGCCAGCGCATCGGTGCGGGCCATGATGACGAAGGCATCATCGGTGCGTGCGTCTACTGCCGCCTTGATCCGGTCGCACATTTCATCGGCGGCGACGAGTTCCTTGCCGGGGCGATGGCCGCAGCGTTTGGCGCCCACCTGGTCTTCGATATGGACGGCGGCCGCTCCGGACTTAATCATCTGGCGGATGGTGCGCGCGATGTTGAAGGCCGAGCCCCAGCCGGTATCGATGTCGACGAGCAGCGGCAGATCGGTGGTATCGGTGATGCGGCGGACGTCGGTGAGCACGTCTTCCATGGTGCTGATGCCGAGGTCCGGCAGGCCGAGCGAGTTGGCAGCCACGCCTCCGCCGGAGAGATAGAGCGCGCGAAAACCTGCCGCCTGCGCGAGCCGCGCGGTATATGCATTGATGGCTCCGGCGACCTGCAGGGGCTTTTCAGCCTCGAGCGCTCGGCGAAAGCGCTCCCCGGCCGATCTAGGTGTAAGGGGCTGCTGCATGCAATGCCCGCATGATAACAGGATTTTCATAGGCCACACCCCCAGGGCCGACGCATATAAGTTGGGCAGGCATCTGGGTTGGTATCATCCGGGTTGCTATATGCAGCGTGGCTGAAAGCGGCGACAAGGGGATATGGACAATCCCCTGCAGTATTTCGCCGAGTTGAAGGACCCGCGGGT